>JBBQHT010000396.1:0-3644 GCA_038324235.1 Acidimicrobiales bacterium
CATCGGGCCCACGACCACGTCGCTCGCCACGAAGAAGGCTCGACTCATCTTCAGCAGTCCCCGCGCCCGTGACGCCGACACGGTGCACGAGCCCCCCGCCCCTGCGACCACGTCGACCTACCGGCTCGCCGGGGCGGCCGACCCGGTCACCGTGGTGAGCCTGCCGGGCGTCTTCGGCGGGGGCCGGCTCGACAGCGGCACCGAGTTGCTGCTCGAGCACCTCCCCCACGAGCTCAGGTCATCCATGGACATCGGTTCCATCGTCGATCTCGGATGTGGCGACGGGATCGTCGGCGCCGTCGCCGCCCTGGTGCACCCCACGGCCGAGGTGACGTTCGTGGACGAGTCGTACCTCGCCGTGGCGTCGGCCGAGGCGACCTTCCGCGCGACCATCGCCGACGCGGACGCCGGGCCCGAGCCCCGGGCTCGGTTCATGGTCGGCCACGGCCTCTTCGACCTCGACGCGGGAGGCACGATCGAGCGTGAGAGCGTCGATCTCGTGCTCAACAACCCGCCGTTCCACACCAACAACGCGCTGAGCGATGCGGTCGCCTGGTCGATGTTCGCCGACGCCCGCGACGCGCTGTCCCCCGGCGGCGAGCTGTGGGTCGTCGGCAACCGGCACCCCGCCTACCACGCCAAGCTCACCCGACTCTTCGGGGCCTGCGATGTGATCGCCAGCAACCCCAAGTTCGTCCTCCTGCGCGCGGTCAAGCGCTGAGACCGTGAGCATCCTGGCCGCGGCTGAACCCGCGACGACGTCTCCCCACCCGGCGCGGGACTTCCGCCCCGACATCGACGGCCTGCGCGCCGTGGCGATCCTGCTGGTGGTCGGCTACCACGTCGGCATCAGGCCGTTCACCGGCGGCTTCGTCGGCGTCGACGTCTTCTTCGTGATCTCGGGGTTCCTCATCACGGGCAAGCTGCTCGGCGAGGTGCACTCGACCTCGACGGTGCGGCTCCGCTCGTTCTGGGCGGGACGGGTTCGCCGGCTCGTGCCCGCCCTCGCCGTCATGGTCGTGGTCGTCCTGCTCATCGCACTGGTGGAGTTGTCACCCATCGAGTGGAACCGGGCCGCCACCGAAGGCGCGGCGAGCCTCGTGTACGTGTCGAACCTCCTGTTCGCGCAGCACGCCACCAACTACTTCGCCGCCGATCCCAACTCCAGCCTGTTCCTCCACACGTGGTCGCTGGGCGTGGAGGAGCAGTTCTACCTGGCGTGGCCGCTGTTGGTCGTCGGGCTCGCCTGGTGCTTCCGGCGGCGGGCGGGCCAGCGCCGGGCCGCCTTCGTCATCGCCCTGGCCGCCGTCGGCGTGGTGTCGTTCGCCCTCGCCGTGGGGCTGACCGCCCGCGGCACGCCATGGTCGTTCTTCAGCCTGCCGACGCGCGCCTGGGAGTTCTCGGTGGGCGGGCTTCTCTCCGCCGCGCTCCTGGGTCGCCCCCGGGCCACCACCCGCGGCCCGGTGGTGCCGGCGGTGGGCGCGGCGATCGGGCTCGGGCTGATCCTCGTCGCGGCCGTGGCCTTCACGGATGCCACGCCGTACCCGGGCGGGGCGACGGTCGTACCGGTGCTCGGCACCGCCCTGCTCATCCTGACCGGCCAGTGGTCGCGCTCACCCGTGGCTGCCGCGCTGAGCGTCCGGCCCGCCCAGTGGCTGGGGCGGCTGTCCTACTCGTGGTACCTCTGGCACTGGCCCTTCATCCTGCTCGCCGTCGCCTACCTCGGACGTGACACCACGTCGGCGCGCCTGGCCGGGGCGGCCGCAGGCCTGGCGATCGCGGGCGTCGCGCTGCTCGTCGTCGAGAACCCGATCCGCTTCGACGCCCGGCTGCTGGCCCGCCCGGCCCGGACCTTCGCGGTCGGCGCGGTCGTCACGCTCGTCGGCCTCGCCGTGGCGTTCGGAGTGCATCGCGCGGCGGACACGCGGTTGGACGAACCGTTCTACCGACGGATCACGGTCGCGCAACAGGGTGCCGCCGCAGGGGGCGACGCCGTCTGCGCGTCCGCCCGCACACCCGACGGCATCGGCTACTGCGCCTACGGGAACCCGGGGGCGACGAAGACCGTGCTGCTGACCGGCGACTCCCACGCCGCGCAGTGGGTCCCCGCGTTCGCGGCGGCCGCCGAGAAACTGGGGGTGCGCCTCATCGTGCACACCCGCGGCGGTTGCCCGTCGGTGGAGATCCCCATCGCCCGGTCGACCACGAAGCTCGTGCCCTCGGACCTGTGCGCGCGGTTCCGCCGCGACACGGCTCGGCTGATCGCCACGTTCGATCCCGCGGCGGTCGTCCTCGCCAACGCGGACTACGAGGGCCGCATCCTCGACGCGACCAACGCGTTGCCGGACTCGGCCGGACAGCTCGACATCTGGCAGCAGGGCCTCCGATCCACGATCGAGGCGCTCCATGCGGACGGTCGGCGCGTCGGCGTGGTCCTGGAGAACCCGGTGCTGCCGGCAGATCCGAACATCTGCCTGGCCCGCACCCAGTCGATCGACGGTTGCACCCCGAGCCGCGACGACGTGATGCCGGGAGTCGACGCGTTCAACGACCGGCAGCTCGCCGCCACCGAAGGCGCCGGCTCGGTTCCCACCTTCGCCATCGCCCCAACGGTGTGCGGCCCGCGCAGCTGCGCGGTCGAGCACGACGGCGACCTCGTCTATCAGGACGCGGGCCACCTGACCCCGGCCTTCACCGTGGCGCAGGCGCCGGCCATCGCCGACTTCCTCCGGTCGGTGCTCAACTCCTGAGACCGCGTGCTCAGGTCGGTGGGCGACCCACCGGGACGGCTCCATCGACTGCCGCGCCGGACCGGAACACGAGTCCCTCGAACGCCCCCGAGCTCCGCCAGGCGTCGATGTAGTGGAAGTACGCGACCGGGCCCTGGGGGTAGCCGCTCCCGTTCAGGCGCTCACGCCGGCCCATCGGCTTGCCCTCGTTGTTGTAGTAGCCGGGGGTGCAGTCGAGGTTCCCGAGGAACGACATGGTGTTGCCGTCGAGCATCGTGACCCACCGCTGCTCGGCGTCGTCGGTGACCTCGACCTCGTCGGCCCCCACCTCGACGGCATGGGCGATGACGGCGGCGATCGTGGAGCCGGCCTCGGTGAGGTTGTGCGTGATGTTCGAGATGAGGTTCGCGCCCTGGCTCAAGCCCACGATGAACAAGTTGGGGAAACCGGCCGCGTGGATGCCGTGCAGGGACTGCATGCCGTCGGCCCAGTGCTTGGACAGCGTGAGCCCGTCCCGCCCGACGGTCTCGTAGCCGGCGCGCCGCTTGTAGTCGGTACCGACCTCGAAGCCGGACGCGAAGATGAGGCAGTCCAGCTCGTGGTGGACGCCCGCGACCCACACGCCGGTCTCGTCGATCCGCTCGACCCCCTGACCGTCGGTGTCGACGAGGCGCACGCCGGGCTCGTTGTACGCCTGCAGGTACTCGTCGTGGAAGCACGGCCGCTTGCAGAGCTGGCGGTACCACGGCTTCAACGCGTCGGCCGTCGCCGGATCATGGACGATCGCATCGACCCGGGCCCGGATCTCGGTCATCTTCTCGTCGTCGCTGTCCTCGAACGCTCGGGTGATGCTCTCGGGTCCGAAGTCCTCGCCGGCGTTGGTCATCTCGGCGATGACCCGATCGCGGATGCGCT
>JBBQHT010000397.1:0-3642 GCA_038324235.1 Acidimicrobiales bacterium
CAGATCAGGTCGGCTCGATCACCGGGGCGCTGGGCGAGCTCGGCACCCTGGCGCAATCGATCGTGGCCGTGACCTTGCGCGTGTCGTTGCAGGGCGCCGCCCAGCAGTTCCTCGACGAGCAGGCCGCGACGCTGGGCGCGCCGACGCCGCCCGCACCGACCCCTGCTGCGCGCGCGAAGCGCAAGACCAATGCGAAGGCCGCGACCACGACCGGCCGCGCGACATCGAAAGGACGGACGCGATGAGCACCCTGCCGACCATGCCGGCCCCGGGCTTCGGTGCCGCCGGCGAACGGACCTGGGCCACCCCCGAGATCACCGGCGTCGGTCGGCTGCCGATGCGCAGCCCGCTGCTGCCCTATCCCGATCTCGATGCCGCGCGCACGGGCGAGCGCGCCCGCACCCCCTGGTTCTTGTCCCTCGACGGCGACTGGCGCTTCCAGCTCGTGGCCCGCCCCGAGGCCGTCCCGGCCACGTTCGCCGATCCCGCGACCGATGCGTCGGGCTGGGACGAGATCGCCGTGCCCGGCAACTGGACGGTGCAGGGGTATGACCGCCCGCACTACACGAACATCTTCATGCCGTTCCCGGGCCGACCGCCCGCCGTGCCGGCCGACAACCCGACGGGTCTGTACCGGCGTGAGTTCCGGGTGCCACGCGACTGGCGGGGGCGGCGCGTGGTCCTGCACCTCGGTGGCGCCGAGAGCGTGGTGTACGTCTACGTGAACGGTCGGCCCGTCGGCATGGCGAAGGACTCCCGGCTCGAGTCCGAGTTCGACATCACCGACCACATCCGACCCGGCCGGACCAACCTCGTGGCGTGCATGGTCGTGCGGTGGTCCGATGCCAGCCACGTCGAGGACCAGGACCAGTGGTGGATGGCGGGCCTGCACCGCGAGGTCTACCTCTACGCCACCGATCCGGTGCACCTCGCCGATGTGAAGGTCCGCGCCGGGCTCGCGCCCGCGAGCTCCGCCCCGGCGGGCGCGCTCGTCGCGGGCACGCTCGAGGTCCGGGTGACGGTGGGCTTCCGCCGCGACGAGCTGATCGAGCCCGGCTGGACGGTGCAAGCCCGGCTCGAGGCGCTGCCGGGCCTGACGGGCGCAGGTGCGGGTGCGGGCGAGGCTCTGGCGCCGGTGCTGGCCGGCGCGGTGCCCCACGACACGCGTCCGTACCTCTTCGGTGGCCACGTCGTGAAGCTCCGCACGGACGTGGCCGACATCGAGGCGTGGTCGGCCGAGCAGCCCCGCCGCTACCGCGTGCTCGTGTCCCTCGTCGACCCGACGGGGACGGTCCGCGAGGTCGCGGCCGACACCGTGGGGTTCCGTACCGTCGAGGTGCGCGATCGGGCGCTGCTGATCAACGGGCAACCGGTCTACCTGCACGGCGTGAACCGCCACGATCACCATCCCCGCACCGGCAAAGCCGTGACCGTGGAGGACATGCGCCGTGATCTGGTGGCGATGAAGCGGGCGAACCTCAATGCGGTGCGGTGCTCGCACTACCCGAACGATCCCCGCTTCTACGACCTGTGCGACGAGCTCGGCCTCTATGTGATCGACGAGGCCAACATCGAGAGCCACGCCTGGATCTTCGATCTGTGCCACGACCCGCGCTACCTGAGCGCGTTCGTGGATCGCGCCGCCCGCATGGCCCAGCGCGACAAGAACCACCCGAGCATCATCGTGTGGTCGCTAGGCAACGAGAGCGGATACGGCGCCGCGCACGACGCGATGGCCGGCTACCTCCGTCACTACGACCCGACCCGCCCCCTGCACTACGAAGGCGCCGTGATGGGTGACCTGCACGCCGACGCCTCGTGCACCGACATCGTGTGTCCGATGTACCCGTCGATCGAAGCGATCGTCGAGTGGTCCGACTCGGCACCGGCGCGGGCGGCGGCGAGCGGCCGTCGCGCTGACCGACCGCTCATCATGTGCGAGTACAGCCACGCGATGGGCAACAGCAACGGCAGCCTTGCGGACTACTGGGCCGCGATCGAGGACCACGACGGGTTGCAGGGCGGCTTCATCTGGGAGTGGAAGGACCACGGCATCCTCGCCGAGCGGGACGGCGAGACGTTCTACGCGTACGGCGGCCAGTTCGGCGATCAACCCAACGACGCCAACTTCGTTGCCGACGGGCTCGTGGGTCCCGCGGGCGACCCGCACCCGGCGCTGGCCGAGGTGCAGTGGCTCGGCCGACCCGCCCGGGTGACCGCCTCGGCGGCCGAGCTGCGGCGCGGTCAGGTCCGCGTCCACAACGCGCAGTGGTTCCGCGATCTGGGGTGGCTGCGGGCGTCGTGGGAGGTGATCGTCGACGGCGTGGCGGTCCAGTCGGGGCCGTTGGCGTTGCCGCCCGTCGCGGCCCGGGCCGCAGTCGTGGTCGACGTCCCGTTCGAGCGCCCGGCGCTCGGACCCGGCCAGGTGGCCCACCTCAACGTGCGCTTCGGGGTGGCCGAGAAGGTGTCGTGGGCCGAGCGCGGGTACATCGTGGCGTGGGATCAGTTGCTGTTGCGCACGCGCCCGGCCCGGGCCGTGACGATCGCTCCGGCCGGGCCGGTCTCGACCGGAGGTCACCACGCAGTCGAACTGGCGCGAGCCGACGGGTACGCCCACGTCACCGCCGGATCGCTGGCGCTGACGGTGGACGAGGGCTCAGGTGCGATCGCATCTCTGCGCTGGAACGGCACCGACGTGCTCGCCGCAGCTCCGCGATTCGAGCTGTGGCGCGCGCCGATCGACAACGACGGCATGAAGCTCTTCGTCGGCGACACCGACAAGGAGCTCTGGGTCGGCATGGCCGGCAAGCCGCTGACCCGGTGGCTCGCGTGGGGCCTCGACGACCTGCACCGCGCGCCGGTCGGCGTGTCGGTCCGCCGTCGCAAAGGTCTCGTGGTCGTGACCAGGCGCACGAAGGCGTGGGGCCACGACCCCGCGGTCTTCATCACCCACCAGCAGACGGTGACGGTGCACCCGACCGGTGACCTGGTGTTCGACGAGACCATCACGCTGCCCAAGGGCTGGACCGATCTGCCGCGTGTCGGCGTGTCGTTCCACCTGCCGGCCGGCTTCGAGCACCTGAGCTTGCTCGCCCTGGGCCCGCACGAGAACGCGACCGACCGGCGGGCGGCGGCCGTGGTGGGACGCTGGTCCTCGACCGTCGCCGAGCAGTACGTGCCGTACCTGATGCCCCAGGAGCACGGGGCCCACACCGGCGTGAGGTGGTGGGCGCTCGAACAGACGGCGGAGGCGGCGGGGACGGACCGTCCTCGCGTCGGGGTGCTCGGCGCGGGGCTCGACATGGCCGACCCGCAGGTCACCGTGAGCCACTACGAGACCGATGCGCTGTGGCGGGCCCGGGATTGGACCGAGCTCGTGGCCACCGACCAGGTCGTGGTGCACCTCGATGCCGCGCAGCGGGGCCTGGGGACCGGAAGCTGTGGGCCCGACACGTTGCGGGCGTACCGCGTCCTCGGTGGGACCCACCGGTTCCGGTGGCGCCTGCGGCCCTACACCGTCGGCGAGCACACCCCCGCCGAGCTCGCTCGCCAGATCCTGGTGTGAGGTGGGCGGGCGGGGCGCACCTGCCCCGTTCGTCCTCACTCGTCACGGTTCCGCCCGCACCCGGCACCCGGCACCCC
>JBBQHT010000398.1:0-3594 GCA_038324235.1 Acidimicrobiales bacterium
GTGGGCCTCGTCGACGCAGACGTAGTCAATACCGGTCGCTTCGAAGGTGACCCCGTCATCTTTGCGGCCGGGGGCCAGCAGCTCGTTGAGGGTGGTCTCGCGGCGCATGATGGCCTTCTCGATGGCCTTCACCGACGGCCGGTCCGCGGCGGCCGCCGCGTCAAGCGCGCGGCGGAGCTCGTCGAGCTCGGCGGTGATGAAGCGGGCCCGAGCATCCGCGCTGACGGGGAGCTTCTCGAACGCCGAGTGGGTGATGATCACGGCGTCCCAGTCCCCCATCGCGGCGCGGGCCACGAATCCCTTGCGCCCGGCGGCGGAGACTTCGTCGGCGCCGGCGACCAGCAGGTGGGCTTGGGGGTAGAGCTGTTGGGCTTCGCGGGTGAACTGCTCGAGCATGTGGTTGGGGACCACGATCGCCGGCTTCGCGACGAGGCCGACCCGGCGCAGCTCCAGGGCGGAGATCACCATGGTGGCGGTCTTCCCGGCGCCAACCTCATGGGCCAGGAGCACGGTGGGCTCGGACAGGGTCCGCCACACCGCGTCGCGCTGATGGGCATGGGGGGTGAACCCCTCGACCAGGCCGGGCAGCGACAGGTGCGACCCGTCAAAGGTGGGCACCACCGTGGCGTTGAACAGTTCGTTGTAGCGGGCGGCCAGGCGGGCGGCGCGGTCGTCGTCTTCCCAGATCCAGGTGGCGAACCGGTCGACGATGGCGTCCTGTTTGGTCCGCGCTTCGAGGGTGGCGTTGAGGTTCAGGACCCGTTTGTCGTCGACGGTGTCGTACACGCTGGGGACGGTCTGGTTGGCGGCCTTGGCCAACAGGTCGTAGCCGAGCGCCCGTTCGGTGCCCCACTGCGACGACATCGCGACGCTGCGCCGCTCGCCCGGCGGGACCTTCACCGTCCAGGTGCCCACCGCCGCCTCATAGGTCACGGTGGCGTGGCTGGCGCCCAGGACCTCGGTGACGAACGCTTCGACGTCGCGTTCGGGGATCCACGTGGCGCCGGGCCGGGCGTCGATCTGGCCCGGGCCGAGATCTTCGGGCACGACCCGTTCCAAGGCCACCACGTTCGCGGCGTAGCGGCCATCCGTGGCCGCGGCGGTGCGCGCCGCGGTGAGTTTGGCCCGGACGTCGCCGGCCAGATATGTGCCGGCCGCTACGAGCTGCCCGGAGGCGGGGTCGTCCCACACCAGTTCGCCCAGCGCCCGCCGCGCGGTCGGGCCGTCGACGCGGAGGAGGGAGCTGATGCGGTCGAGGTCGGGCCGGCCGAGTTGATCGAGACAGACGGCCAGGGCCTCGGCGGGGGTGGCGGCCGCGTTGACCTGCACGCGGGGGGCGACGACCCGGCGGGTGAAGATCGCCGCCTTGGTGGCGTGGCCGGTCTCTTCGTCGAAGTTCTCCAGGGCCAGCACCGTGGGGGCGTCGCCGTCGGCGCGGAAGCCGCCCATGGCGGGGTGGAGCTTGCGCATCCGGTCGGCGCCGGTGTCCGGGTCGACCCGCCCGGCGCGGACCAGGCGGAACCGGTTGATCGGCCCCCAGCGGGCCACGTAGCGGTCGTATTGATCGTTCAAGCGGCCCTGCAGCACCTCGAACGCGTCGTCCTGCGCCGAGTGGGCCTGCACGTCGAGCAGCTCGAGCGCGGTGGCCCGCAGATCGACCAGCGCCCCCAGTTCGTCGCCGTCCCCGGCCCGCACGCCGAACGGGATGACGGTGCCGGCTTCGACGGTGACGAACCCGCCGCCGTGGCGGTGGATCGATCCTTCTTTCCACCCTGCCGGCGGGGCCACCACCGCCCGCGGCGCCACCCCGGGGCCCGCGGTCCCCGGCGTGTAGGTCAGGTCCTGGTTTTCGGCGCGGGCCACGAGCTCGGTGACGGCCTGGTCGAGGCGGGTGTCGAAGTCGTCGGTGCGGGCCACGACGAGGTCCTCGTTGCGGTACTGGCCCCGGCCCACGGTGGCGTCGCCGGCGATGAGCTCGGGGTGGTCGACGAAGAACCGGTTTACCGGCACCGCCCCGGTCGGGGTGTCCAAGGTTCCGAGGCCGAGCCAGCTGGCGGCGCCGGGGGTCCGGTCGGGTTCGCGGCGGCGGAACACGACCAAGTCACAGATCACGTCGGTGCCCGCCGCGGCGCGGAACGCGCCGGCCGGGAGGCGGAGCGCGCCGACGAGGTCAGCCTGGTCGTGCATGGCTTGGCGGGCGGTCGGTGACGCCGCGTCGAGGGTGTACCGGGACGTGATGAGGGCGACGTAGCCGCCAGGGCGGGTCAGGTCGAGGGCTTTGACGATGAAGTGGTTGTGGATGTTGTGCCCGGCCCGGTTGTGGACCGGGTCCACGAGCCGGAAGTCCCCGAACGGGACGTTCCCGACCGCCAGATCGAACGAGCCCGCCGGGAACCGGGTGGTCTCGAAGCCTTCGGCGCGGATCTGGGCGTCGGGGTAGAGGGCCTGGGCGATGCGGGCGGTCGTGGGATCGAGCTCGATGCCGACGAACGACGACGCCTCGGGGTGGGGGGCGAGGCCGATGAAGTTCCCGGCGCCGCAACCCGGCTCGAGCACGGCCCCACCGGCGAACCCGGCCCCGCTCACCGTGGCCCACACCGCGGCGACGACGCGGGCGTCGGTGTAGTGCGCGTTCAGCGTCGTACGCCGCGCCGCCGCCCACGCCTCGGCGTCGACCAAGCCCTGCAGCTCGGTCCGTTCCCGGGCCCAGCGGTCGTCGTGCTCGTCGAACACCCCGGCCAACGCCCCCCAGCCGGCCCACCGGCCCAACACCGCCTGGTCGCCGGCCGTCACGGCCCGCCCGGCCTCGTCGAGCTCGGCCAGGCGGTGCAAGGCGTCGAGGTTGGCCCGGGCTTTGGCCCGTTCCCCGGGCGGGGCCAGGTCATCCTGGCCCGCCGGCGCGAACCGGGTCAGTGCGGCTGGTCGGTCAGCTTCTCCGCCGCGATCTCGGCGTCCAGGGCGAGCTGTTCCTGATACTCCAGTTCGCGTTGGTCCTCGATGATCTCCATCATGATCTGATGGTTGAGGTTCACCGGGTTGTACCGGTCCAACGGCAACTCCTCCTCCTCGAGGCCCGCCTCCGGGGGGAGGAACACCATCTCCGCCAGCGCCTGGTTGGTGGCGTTCAACCGGGCCATGGTCCACCACCCCGCCGTCTGGTCGGCCGGGACGTTCGCCGGGATCGTCGTGGCCTCCATTGTCGCCTCGATCTGTTCGGCCACCTCGGAGCCCAGGCCCGTGAAGAAGCGGTCCGGGTTCTCGATCTGGTGGAACCGGGTCGGGAGCCACTGCGCCCAGTGATCGTGCGCCAACTTCCCGTAGTGGTTCATCGGCTTCATCTTCCCCCGGCCCGTAGGGGCCGAACAACGACATCTGTTCCGGTTCCGCATTGCGTCGCTCCTTCGCCACCAATATCGACACTACTCCGTGTCGCTTTTGCCGGGGCGGGTCGGAACCGGTCGCACCGGACGCGTCGCTCGCCGGCGGACCTAGGCGGCCGACCGGCGAGCCCGTCCGACGCCCCCCACCGGGAGCCGATCGTTACCGGCCGTGGTCCCGGTCCGGGCGCCGCGGCCGCGGGCGGGGCCGGCCGGC
>JBBQHT010000399.1:0-3581 GCA_038324235.1 Acidimicrobiales bacterium
GATGAACACCCGGGCCGAGATCGAACAGGCCTTCCACGACTACCAGCGCACGCAGTTCGGCGGCTGGCCCTGGCCCTCCGACGACCCGGTGCACCCACCCGAGCAGGGCCGCTTCGCCCGCCACGCCGACGGTCGGGTCGAGGACATGAGCGTGGCCGACCGGGCCTGACGCCCAGGAGCTGACCAGCCCGACCGCCAGATCGCGGTCATCCAGGACGAGCACCGGTCGCGGAGTGGGGGCATGAACCCTCCCCCGCCGTCTGTCCGACCCTCGACCCGACCGGGTCGGCTCGCCGGCGCCGCCTCCGGTCTGCTCGCAGCCGCCGTGGCGCTGGCGGTCGCCGAGCTGGTCAGCGGGTTCGTGCCGTCCACCACGTCACCAGTCGTGTCGGTCGGCGAATGGGTCATCGACCACGTGCCGCCACCCGTCAAGACCTTCGCCATCACGACGTTCGGGTCCAACGACAAGGTGGCGCTCATCGTGGGCACGCTCGTGCTGCTGGCGGTGTTCGCGGCCGTGATCGGCATCCTGGCCCGCCGCCGACGGTGGATCGGCCTCGCCGGCATCACGCTGTTCGGGCTTGTCGGGGCGGCCACCGCGCTCGCCCGGCCCGGCGCCACCATCACCGCCGCGCTCCCGAGCCTGCTCGGCGCGGGGGCGGCGCTCGCTGCGCTGGTCTGGCTGTTGGGCCCGACCGGAGGGCAAGCACCGGCATCGACACCAGCATCGGCATCGACACCGGCATCCAACGACGACGTCGTCCGTCCCGGCGCCGAGCAGCCCGCCACCATGATCGCCACCTCGACGCCTGGGGCACCCGCCGGGTTCGACCGGCGCCGGTTCCTGCGCCAGGCCGCGATGGTCGGTACCGGCGCCGTCGTCGTCGGGGCGGTGGGCCGGTCCCAGCAGGGCCGGTTCGACGTCAGCGCGGCGCGGGCCGAGCTGACCTTGCCCGCGCCCGCCTCGGCTGCGCCGGCGCTCCCTGCCGGCACCGACCTCGGGACCCCGGGGATCACCCCGTTCATGACCACGAACGCCGACTTCTACCGCGTCGACACCGCCCTCGTGGCCCCCCAGGTCGCGCCGGACACGTGGGCGCTGCGCATCCACGGCATGGTGGATCACGAGCTCAACCTGTCGTACCAGGACCTGCTCGACCGAAAGCTCATCGAGCGCGACCTGACGATGGTGTGCGTCTCGAACGAGGTCGGTGGGTCCTACGCCGGAACCGCCCGCTGGCTCGGAGTCCCGCTCGCCGAGCTGCTCGACGAAGCCGGCGTGCAAGACGGCGCCGACCAGCTCGTCAGCACGTCCGTGGACGGCTGGACGGCCGGCACCCCGGTCAGCGCGCTGCGCGACGGTCGCGACGCGATGGTCGCGGTCGGCATGAACGGTGAGCCGCTGCCGGTCATCCACGGCTTCCCGGCCCGCATCGTGGTCCCCGGTCTCTACGGCTACACGTCGGCCACCAAGTGGGTCACCGACATCGAGCTCACCACCTTCGCCGCCTACGACGCGTACTGGGTGCAGCGGAGCTGGGCCAAGCAGGCCACGATCAAGACCCTGACGCGCATCGACACGCCGCGCGGCCTGGCGACGATCCCGGTCGGACGCACCGCCATCGGTGGCGTTGCCTGGGCCATCCACCGAGGCATCCGGCAGGTCGAGGTGCAGGTCGACGATGGACCGTGGCAGGTCGCCACGCTCGGCGCGGTTCCTCATGCCGACACCTGGCGCCAGTGGGTGCTCGAGTGGGACGCGACCCCCGGCAGCCACACCATCACGGCCCGAGCCACCGACGAGACGGGTCAGCTGCAGACCACCGATCGCGCCGCGCCGATCCCCGACGGCGCATCCGGCTGGCACTCGGTCGTCGTCCTGGTGGGCTGACGGATGTACCCGGTGATGGTTCCGGCCAGAACCTCAGCGCGTGTGAAAGATGACCGTCATCTGACACGCGGTCCAGCTCCGTCCTCACCGTGCATGATCACCCGCGACGCCAACCTCATCGCCACGCTCGAAGACCCGGCGCTCATGGCGTCGGTCGGTCTGCGAGACCAGCGCGCCCTGCAGACGCTGTACGAGCGCCACGCCCCGACCGTCCACGGCCTGGCGTGTCGGATCAGCGGGAGCCCCGCCATCGCGGAGGAGGTCGTGCAGGAGGTGTTCCTGCGGCTCTGGAACGACCCCCAGCGCTTCGATCCCGCGCGCGGCGCCCTGCGCTCCTTCTTGTACCGCGAGGCGCACAGCCGCAGCATCGAGCGGCTTCGCTCCGAGTCCGCCCGCCGCCAGCGCGAAGCACGCGACGAGCGCGAGATCGACGCGCCGGCCCCCGATGTGGAGGCCGAGGTGCTGAGCCTGGTCCGCGACAAGCGGGTCCGGGAGGCGCTGCTGGAGCTGTCCGACGGCGAGCGCGAGGCCATCCACCTCGCCTACTTCGGCGGTCACACCTACCGCGAGGTGGCCACCCGGCTGGGCGTCGCGGAAGGCACGGTCAAGAGCCGGATCCGGTTGGGGCTCAAGCGCCTCGCCGGGGCCCTGCACGACTTCGAGATGGGAGACCCCCGATGAGCGGTTCCAGTGCAGACGACGACCACACCGTGACGCCCATCGCCCGACCCCGCGATCCCGAGCTCGACGAGTTGTTGGGGGCGTACGTGACCGGCTCGGTCGACGACGCCGAGGCTCGACGCATCGAGGCCTACCTCGACCGCACGCCCGCAGCCCGAGCCGAGGTGGTGCACCTCACCTTCGCCCTCGACGAGATCGTCGAGTTGCTCACCGTCAACCTGGCGGCACCGCGAACCGTGTGGGAGAACATCGTCGCCACCATCGAGGACGACCGCGCCGATCATCCGAGCGGGACGACCACCGGTTCGGTGATCGACCTGCGCGACCACCGCGGCGCGACCGCCGGCCCGGTCATCGATCCCAATGACGGCGCCAGGCGGACGCGCCACCCGTTCACGATGGTCGCCGGCGCCGCCGCGGCCGTGCTGCTGGTGCTCGTCGGGGTCCTGCTGGGCACGCGCCTGAGCAGCGGGTCCAGCAACGACCTCGCCTCGTCGCTCGCGACGCGCACGGCGCAGCTCACGGCGGCGCCCGGCACCCGTGAGGCCGACCTCACCGGGCCGCCGGCACTCGGTCGCATCCACGTGATCGTCGGGGCTGACGGAACCGCGGTCGTCGTCCCCCACGACGTGCCCGCACCGGCCGCAGGCCACCAGTACCAGCTGTGGACCATCGACCGAGGCACGCCCGTCTCGCTCGCGGTGATGGACGCCGAGCCTGCCGAGATGCAGCTCCCCCCCACCGTGCAGGTCACCCAACTGGCCGTCAGCGTCGAGCCCCTGGGCGGCAGTCCGGCGCCCACCTCGACGCCGGTCCTGCTCGGGTCGCTGGCCTGATCCGCGCTCGAGGCGGGCGAGGCCAGAAGTTTCGCCGTTCTCGTCATCCACTCGACGCCCCGGCCGCGGAGTCAGGGCGAACCAGTTCCCGAAGCTCTGCCCCCCCCCCCAAACCCCCCCAGTAGGGTTACCCATGCCCAACTACCCACCCCACACCCCCAGCTAAGGCACCC
>JBBQHT010000400.1:0-3562 GCA_038324235.1 Acidimicrobiales bacterium
ACCAGCGGGTTCTCGACCTGGTGGTTGAAGGTGATGTCGACCGAGCCGTCACTGGTGACGTTGAACGCCTTCATCGTCCCTACGTTGGGGCCGGGGCTCGCCGACCGGTCGATGTTGGTCGCGACCGAGGCTCCGTCGATGGTCACGCCGAACTTGCGCTGCCCGGGCACCTGCGTGCAGGTGCACCGGTTGGACAGGTAGAGCCGCACGCTGACGTTCGTGCCCGCGGCCACCGGGAAGTGCCACTGCATCTCCTGGCCGTCGGTCGCTGTCCCGCCGTCCCACCGCTCGCTGTTGAAGATCGCCGGCGGTACCTTGTCGAGCGTCGTGTTCGGGACCGTGCTGTCGTACGACACCGTGCCGGTGTACGTCGCGATGTTGTTGCCGCTGTTGCGGTAAGGGCTCGGGTCGGTCTGGTCGGCCGCCCAGTCGGGGCCGTCGTCGACCGTCGGGATGGACGGGCCGGCGGCGTCGATCCGGTAGAGCACGCTCGGGTCGTTGGCGATGTTCGGGTTGCCCAGCGTGTAGATGTCGTTGGGAACCGTGCCCGACGCGTTCGCCGGCATCGGCGCGCCACCGGCGAGCGGGAAGAAGGCCAGCCGCTTGTGCGTCTCGCCACCGATGCCGTTGGTGTCGTCGCCGACCCACAGACCGGTCGCCGTGGTGATGAGGTCGAAGACGCCGACGCCGCGGTCACGGCCAGGGTTCCAGCTCAGCGGCAGGCCGGTGTTCGCGTCGAGGGCAGCGATGCCCTGCCTCGGAACAGCCCCGGCACCGGCCTTGTCGCCCGCGTACGGGTTGTTGGCCCAGCGGAAGTGCCCGCCGACGTAGACGACGGGGCCGGAGATCGCCACCGCGTACGTGGTGTCGCCACCGGTCACGTTGGTCCAGACCGGCTTGAGGTTCTGCGCGGTCGTGGTGAGGTCCCAGCGGGTCTGCGTGTCGCACGGGCTGGTGACGCCGCCGTAGGCCCCGGTGGTCGAGACGACCGCCCACGTGCCGTCTGCGGAGATGTCGAGGTCGCGCATGTACGTGTCGAAGGAGTGCGAGCAGCCCGGTGCGAAGAAGTTGGTCTGCCACGACGACACGACCGAGGTCGAGCCGGAGGTGTCCAGGAGCACGAGCAGGTCGCGGTTCTGGCCGTCGACCGTGGTCCAGTTGCCGAGCGCGAGGATCTTGTTGCCGTCCGGGGTCGCGTCGATCTTGTTGACCGCGAGGAGGCCGCCGTTGTGCGGGCCGGCGAACGTGTGGTTGACGAAGTTCGTCAGGGCGCCGGTGTCGGCGTTGAGCGAGGCGAGCTGGCCGCGCGCGACGCCGTTCACCGTGGTGAAAAGGCCGGCGACGATGAGCTGGCCGTGCACGAGGCGCATGTCCTGCACGTTGTCGTTGAACACCGGGGCGGTGAAGCCGGACGTGATCGAGCCGTCGCTGATGTTGATCCGTACGAGCTTGCGCGAGGTGACGCCGTTGACGGTGGCGAAGTAGCCGCCGGCATAGAGCGACTGGCCGTCGGGGGCCGCGATCAGCGTGGTGATCTCGCCGTCGAACGTCGGGACGAAGCTGGTGTCGATGACGCCGGTCGTCGCGTTGAACGCGAAGACGTTCGTGCGGTTGAGGATGGGCTTGTTGTTGCCCGGCAGCTGCACCTGGCTGAACAGGCCGGATGCATAGATCTCGTCCCCGACCTGGACCAGCGACTCGACCTTGCCGTCCAGAACGTTCGGCGTGTAGTTCGCCGGGTCTGCGCTCACCAGACTGGTCTGCTGCACCTGCACCGCTGCGGCGGTGCCGACGGTGGCGACCCCCATGGCAGCAACCGTCGCCAGAACAGCGACGAGCGCGGTAGAACGACGAATCCGCACGAAGGCCTCCCCGACCTGGTGGTGCGGCAGGGAGCCGCCACCACGCTTTCCCAACCCAAGAGTCACGGTGAGCGACCGTGCTCGACAAGGCGAGGAAGGTCATTCCGGCCGTACGTCAGCGGACATCGGCCGAACGACCGACGCAAGCGGTCACGGACAGTGACGAGGCTCTACGAAACCTTCGTGCCTGGCCACGGATGGAGTACGTCGAGGTCCTCGAGGTCGTAGCCGTAGGCGGCCGCACGATCGGCGTAGGCGCGGATGAGCGAGGACCGCGTGAGCCGCTTCCACGGCTTGCGGTCGGACGCCAGCTCGCGCCAGCGTCGGGTGTAGGCGTCGCTGCGCCCGCCCTGCCAGGAGTCGGTGGGCACCGGGCCCGACAGGCCGAGGAAGCCGCCGATGCCGGCGAGCTCGGCCACCGGGTCACGGACGAGCGACTCGTACTTGACGACATGGACACGCTCGAGGTGCGCGGCGTCGGCGGCGAAGGCGTCATGCGCCGCGAACCAGTTGGCCATCGGGGTACGCAGGGTCCGGCCGTGCAGCCATTTCTCCGTCGACAGCGCGACCACGACCGGGTGCCGCACGATGATCACGAAATAGGCATCGGGGTAGAGCGCCTGCAGGAACCGTGTCATTACCAGGTTGGGCGGCGACTTCTCGACCAGTTAGTCGCGGGTGCGGTCCCAGTAGGGCGCCCACTGTTCGTACAACCGGCTCGCGCTGGCCGCCGAGACCAGCGGCGAGGTCTCGGTGAGGTGTGCCTCGGGGCGCAGGGCGAAACGGCCGGCGCCGCCATGGGTGCGCGCGGCGGGGTAGACGTCCTGCAGGTGCTGGCCCTCGTCCTCGGTGACGCCCGTCGGCCTCGCGACGCCGAACCCGCTCACCTGCGGGTGCTCGGCGAGGACCCGGGCGAGCGGCGTCGTGCCGCTGCGGTGCAGGCCGCCGACGAAGACGAGCTTGTGACCGTCTGCGGGACTGTCGGCACTCACGCCACTCACCCGGAACCGGCAGGCTTGTCGAAGTAGGGGTCGAGCACCATCTTGCGGAAGGCCGCCAGCGGCGCGCCCGTGCCGGCCAGCGTGAAGTCGCGGTCGTTGCCGTTCTCGTTGCGCCGGGCGTTGAAGTAGACGATCGACTTGATCTGCGGATGCGTGTGCGCGTAGGCGTCGACGCCGGTGAGCCAGTCCGCCCGCTGCGCGTTCGACCCCGAGGCCTCGGCGCCGAACTCGCCGATGATGATCGGCTTGGCGTGCAGGGACGCCCAGGCCATGAACTGCTGGGACACCGAGGCGAAGCTGCTGTAGTCGGGCCCCGGGTAGACGTCGGTGCAGATCCACTCGACCTGGTCGTCACCGGGGTAGTAGGCGGCGCCGTCGGTCGCGTCGAAGTCCGTGGCGAGGGGGCACCAGACGAACGCGGCGTTGGTGGCACCGACCTCGGTGAAGATCGCGCGTACGTGCTTCCATGCCGCGATGTAGTCGGCGGGCGACCAGGTGCTGGCCTGCAGGTTGGGCCGGTTCATCTCGAACCGCCAGCGCAGCAGGATCGGCGCCCCGAGCGCCTTGATGCCTTCGGCGCGCGCCCGGATGATCGCGTCGTCACGTCCGGACGTGATGACCCGGGTGTCGTCGCCGGACCACGAGATCATCAGCGTCTTGCCCTGGCCGATCACCTCGGTGTCGGCAGCCGCCGGGAAC
>JBBQHT010000401.1:0-3561 GCA_038324235.1 Acidimicrobiales bacterium
GTCGAAGCGCTCGACGAGCTGCGCCCGGGTGTAGGTGGCGAACTCCTCGTCGAGCGCCGCGACCATGTCGCTCGCGTTCTTGCGACGCCCACGCGCGGAGTTGAACCGGTCGTCGTCGAGCAGGTCGGTCCGTTCCAGCGCGGCGCACACCTTCGGGAAGGCCCGATCGGATTCGACGCCGAGCAGCCAGAACCACTTGCCGTCCCCTGCGGCGTAGCAGTTCACCATGGGGTTGAGCTCTTCGGTGCGGGGCAACGCGCCGATCAACTTGTCGAAGCGCGCCTGGATCCCGAGATCCCACCCGAGACAGTAGATGCCGGTGCGCAACAGCGAGGTCTCGACCAGCTGGCCGCGCCCGGTGCGGTGGCGCTCGAGCAGCGCCGCGAGGATGCCGGCCAGCGTGGTGATGCCCGTGACGTGGTCGCCGAAGCCACCCCGGATCGCCGGTGGTGCCGCGCCGGCGGGCGCCAGCGTCGAGGCGACACCCGTGCGGGCCCAGAAGCCGCCGACGTCGTAGCCGGCTCGACCGGCATCGGGCCCGTCGAGGCCGTACCCGGTGATGCTCGCGTAGACGAGCCTCGGGTTCTCCTGCATCAGCGCCGTGGGACCGAGCCCGAGCCGGGCCACCGCCTCGGGCCGCAGATTGGTCAGGAACACATCGGCGTCACGCACCAGGCGCAGCACGACCTCTCGACCGGCGTCGGTCGCGAGGTCGACCGTGACCGACCGCTTGCCCCGGTTGTCCAGGTCGAACGGCGGCGACTCGGGTTGGCCGTGCCCGACGATCAGGTTGAACACCCGCCGCATCGGGTCGCCGTCAGGCGCCTCGATCTTGACGACGTCGGCCCCCCAGTCAGCGAGGATCCCGCCCGCGCCCGGCCCCGCCACCCAGATCCCCAGCTCGATCACGCGCACGTCGTCCAGCACCGCGCCACCGTATCGCCCACACCCCGCCCGAGCCCCACCTCCGACATTGAGACCGATCGTCGGTCGCCCGCCGACGGACGGCCTCAATTTGGACAACTGGGTTGTCGTTCGGACAGTACCGATATATCGTGACTGCATCAAAACAGTCTCGATGTGACGTAGAAGCGTCCGAGAAAGGAGTCCGAACCAATGTTCGGCAACCAGAAACCCCATCATCACCACCACCATGATCACGACCACGGCGATCCCCGCACCGACCAGGCCGACGTCCATCCCGGGCGGTCCCGATCCGGCCGGCGCGGCCCGGGCGGGCCCTTCGGCGGTCCGTTCGGCGGCTTCGGCGGACCCGGCGGACCCGGCTTCGGCGGGCCGGGCGGTCGCGGCCCTCGCGGCCGAGGTCGGCGGGCCGCGCGCGGCGATGTCCGCCAAGGCATCCTCGTGCTGCTCGCCGAGGAGCCGATGCACGGCTACCAGATCATCCAGGAGCTCGGCGAGCGCTCCGGTGGCGTGTGGACCCCGAGCCCGGGCTCGGTCTACCCCACGCTCTCGGCGCTCGAGGACGAAGGCCTCATCGTCGCCGACCAGGCGGAGGGCAAGCGCGTCTTCCAGCTGACCGAGTCCGGCCGGGCCGCAGTCGCGGCCACCGCCGATCGGCCCAAGCCCTGGGACGAGGTCGCCGGCGATGCCGACAGCAGCTGGCTCGCGTTGCGGGACCAGATGTTCCAGCTCGGCGCCGCCACGATGCAGGTGGCCCAAGCCGGCTCGGCGGCGCAGATTGCCCAGGCCCAGAAGATCCTCGCCGAAGCCCGCCGCCAGCTCTACCTGCTCCTCGCCGAGGACACCACCGTCCCCGCCAATCCCGAGGTTCAGCCCGACCAGCCGGGCTGATTGACACCACTGGTCGGCACGGTTCCCTTCGTTCTCGGCTACCCACGCGCCCCTCGCCAAAACCGCGACGGGCGCCCACGTAGCCAAGAACGGCATCGATCCACCACCCACCCGTCGACCACACCCCCAACCCGCGTTCTCGGCTACCCACGCGCTCCTCGCCGCTACCGCGAGGGGCGCCCACGTAGCCAAGAACGGCATCGATCCACCGCACCACCCGTCGACCACACCCCCCAAACCCGCGTTCTCGGCAACCCACGCGCCCCTCGCCGCCGCCGCGAGGGGCGCCCCCGTGGCCAAGAACGGCATCGATCCTCCACCGCATCACCCGTCGACCACACCCCCCAAACCCGCGTTCTCGGCTACCCACGCGCCCCTCGCCGCTACCGCGAGGGGCGCCCACGTAGCCAAGAACGGCGTCGATCCACGGCACCACCCGTCCACCGATTGACGCCGCGAGGGGGCACGGCCCGGTCTGGTTCGTAGACTCGGGGGACCATGGCCAGCACCACCGATCTCCCGCCCCCTGCCGATCCGGTCCCGAGCCCCATCCCGTCGACCCGACCCGCCGGGCACGGGCCGGCGATGGACCCTGACGGGCCGGCCGATCTCGCGCTCGGCTCGTTCAGCAACGACGCCCCGTGGCTCGTGGACCCCGCGGTGATGACCTGGCGCCGACCCGTCGACGCCGTCCGTTGGGTGACCCGTCGAGAGGTGCCCGAGCTCGTGGCGCCGCGGCGGTTCCCGTCGGGGATGCGGGTGTTCACCGTCGTGTCCCAGCTCGCGCCCGCCATCGGCCTGTGGGCCGCAGGGGCTCGACGCAAGGGTGGCTCGGCATCCAAGGCCGACCTGTCCCGCCGGTTGCGCATCGCGGCCGAGCACCTCGGGCCCACCTACATCAAGCTCGCGCAGATCATCTCGTCGGGTGAGGGTCTCTTCCCTGAGGAGCTCGTGCGCGAGTGCCAGAAGTGCCGCGACCAGGTGCCGCCAGAGGACTGGGCGTCGGTGCGCGAGGTCATCGAGTCCGAGCTGGGTCGTCCCCTCGATGACGTCTTCGCGCACATCGATCACGAGCCACTGGCCTCGGCGTCGATCGCGCAGGTGCACGCCGCGACGCTGCGCACCGGCGAGCGCGTCGTGGTGAAGGTCCAGCGCCCGTCGGTGGCGCGGCTCGTCCACGCCGACATCAAGGTCATGGCGTGGCTGGCCCCGTTCATGGTGGGCCGCATCCCGGTCGCGGCGCTCGCCAACCCACCGGCGCTCGTCGAGCTCTTCACCGAGACCATCACCGAGGAGCTCGACTTCCGCCTCGAGGCCCAGAACATGCTCGACGTGGCCCGTGTGTTCGCCGAACTCGGGCAGCGCGGCTACGTGATCCCCCGCCCCCACCCCACCCTCGTCACGCCGCGCGTGCTCGTGATGGAGCGCCTCGACGGCTTCGCCTTCTACGACGTCGCCGGCATCAAGGACGCGGGAGTGGACACCGAGGAGGTCGTGCGCATCGGCATGGTCGGCTTCATGGAGGGGTGCATGCTCTACGGCATCTTCCACGGCGACCTGCACGGCGGCAACCTGCTCGTGATGCCGGACGGACGCGTCGGCCTGCTGGACTTCGGCATCACCGGGCGCATGGACGAGTTCAAGCGGTTGGCCTTCCTGCGCATGCTCGTGGGCGCGAGCATGAACGACGTGCGTACCCAGCTCGAGGCCTTCCGTGACCTCGGCGCGCTGCCGGTCGACACCGAC
>JBBQHT010000402.1:0-3538 GCA_038324235.1 Acidimicrobiales bacterium
GACGTTGATCGCCTTGCCCTGGGTCAACACGATGCCGGGACCGTCGCCGACCGAGATCGCCTTGGGCGACCGGCCGTCGACCGGATCGGGCTCGTAGTGCAGGTAGAGGATCACGACGTTCTCCGGCGCGACCTGCACGCCCTCCTCGTCCTTGAACGAGCTCTTGGCCCGGCTGTGCTGCTCATCGACCTGGAACCGGTCCCAACCCTTGCGCTCGTCGTCCCACACGTACTCGATGCGCACGCCGAGCCCGAAGTCGATCGTCATGCCCGGGGCGTCGACCGCGGTGGCGGGCAGGGCCTCGCCGACCGGGGCGAACGTGAACATCGGCGCTGGCGGACCCGCGTCGGGCTGGGTGAAGTCCGCCCGGAGCTTGGGCACGCTCGTGTACAGGTTGTGCGGCGCCTGGCGGCCGTTCGCGTTGTCGCGGTAGTAGTCGCCCTCGGCCGGGCTGACGTGGCCGATGTCCTGCAGCAGCCCGTTGGTCTGGGCGTCGGCGACTTCCTGGCTCACGCCCGGGTTGCCACCGGACCAGACGAGCAGCGGCCGGTGCAGGTTGGCGAACAGGTCCAGGTCGCTGCTCCGCGCCGAGCGGACCGGCCCGATGCGGTCGGGCTGCTGGGAGTGGAACAGCTCCATGAACCGCGTGATGCCCTCGACCTGCAGCTCGTAGACCTGGTCGGCCTGGTTGATGCCGGCGTGGGGTCGCGCCCACGGGCTGTTGTCCACCTTGACCGCCATGACCGGGATGTTCAGCGCCGCGGCATCCGCGGTCTGCCCGGTCAGCGGCCACATCGGGATGGCCGGCACGGTGGTCGGTGCCGCCGTGGTCGGCGCTCCGGTGGTCGTGGCGGCGATCGTGGTGGGTGCATCGGTCGCCGGGGCGGCGACGGTGTCGGCCTTGGCGGCGCACCCCACGGCGACCAGCGCCAGCAGGGCCGCCGCGCCGGCGGCGGCACGGGCGCGGGTCCGGGCGGGGGGCGGCGTGGCCCGGGACGCACCAGGAGCGATGGGCCGGCGAGCGCCCCGCTGCCGAACGACCGGCGGGCGCGGGGACGGGAGGGTGGGCACAGCGTGGGACACGAGCTACTTCCTTCGGAGCCGACTGGCTCCAGTCATCCGAGGTCTCCGCCCTCTGGCAGAGCATGGTACGGGGTCGGCGAGTCGACGGTGGTGGATGCCGGCACACCCGCCACGTGTCACACCGACCACGCAGCGCGCGATTTCCGCCCGAATTGCCGCACGTCTCCCCGAAATCGGGACCGTTCGTCGGTCCGTGGCCGACGTTTGGACCCAATTTCGGATGGTCAGGCCAGCGGGGTGCCGTCGGCCTTGGTGCCGTGGAAGAAGTCGCCATCGGTCGGGACCAGGGCGATCCACGTCTGACCGGGGTCGAGGGCGATGGGCGTGCCGTCCGCCGCGGTGTACGTGGTGACGGTCGTGTCGTCGGGCTTGGACCACGTGGCCTTGATGGCCTTGCCTTCGATGAAGACCCACGCGTCACCGGTGCCGTCCAACTCGGCCTCGGGCACCGGCGTGTTCGACAGGTCGACCAGGCCGGTGTCGTGGTACGGCGTGAACCGCACGATCACGTTGGGCGGCATGACCTGGACGCCGGCCGCGTCGACGTGCGGCGTGCCCTTCTGTTGGCGGGCCCAGCCCCCCGCCGCGGCATCCCACGTGAACGTGACCGGTTGACCGACGGGCCCGCCGCCGAAGTTGTAGTCGAACGACGCCACCGGCACGGCCGAGGCGGGCAGGGCGGCGCCCGACACCCGATAGGTGAACTGCGGGGCGGGCGGCGCCGTGTCGGGCGGGGCGAGCGCCCAGAGCCGGTCCGAGGAGGTGAACACGTTGTCGGGCGCCTTGCGGCCGGGCTTGCGGTCATAGCTCTTGGGCTGGATGTCGTAGCCGATGTCGATCAACGGCGCCTCGCGCAGCCGCTTGATGAACACGGCGTTCGCCCCCGAGAAGGCGTAGAGCGGGTGGTTGAGAGTGCTGACGATGGCCACGTCGGTCGAGCGTCCGGACCGGACCGGGCCGAGCTCGGGGGCATCGGTCGAGTGGAACACGGCGGCGAACCGGCTGATCGGCCCTTCGATCTTCTCCTCCCAGATGATGTCGGCCTGGTTGATGCCGGCCTGGGGCCTCGACAAGCTGTCGACGTTGTCGATCTTGACCACCAGCGCTGCGCGCTGCGCCTTGGCCGGGTCGTCGATCGGGGTGCCCCGTAGCGGGTAGGTGGGCGCCGGCGCCGCGGTGGTCGCGGTGGTGGGCGCGGCGGTCGACGCGCCCGGCGCCGCGGTGGAGCTGGGGGGCGCCGCGTCGTCGGTCTTCGAGCAGCTGCAGGCGGCGAGCAGGGCGAGGGAGCCGAGGCCACCGATCAGCAGGGCCCGGGGGTGGCGCGGCCGCCGGCGGGCGGGCGCGGGAGGGTCGAGAGGGCGGCGCACGGGGGCTCCAGTCACAGTTCCCGCAGCACGATGATGCGATCGGCCACCCGCGGGTGCGGCACGAACGGCTCAGGCACGGCCTCAGGCAGCGGGTCGGCCAGCCAGAGGTGCGCGGTGAGCGGTGGGACATCGGGAACGGCCGTCTCGTGATCGACCAGGTGCTCGAGCGCACTGGCCAGCCCCGGCGGGTACCGCGTGAAACCGACCCCGCCCAGGTCGGCGACCTGCTCGAGGTGCGGATCGAGGCAGGCGCCGGCGCGAGACGCGACGACCCCGCCGACGAGCGGCAACGAGGCAACAGAGGCGACCATGGTCGACAGGGCGGTGTCCCCGTCGCGGACGTGGGTGAGCTGCTGGGCCAAGATGCCCTCGAGCTCGATGCGGCTGAGCACGTCGGCCAGCCCGGTCGTGATGACGAGGGCGACCTTCTTGGTGTCCCGGTCGTCCACCGCGATCGTGCAGGCGTTGCGAGCGTCGGTGCGCACCACGTACAGGTCGGGCTTGGTGAGCCCGTGGGCCA
Organism: Acidimicrobiales bacterium; assembly: GCA_038324235.1. Taxonomy (GTDB): domain Bacteria; phylum Actinomycetota; class Acidimicrobiia; order Acidimicrobiales; family Acidimicrobilacustridaceae; genus JBBQHT01. Next base: position 2,971 of record JBBQHT010000402.1, read on the forward strand.
CGCACAGTCCGTCGACGAGGTTGTGCAGGCGCGGGTAGGTGGCGTCGTCGGCGATCTCGATGTCGGGCCGGGCCAACAACTTGGGGCCGAGGCCCCGCCCGCCCAGGTAGACGAAGGCGGCGCCGGCGCCGTAGCCGATGACCAGGGCGAGGATCGTGAGCAGGGGGTTGCGCGTCAGTGCCAGCACCACGAGCGCCAGGAGCAACGCCGGGACGACGAGCGCCGTGGCGACGAACCGCGTCAAGCCCACGAGCTCCTGCCGGTTGTGGTCCTTGCGGTCGTCGATCGTGTTCACTCGTACCTCGGGTCGGTCCCCGCCGGCCGAACCGGAAGGCGGGGGTCCGGGCATCTTAGGATCCAACGTCACGGCGACGGCACCACCCCGGCGAGCATGCGCTCGTACAGCTCCACATACCGCTGCGCGAGACGGGTCATCGAGAACTCCGCCGCCCGCTCGGCGCCGGACGCGACGAGCCGGTCGCGCTCATCGCGATCGCGCAGGGCCCGGCGCAGCCCGGCGGCCAACGCCGGGGCGTCGCCGGGAGGCACGAGGAGGGCGTCGCGCCCG
>JBBQHT010000403.1:0-3526 GCA_038324235.1 Acidimicrobiales bacterium
ATGCGGGCACCACGGTCTCGATTTCGTGCTGGATCACGCGACTGCGGCGGACTCGCGGAGCGCGGTGATCTCGGCCGCGGTGAAGCCGTGCTCGGCGAGGACCTCGTCGGTGTGCTCGCCAGGCGTCGCCGGGGGCCGATCCAACGCGGCGGGCGTGCGATCGAAGCGGGGCGCCGGCGTCGGCTGCAGGACCCCGCCGACCTCGACATAGGTTCCCCGCGCGGCCAAGTGCTCGTCGGCGAGCACGTCGCCGAAGCGGTGGACCGGGGTGACGCAGTTGTCGGGATCCGCGAACACCTCGATCCACTCGGCGCGGGGCCGGGAGGCGAAGATCGCGGCGAAGCGGTCCTTCAGCGCCGGCCACGCGGCCTCGTCGTTCTGCGCCGGCAGGTCCGGATCGTCGGCGAGGCCGAGGCCCTCGAGCAGGTTCGCGTAGAACTTCGGCTCGATCGCGCCGACCGAGAGCAGCTCGCCGTCCGCGCACTCGTAGACGTCGTAGTAGGGCGCCCCCGAATCCAACCAGTTGGTGCCCCGCTCGTTGTGGAAGAAGCCCAGCGCGAACGCCGCCGCGATCGGCGCGGACAGCGCGGCCGCGCCGTCGATCATCGCGGCGTCGATCACCTGCCCCTCGCCGGATCGCCCGCGCTCGAGCAGGGCGCAGGTGATGCCGAACGCCAGGAGCAGCCCACCGCCGCCGAAGTCGCCCACCAGGTTGAGCGGCGGAGTGGGCAGTTGACCGGCCCGGCCGATGTGGGCCAGCGGCCCGGCCAGGGCCAGGTAGTTGATGTCGTGGCCGGCGCGGTTCGCCATCGGCCCGGTCTGGCCCCACCCGGTCATGCGGCCGTAGACGAGACGCGGGTTGCGCCCGCGCGCCACATCCGGCCCGATGCCGAGGCGTTCGGCGACGCCTGGCCGGAAGCCCTCGATGAACACATCGGCGTCGTCGACGAGGCGCAGCACGGTCGCGACGCCGTCGGGGTGCTTGAGGTCGACGGCGATGCTGCGCCGCCCGCGTGCGTACACGGTGCCCCGTGCCATCTCGGCGATCGCGCCGGCGACCAGGTCGGCGCGATCGACCACGATCACGTCCGCCCCCATGTCGGCCAGCATCATGCCGGCGAATGGCGCCGGACCGAGCCCGGCGATCTCGACGACCCGCACGCCCTGCAGTGGTCCCGCCATCTCCGTCTCCCCCATCTCCGCGCCAACTCGACGCACCAACCGCCGCGAGCAGGTTCGCATGACCGGCCCGAGAATCGTGCGATGGTGAGGAGATGCAGATCGACACCGTGCTGAGCGCGCCCCTCGCCGAGGTCGGCGCCCAGGCCGAGGCCTTCGCCGAGATCGGGTTCGACGGCGTGTTCACCTTCGAGAACGCCCACGACGTGTTCTTCCCGCTGCTCGAAGCCGCTCGCCGCACGGACCTGTTCGTGTACCCGAACGTGGCGATCGCGTTCCCGCGCAGCCCGATGCACCTCGCCCACTCCGCCTGGGATCTCCAAGAGCTCACCGGCGGCCGCTTCGCCCTGGGTCTGGGGACGCAGGTGAAGCCTCACATCGAACGGCGCTACTCGGCCACGTGGGACAAGCCGGTCGGGCGCATGCGCGAGATGATCCACGCCATCAAGGCCGTCTTCGCGTGCTGGCAGGACGGCGTGGCTTTGAAGTTCGAGGGCGACTACTACCAGCTCACGCTGATGACGATCGCCTTCGATCCGGGCAAGCTGCCGAGCGGGCCGCCCCCGATCTGGGTGGGGGCGCTCGGCCCGCAGATGACCAAGATGGTCGCGGCGACCGCCGACGGCTTGCTCGTGCACCCCTTCCACACCGAGGCGTTCATCCACGAGCACACGCTGCCCTTGATGAACGAGGGCATGACCCTGGCGAAGCGCTCCCGGACGAGCTTCCACCTGGGCATCGATGCGATCGTCTGCGCCGGACGCGACGAAGCCGAGCTCGCCGTGGCCGACAACGCCGCCCGGTGGCTGCTCGCCTTCTACGGATCGACCCCCGCCTATCGGCCGGTGCTCGACCAGTTGGGCCAGGGTGAGCTCCAGCCCGAGCTGAACCGCCTCTCCAAGCAGGGACACTGGAACGAGATGGCGGCGCTGATCGAGGACGACCTGCTCGAGGCCATCACGCTGCGGGGCACGCCCGCCCAGGTCGGCCGGCAGCTGATGGACCGCTACGACGGGATCGCCGAACGAGTCGCGCTCACCGTGCCGTATCCCGCCGAGCCCTCCCTGCTCGGTGAGATCCTCGACCACACGCGGGCCTGATCCACAATCATCGCGTTTCCTCAGATCGGCGCCCCTCCCGCCGATGAGCAAACTAGAATGCGTTCTAGTTCTGTCGCGGCACCATCCGCGACGCGCACGAGGGGCACGAGGGGAATCTCGAGATGGATCTGCACGACGTCGACCTGCTGGACCCGGACGTGTTCAAGGAGGGCCGCCACCACGAGATGTTCGAGGTGCTGCGCCGCGAGGACCCGGTGTACTTCCACCCAGATCCCGAGTCGGGACAGGGCTTCTGGTGCATCACCCGCCACGCCGACCTCGTCACGGTCAACCGTGACGCCCACGTCTTCTCGTCCGCGGTGCAGGGCATCAACATCCCCGACATCGGGGACGAGAACGCGGCGGTCCGGGACATGATGCTGTACATGGATCCGCCGCGGCACACGCGGTACCGGCTCCTGGTGAACAAGGGCTTCACGCCGCGCATGATCACCCTCATCGAGGATCACCTCCGCGCCAAGGCGACCGCGATCGTCGACAACGTGATCGAGCAGGGTCAGGCCGACTTCGTCACCGACATCGCCGCCGAGCTGCCCCTGCAGGCGATCGCCGAGCTGATGGGCGTGCCGCAGGAGGACCGCCGTCGGCTGTTCGAGTGGAGCAACACCATGATCGGCTTCGACGACCCGGAGTTCCAGGGCGATCGTGACGCCGGCATGCAGGCCGCCGGCGAGATGTACATGTTCGCCAACGCGCTTGCGTCGAGCCGTCGCGAAGATCCCCGCGAGGACATCGTCACGAAGCTGATCAACGCCGAGATCCAGGGCGACAAGCTGACCGAGACCGAGTTCGACCTGTTCTTCCTGCTGCTCACCGTGGCGGGCAACGAGACGACCCGCAACGTCACGGCGCACGGGATGAAGGCCCTCATGGACCACCCGGAGGAGTACGCCAAGCTCGTCGCCGACCCGAGCCAGGAGCGCGTCGACCGCGCGGTCGAGGAGATCCTGCGCTGGGCGACGCCGGTGATGTACTTCCGCCGCACCGCCACCGAGGACTACGAGCTCGACGGCCGCCAGATCAAAGCCGGCGACAAGGTCGTGATGTGGCACATCTCGGCCAACCGCGACGAAGCGGTGTTCGACGACCCGTTCCGCTTCGACGTCGACCGCTGGCCGAACGAGCACATCGCGTTCGGTGGCGGCGGGCCGCACTTCTGCCTCGGCGCCAACCTGGCCCGCATGGAGCTGCGCCTCATCTTCCGTGAGCTCATCACCCGGGTGCCC
>JBBQHT010000404.1:0-3494 GCA_038324235.1 Acidimicrobiales bacterium
GACGCCTCCTGCTGGAAGTGCTGCGAGGCGAACAGGTAGAAGCCGCCGAAGCCGTGGCTGTGGATCACGACCGGGAACGGGCCCTCGGCGTTGATCGGGGCGTCCTGGTAGGCGTCGATCGGGATGTCCTGGACGAACTCGGGCACGAGGCCCGCCACCGTCGCGCGCAAGGTGTCGTCGAAGGCCTCGCCGGAGCTGTAGGACGTGACGTGGGTGACCTTGTCGAGGCCGTCGGCGGTCGCCGGGTAGAACACCACGAGCCTGGTCGTGCCCATCGTCAGCCGTTGCATGCCGACCTTGTACGGCCCCGGCACGGAGTAGTCGACGGGGGCCGCGGGCAGGGTGCCCGGCGCCGACCCTGGCGGAGCCACGGACGAGCCCGGACCCGTGGCGTTCGACGCGGCGTCCTTGGCACACGCGCCGGCGAGCAGCACGACGGCGAGGAGGGCCATCAGGGCGATGGCCCCGCGCGTGCGTGGTGTTCTACCGGCGGCCCCGCGCGACGACGAGTCGATGTTCCCCATATGCAGTTCCCCCAGGTCGTGTGACGGCGGTGGCCCGCCGTCAGCTCTACATTCTCGGCGGCTCGGGCAGACCCGCGCGCTGCTCAGCTCGAAGGTCGATCTGTTCCATGATGTGCTCGGACTGCCGGGCGGCGTAGCCGAAGATGCCCTGCGCCATCAGCGACAGCTCGTCGTAGCGCCGCTCCTTGTAGATGCGCGCCCGGGCCTTGTGCACATGGCGGTTGTCGGGCTCGGCCAGCATCGCCAGCTCGATGAAGTGCGCCGCCATCTTCAGCTCACCGTTGGCCCGCAGCTCGAGCGCCTTGCGGATGAGCGGTTCCACCCCACCGACGAGGTTCGCCGTCTCCATGGCGATGGCGTTGTCCGACGGCGGCTTGAGCCGCGCCGGGTTGCCGTCGTACCAGCCGCCGTACATGCGCCACACGTTGCGGATCACGAACTCGGGCTCGTCGTAGGTGGGTTGCAGGTAGGGCTTGTCCATCAGCCCGGCAGGCATCTTCACGGTCTGGAGCACCTGGTCGAGCGTGGCGCCGTCGTTCATCAGCTGGAGGGTCTCGCCCACCAGGAACTCGAGCGCGGTCGCGACGTCGTCGAGCACCTGCCGGATCCGGGCCGCCCCGGCGATCGGCAGGCCGTGCGCGGGGAGCAGCAGCTCGGGGTTGCGCGCCGCCATCTCGCGCAGCGCGTGCGCCCACTCGAGGGGGTAGCGCTGGACCTTCTGCGGGTTGCCGGCGTTCGGGAACACCCAGGTCAGGAAATCTCCCGTGCAGATCGCCTGGTAGCGCGGGATCCAGGCCCACGTGTGGTCGTCGGTCTCGCCCTTGCCGTGCTGCAGCTCGATGGCGAGATCGCCCACCCGCATCTGCAGACCCTGGCTGTAGGTCACCGACGGCCGCACCCACTGGGTCGGGAACACCGGTCGGCTCTCGTCGCCCGCCCCCAGCAAGCCCATCCCGCGGAACTGCCGCGCGTTGACCACCGCGTTGTAGCCGTTGGTGAGGTCGTAGCGGTCGAACCGCGCCGCCACGGCCTCGTGCCCGATGACGACGGGTCGGCGGTGGCCACGATCGCGGGCGTCGTTGATGAGCGGGCGGGCGCCGCCGACGTGATCGGCGTGACCGTGGGTGTAGACGATCGAGTGGATCGGCTGATCACTCCAGCGTCGTAGCTCACTGCCGGCGCGCAGCCCGAAGGCCTCGAGGCTCGCATCGAACAGCACGAGACCGTCGTCGGTCTCGAACGCCACGACGTGGCTGAACGCCTCGACCATCGCCACCTGCGACGCGACCTCGGAGAGCTCGAGGGTGACCCGGTTGACCGAGCCGTCGGCGATGCCCGAGTCGATGTAGCGGGCGGACATCTCGAGCAGATCAGCCATCGTTCCCCCCGGCCGGCGGGTCCGACCTCGGGCGGAGCTTAGCGGTGCGAGGTTCGGGGCCGAGGTCCGTGTGGCCGCCGCGGGCCGGACACCGAACCGTCAGCGGGACCACACCCGTTGTTCATCGTTGCCCGTGTCGTTCCCGGGCTGCGCTTCGTACACTGACCGGGTCCTCCTGTCGATGCCGGTGCACGAGCTGCGGCAGCTCCATGGGGGACGCCCACCGGGCCACCCCTCATCACCCGTGGGAAAGAAGGACACCATGCACCTGACCGAACGACTCCGAGCCCGGCGATCCACCCACGGCAGCGTCCCCGCCGCAGGCCCGCCGGTGACCGTCGAGGACGACGGCACGATCACCATCGACCTGCGTGATCCGCTGGCCCCGCCGGGCACCCCCACGGTGAAGGCCGAGCCCTGCCCCCACTGCGGCGGCCCGGTCGATGTCGACCACGTGGATCCGGTGTCGCACACGGCCGCGATGACGTGTCGCGACTGCGGCCTCGTCTTCTCGCACCGGATCTCCACCTCCTGACACTTTCGGTGAGCTTTCCGTCACCCATGGCATGATGGCACTAGGTCGAACGACCTACGCGAGTAGGCCGAACGGACCAGGGAGCCAGTAGGCTCGACGGAACTACCCGGTCCGCCACGGCACCGGCCGGGTCATCGCCAGGAGACGCGACATCGTGCAATGGAACCTGCGGCACCATCTGGAAGCGGCCGAACGGCAACGGCGCCTGGCCGCGGGCCTTCCGCCCGTCGACGAACCGAGCATCTGGAGCGAACCCGGCGCCGGCGCCCCGGCGGACGCGACGACCGTTGCGGTCGGCCGGGACACCCCGGCGGCGGACGCCCGAGATCCGCAGCACGACCACGACGACCATGGCCATCACGGCGATCACGGCGACCACGACGACCTGGCCGAGCTCCTGATCGATCTGCGGGACCCCACGTCGGTGCTGGCGTACCGGCCGCCGCCGGCCCCGGCGCCCGAACCCCCGACGCTGCCGGCCCTCCCTCGCCGCGCGACGCCGGCCATGAACCTCCCCGTGTGGCAACGATCGACGTTGCCCCGCGGCGCCGTGGGTCCGGCGGCGGGCGCCGCCACGGGCTCCACGCTGGTGCGGCCCGACGCGCGGGCGACCAACCAACCCGACCTCGCCGGACAACTGCGGACCCCCGAGCCGCCCCCGACCGAGGCACCTCGCGCCACCCGGGCCCCGGTCAAGGACCGTTGCCCCCACTGCGGCGGCTCGGTCCGCCTCGACCGATTCGACCTCGACGATGCGGTCGCCCAGATGAGCTGCACCGACTGCGGGCTGCAGTACTCGGTGAAGAGCCCCAACCTCTGAGGCGGGGCCCCGCGGCGGGTCAGGCCGTGTCGGCTTCCTTGTGCGCCGCCTTGTCGCGGTACATCGCCTGGTCCGCCAGCGCGAGCAGGTCGCCGACCTGGATCGTCGGGTCGGCGGTGCGGGCGCGGCCGGTGCTCGCCCCGACCCGCATCGCCACCCCACCCACGAGGAGCGGAACCTCGAACGTGTGGTTGATGCGGTCGATCACGTCGTCCATCTCGTCGGCGGGCAACGACT
>JBBQHT010000405.1:0-3486 GCA_038324235.1 Acidimicrobiales bacterium
CGGCACCCTCGCCCCCACCCAGGTCGAGATCATGGCCGCCACCGTCACCACCCCCCGCCGCCCCCTGTTCGCACGCGACGGCTGGATCCTCATCAAGCACGCCTCCGGCCTCGACACCGACCAGACCGCCCGGCTCCTGCAGACCTGGCGGGCCCTGTGCGACGACCGCCTCGCCGACGACGACCACACCAGCCAACGCGCCCGCCGCCACGCCCACCTCTCCCCCGTCGGCACCGGCTGGCGCCTCGACGGCCAGTTCGATCGCCCCGATGGCGCCCTCCTCGACCAGGCCCTACGCCACGCCATGGGCGACCCCGACCCCACCTACCGCCCCTCCGGCCCCCGCACGCCCGCCCAACGGCGCGCCGACGCACTCATCGAGCTCGCCCGCCGCTACCTCGCCCAACTCAACCAGGGACGCGTCGCCCAACCCACCGCGACCGTGAACCTCCACATCACCGACACCGTCCTGTTCGGCGCCGACACCGACCCGGTCGACCCCACCACCACCTGCCACCTCACCGGCGGCCTCGCCGTCGGCCGCAACACCGCACGCCGCCTCGCGTGCGACTCCTACATCGGCGCCATCGTGCACGGCGCCCCCGGCGAGATCCTCCACGCCGGCCGGCTCAAACGCTGCTTCACCCCCGCCCAAAAGCGCGCCATCATCGCCCGCGACGGCCCGTTCTGCCGGGTGCCCGGCTGCCCGGTCGCCGCCGAGCAGTGCGAGGTCCACCACGACACCCCGTTCACCGCCGGCGGGGCGACCGACATCACCAACGGCTGGCTCAGCTGCCCCGGCCACCACACCGACATCCACGAAGGCGGCTACACCCTCGACCGAAGACCCGACGGCACCGCCACCTGGACCGCCCCCAACGGCCCAACCTGGACCGACTGAACCCCAGCCCACCCCCTGCCACCCGAGCGTGCGTCGACACCTGTCGACGCGCGCTCGCGCGCGCCAACACCCGCCAGGACCACGTGGTCCGTCAACTCGACCACGCGTTCCCCGATGGTGAGGTGAGAACGCCGGCGCTCGCGGGTGTGGAGCGGGTGGGGTGGCGTCGGTTCGGACCAGCGAAGGTCAGCTGGCATGATGACGGGGTGATCGGTGGGGGTGGAAGCCGAGGTCGAGTCATCGGCGCGGCGGTCGTGGCGGCGGTCGGCCTTCTCGTTGCGGGCGGGCTCGTGGCGCGCCATCGCACGGCCACCGATCCGGTGTGCGCCGGTTTGGCCCGTGTGCCCGGCGGACTCACGAGCATTCGGTGGGACAACGGCTTCACGCAGTCATCAGGTGATTGGCTCGCGGTCCTCACCGACGGCGTCGCGCACGGCGACGCCGAGTCTCGCCGCGCTATGGCCGTCGCGGTGATGGCGGATCGCGACGGCTACAACGACATGGTCGCCGAGCTCAGCCCGGCCGACCGGGCGGCGTTCGATCGCCTGCGGGCGGCGGCCGCCTCGCCCGACGCGATCACCGCACCGGGCGCGCCCGGGCGCCGACGCCAGTGCGTCCGACCTCGAGCGGGCTCGTCTCGTGGTCGTCCACCTCGGGGTCGAGCGCTGCGGCGTGTATTGATTCGGCATCCGCTCGTACCTCGCCACCGTCGCCGAGCTCGGGGTCGACGCCATCTGGTTGAACCCTTCTACCCATCGCCGCAGGCCGACGGCGGCTACGACGTCGCCGACGACCGCGACGTGGATCCCCGCTTCGGCACCCTGGCCGACTTGGACGACCTGATGCGCGACACGCACGACCTTGGCCTGCGCGTCATCGTCGACCTCGTGCCCAACCACACATCGATCGAGCACGTGTGGTTCCACTGCGCTGGCTGCTGAGCGAGGATGCGGGCCACGACGTGGGTGATGAGCCGGCGCTGGCCGCGCTGGCCCAACGGGTCACCCCGGGGAGCTCGGCCGCCCACATGAGCTACGTGGAAGTGCCGACCGCGGAGATGCCGACCGTGTCGCCCGTGTCGCCCGTGCCGCCCGTGCCGACCGTGCCGCCCGTGCCGCCCGTGCCGCCCGTGCCGACCGTGCCGCCTGACGTCGACGTCGACGCCTGACGGGACGGTGGCTCCAGGGTCTCGAGGGTGAGCCGGCCGTCGCGGAACAACGTGATGCACGCGCCGGCGACGTCGTCGTCGTACAGGCGACCCCGGTTGGCGGCGATCTCGGCCAGGGCCGCGTCGATCCCGAGGGCGGCGCGGTACGGACGGTGCGAGCCCATGGCCTCGACCGTGTCGGCCACGGCGATGACCCGTGCTCCCATGATGATCTGCTCGTCGTGGAGCCCTCGCGGGTAGCCGCTGCCGTCGAGCCGCTCGTGGTGTTGCAGGATCATCTCCGCCACCGGCCAGGTGAACTTGATGCCGGCCACGATGTCTCTGCCGATCTGGCTGTGGGTCTTGACGAGCTCGAACTCGGCGGGCGCCAGCCGTCGTGGACAGGCGAGGATCTCCAGGGGCACCCCGAGCTTGCCGATGTCGTGGATGGTGGCGGCGAGCTCGATGCCCTCGGCCTCGTCGTCAGTCAGCCCGATCTCCGCGGCGATGGCTCGGCAGATCGTGGCGACGCGGCGCTGGTGCCCTGCGGTGTAGGGATCACGGGCCTCGACCGCCGCCGCGATCGCCCCCACGGCCGCGGAGGTGAGCTGGCGCTGGGCCTCTTCGGCCTCGATGCGCTCGGTGATGTCGACGACGACCAGCCCGATGCCGATGATCTCGCCGTCCAGGCGGACGGGGTAGTAGCTGTTCAGCGAGTGGTGCACGCGGTCGCCGTCGCCGGGGAGCAGCGTCGAGAGCTCGAGGTTGACGACGTCTTCGCCGGTGGCGAGGACCCTTTGGTAGATCGGCTCCAGGGTCGGCCACAGCGTGGGGACGACCTCTTTCACCAGGTGCCCGACCTGCGCGTCGGCGCTGTCGCCCCGGGCCGCCGCCAGCATGTCGTTCACGCGCACGATGCGGAAGTCCCGATCGATGAAGCCGAAGCCCACGGGCGCGTTGCGCTGCAACGTCTCCAGCAGGGTCACGGTCTCGGCGGTGCGGCGCTCGGCCAGCCGCACCCGCGCCTGGCCTTCGCGTTCGTCGTTGATGTCAGTGGCCTCGCCGATCCACTGCTGGATCTCACCCGCAGCGTCGCGGAGCGCCACAGCCTGAACACGGTGCCAGCGGAACGCACCGTCGTGGCGGCGGAGCCGGTACTCGACCTCGTAGGGCGTGCCGTGGGCGAGGGCGTCGGTCCAGGCGGACGTCGCGGTCTCGATGTCGTCGGGATGGACCAGGTCGATCCAGCTCGACCCGAGGGTGGACTCGAGCGCCTCGCCCGTGTACTCCAGACCTTCGCGGTTGAAGTACTCGACGTCGCCCTGCGCGCTCGCCATCCACACGATGTGGGGCACGGTCTCGGCGAAGACGAAGAAGTCCTCGTGCCGCATGATCGAGGTCTTCTCGAGGAAAGCCGTGCTCGTCCGTTCCGCCATGC
>JBBQHT010000406.1:0-3422 GCA_038324235.1 Acidimicrobiales bacterium
GATCGAGGTCGACTACTTCGGCACGCTGTGGCCGATCCGGGCGGTCGTGCCGGGGATGATCGAGCGCCGCGAGGGCAGCGTCGTGGGGGTGTCGTCGGCGGCCGGGCTCATCGGCGTGTTCGGCTACACCGCGTACGGGCCGGCGAAGTTCGCGGTACGGGGCCTGCTCGAGGCGCTCCGCCAGGAGCTCGCCCCGCACGGGGTGCACGTGGGGTGCGTGTACCCGCCCGACGTCGACACGCCGCAGCTCGCCTACGAGAACCAGTTCAAACCGTACGAGACCGCGGCCATCAGCGGCTCGATCAAGCCGCTGACCGCCGAGGCGGTGGCCCGCACGATCGTGGCCGGCATCGAGCACCGCCGGTTCTCGATCATCCCCGACGTGCAGACGTCGCTCCTGGCCCACACCGCCGGCCTCGTGCCGAGCCTCTACGCCCGGATGTTCGACCGCCAGATCCGAGGCGCGCGCCGCCGCTCGTGATCACGACGGCCGGCCGGTCCGGGCCGGGACACCCCGCGTTCCTGTAGGCGAATCCGTCGTCCCGACGACGGATTCGCCGACACGTTGCCGACGTTCTGCAGGTGGCGCGGTTCCGTTGTCAGCCGAGGGCGCCGGAGGCGCGTAGCGCGGCGATCTCGGTATCGGTCTTGGCGAGGACGCGGCGCAGGACCTCGTCGGTGTGTTGGCCGAGGGTGGGGGCCTTCGTCGGGGTCGGCAGATCGGCGTCCACCACCTTGACGGGCACCGGCAACTGATCGGCGCCGAGGATGTCCTGGCTGATCCACGGCAGGCGATCGGTGAACTGGGGATCGGCGGCGATGGTCTTCGGGGTGTTCACCGGGGCGATCGTCGTGTTGTGCACGTCCGCGAACGCGAGCCACTCCTGCGATGTGCGCGTGCGGAAGATGTCGCGCAGCTCCACCTGCATCTCGCGGTTGTTGCGGGCATGATCCGCGAACTTCGATCCGGGCCAACGCTCGAACATGTCCATGCGGTCGACACCGGCGCAGAAATTCTTCCAGAACGCCTGCTCGGACGCCATGAAGAGCACGTGCCCGTCCGAGGACTCGTACACCTGGTACCGCACGCCCTCGCGCATGCCGGCCGTGCCGGGCGCGCGGCGTTCGTAGTCGTCGGACTTGTTGCCCGTGACCTCGTCCTCGGGCCGGTCATAGGCCCGGTAGGTCTCGGACCGGTACCAGTCGAACGCGGCGGCGGCGTCGGACTGGGCGATCTCCATCTGGCAACCTTCGCCCGTGGCCCGGGCCGAGATGATGCCGGCCAGCACGCCCAGCGCCCCGTATATCGGCCCGGCGTTGATGCCGATCGAGACGTGCTCGGGGAGGTAGCAGAACCCGTCGTCGTCGTAGGCCGGTCCGACGATGCCCGCCCAGGTGTCGTAGGCGATGCCGTGGGAGGGCAGGTTGCGGTACGGGCCGCTCATCCCGTAGCCCGAGATCGTCAGGAACACGATCTTGGGGTTGACGAGCTTGAGCGTGTCGTAGCCCACACCGAGCTTGGCGAGCTGGCCCGGCCGCATGGCTTCGATCACGGCGTCGGCGCCGGCGACGAGCTCCTTGAACAGCGCCACGCCGTCGGCCGACTTCAGATCGAGGACCACGGATTCCTTGCCGCGGTTCACGTGCAGGTGCATCAACGACACACCCTCCACGATCGGCCACGTCATCTCGCGCACGTAGTCGCCGGTGGGCGACTCGATCTTGATGACCTCGGCGCCGAGGTCGGCGAGGTTGGTCGTGATGGCCGCGGGGCCGAGGAGCGAGACCTCGACGATGCGGACGCCGGTGAGGGGACCGGTCGGGGCAGCAGTGGCGTTGTCCATCCTCATATCTGACACCCCATCAGATTCGCGCGCAAGGCGGAGCGGGCATCGGTGCGATCGGCAGGCTGGTCGCGTCGGCCGTCGTCGCCGATCTCGGCCAAGATGGCTGCGTCCGAGGGTCGACAGGGGAGCTGGGCCATGGGGGAACGGGATCGCAGGACCGAGGCGTTGGATCGACGGGCGTTCCTGGCCCGCCTCGCCGGAGGCACCGCCGCGGCCGTAGCGGCGCCGGGCCTGCTCGCCGCGTGCTCGTCCTCGGCGCCGTCGTCCCCGTCGGCGGCACCCGGGTCCACCGCGGTCGATCCCGGGAGCTCGCTCGGCACCACTGCGGGCACGACCCTCGCGGCGACGCGGGGCGGCTCGATGCTCGACCTGCCCGCGACGCAGTCCCCGATCCAGCACGTGGTCGTGCTCATGATGGAGAACCGCAGCTTCGACCACTGGCTCGGCTGGCTGGGACAGGACCACGCCTGGCTCGAGCGGGGGCAGTCGGTCCATGGTGGGGACTTCGCCGTGGCGGCGAAGCTCGATCAGACCTTCACGGGTCCGGCCGGCCCGGTGACGACCGCGCACATGCCCGACAGGATCTCGGGTGGGAACCCGTGGCGGGGGTGCGATCACCCGGACCCGGGCCACAGCTGGGACAAGGGCCGGGCCCAGCGCGACGCCGGGTTCGTGGCGAGCGGTTCGGGCAACGACGAGTTCGCGACGGGCTACTACCTGGGTGCCGATGTGCCGTTCACGGCCCAGCTCGCCCGGCGCTTCACGGTGTGCGACCACTCGTTTGCCTCGCTGCTCGGCCCCACGTTCCCGAACCGGGAGTACCTGCTGTCGGCGCAGTCCGGTGGCAACAAGACCAACGCGCTCCCGGATCTGAGCAAGGGCTTCGCGTGGGACACCATCTTGGACCGCCTGCTCAAGGCCGGCGTGACGGTGCGCAACTACTACGTCGACCTGCCGGTCGCGGGCCTGTGGGGGCCGCGCCTGGTACCCCACCTTGCCAAGATCGACGACTTCTTCAGGGACTGCCAGGCGGGCACCTTGGCGCAGGTGTCCTTCGTCGACCCCGGCTTCACGACCGGGGCGCGCACGGACAACCACCCCCACGGCGACATCCGCGCCGGCGAGCGTTACGTGCGGGACGCGTTCGCCGCCTTCGCGGCGTCGCCCAACTGGGCCGACGGCGCGTTCATCCTCACCTACGACGAGTGGGGCGGTTTCTTCGACCACGTCGCGCCGCCGATCCTGCCCGACGACCGGGCCAGTGCCCACGATGCCGAGAACTTCGGCCAGGCCGGCTTCCGTGTACCCACCGTGATCGCGTCACCGTTCGCCCAGGCCAACTTCGTGGATCACCGCCAGTACGACCACACGTCGATCCTGCGGTTCCTCGAGTGGCGGGTCCTCGGCGCGCCCGCCGAGGGTCCCGGTGGCGCGGCGGACTGGTCTCTCACGACACGTGACCGCAACGCCAACAACATCGGCGCGTCGCTCGTCGTCGATCCCGACAAGGACGTGCGCATCGACCTGGCGGTGGCGATCGACCCACCTTCGCCGGAGTGCGCCGGCGAGGCGGAG
>JBBQHT010000407.1:0-3422 GCA_038324235.1 Acidimicrobiales bacterium
GCGCCGTAGCGACCGAACTGGCGGTGACCCGACAAGACGCCCTCGGTGAGGTTGGCCACCATGTAGCCCGCGGTGCCGAGCATCAGGCCCAGCACGAGCAGCGGCTGTCCCGGGAAGAACCGGTCGAGGAGGGTCGGGGCCAGGATCGCGATGACGACCACTGCGACGGCGACGAGCGCGCACCCGAGCGCGAAGGCGCGGAGCACGACCGAACGGGCGCCGAGTCCCGCCATCCGCAGCGCGACGATGCGCCGGCTGGACTCCTGCTCGAACGGGAGGAACACCCCGGCGATCAGGAAGACGAACGACCACAGCAACCCGAATGGTCCGAAGCCGTCGGCGCCCAGTGCCCGCCCGGCCACGACGAGGTAGGCGTAGGAGGCCGCGGCGGTGACCGCGAGCCCCACGGCGACCGGCAACGTGCCTTCCGGGAGCGGGTTGTTCTCGCGCAGCCGTGGCAGCATCAGAGCAGGCGGCGGGCGAGGCGCCAGTAGCCCGCGAGCAGGCGATCCACCGGGGCGACCGCGGCGGGGAGCTCGAGGTTGGCGGGGTCGAGGTGCGCGTTGAACAAGACCGCGAGCTCGCGTTCGGATCGTGCGCGGGTGGACTGGACGGCGCGGCGCCGGCGGCGCAACCAGGACACGTGGCGCAGCAACCACCAGTACCCGGCGAACTTCTCGCGCCACCAGCCCTGCATGACCGCGAGCAGCAGCGTGCCGGCCTCGAGGGCGATGAGCAACGGCGCGATGACCAGGAGGTGACGCGGGCCGAAGCAGGACACGGTCATTATGACCCGGTTCCGCTCGAGCAGCCGGTACTTCACGGGGTTGCGCGAGAACTCGTAGCGATGGGTGACCACGGCCGACGGCACGTAGACGACGGGCCAGCCCTGCAACCACGAGCGCAGGCTCAGGTCCGCGTCTTCGCAGTAGGCGAAGAACTCGTCGCAGAACCCACCGAGCTGGTCCCACACCTCGCGCCGGCACAGGAGGCCCGCCCCGCTGGCCGAGGTGACCTCCCGCCGCTCGGGGTGATCCGCGGCGAGCTCGTCGAAGTAGCCGGACCAGCTCAGCCCGAGGAAGTGGACGATGTTGCCAGCGGAGTTGAGCCGGTCCGGGTGCTCCGCCAGTCGCACGCTCGCGGTGGCGAGCCCGACGCCGGGTTCCCGGGCGACGGCGACGAGCTCGGCAAGAGCGTCGGGGGCGACGACCGCGTCCGGGTTGACGAGCGCGATGAACGGCAGATCGTTGGCGGCCGCACCGAGGTTGCAACCCGTCGCGAAGCCGACGTTGTCGCCGGTCCGGATCAGCTGGACCCGCTCGCGCCGAGCGAGCTCGTCCACGATCGGACCCGTCCCGCCGTTGTCCACGAGCACCACGTCGACGTCGACCCCGACCGAGTCGAGCAGGGCCAGGACGCTGCGCTCGAGCCACTCCTCGGGCCCGTAGGCGACCACGACCGCGCTGACCCGGGCCGGCGCCGCGCCGGGCGGCGGGGGATCGGTGGCGTCGGCGGCGGGGGGCTCGGAGGGGTCGGACACGAACAGGGGAGGCTACTGCACGGCCCCTGGTGCCTCGGCGACCGCCGAGCGGGGCGGGCGGGTCGGCGGCACCATCGTCGAGGGCCTGTGCAGGGGCTTGCTACCGTGTTCGGGACCTCCTCCGGGAGGCCCCGAACCCATCCTGTGGACCACCGGTTCGCAGCCACGCTGTGCGTCCGCTCGATCGAGTTGGCCTCCGCGAGAGGATCAGCCCGCCTTGCTACTCGTCATCATCCCGGCTCTGAACGAAGAGGAGACCGTCGCCGACGTCGTCCGTTCGGTGCGGGCCAACCTCGATGCCGACGTCGTGGTGATCGACGACGGCTCTCGGGACCGGACCACCGAGCGGGCTTCGGAGGCCGGCGCGATCGTGTTGCGGCACCCGTTCAACCTCGGGGTGGGCGCGGCGCTGCGCACCGGCTTCCGCTTCGCCCGGGCGCGCGGCTACGACGGCGCGCTGCAGATCGACGCGGACGGCCAGCACGAGGTCACCGAAGCCAAGAAGCTCGCCGACCTGCTCGCCACCGGCGTGGACCTCGCGGTGGGGTCCCGGTTCGCGGCCGGGTACGACACGGGCGGCTTCCGGCGGCTCAGCATGAAGGTGCTCTCGCGCCGGGTCACGAAGTACCTCGGGGTCGAGATCACCGACACCACCAGCGGGTTCCGCGCGTTCGGACCCAAGGCCATCAGCCGCTTCGCCGATGCCTACCCGCGCGCGTACCTGTCCGACACCGTCGAGGCGCTGTTGCTCGCCGGCGACTGGGGCCTGACCGTCGAGGAGGTTCCCGTGCGCATGCTGCCGCGGCAGGGTGGCCAGCCGTCGGCCGGCACGGCGAAGAGTATGTTCCACCTGGTGCGACTCGCCCTCGTCATCGCCCTGCACCGGGTCCGCCGGCCGTTGTACGTCCGCGAAGAGGAGTGAGGGGTCCATCGTGAACCGTCTGTCGTTGTTCATCATCTTCGTGGCCATCGTCGTGTTGGTGTTCGTGATCGAGGTCGTGCGGCGCCGTCGCCTCTCGGAGGGGTACGCGCTGCTGTGGATCGCCGTGGGTCTGGGCGGGGTCCTGCTCGGCTTCGCGCGGCCGCTCGTCGACCGGTTCTCGAGCGACATCGGGGTCAGCTACGGCGCCAACGTCGTGTTCGCCTTCGTGTTCCTGTTCCTGCTGATCGTCGCCATCAACCTGTCGATGCACGTGTCGAAGCTCGAGGATCAGGTGGCGGCGCTCGCGGAGGAGGTGGCGATCCTGCACGGTCCCCAGACCGGGCCGGATCAACACGCGCCGGCGGCCGAACCGCCACGATCGTGAGCCTCCCCCTCACGGGAATCGGCGCGGCGCCGCACTAAGGTGCTCGCTCTTGGAATCGACGCGGGAGGACACAGCCGAGGACCTCGGGTCCCGCCCGCCGAGCCGATCGAAGCGGGTGCCCCGCTGGGGATGGGCCCTGCTGCTCGCCGTGGGCTGGACGCTGTTGCTGGGGTCCGCGCTGCTGCGCCCCGGTGGGCGCATCCACGCCGATGTGACCGAGCACGCCACGTCGGGCACCGTGCTGCCGCCGTTGTACCCGGGCATGTCGCTCGAGCAGCGGTTCGTCGCCGGCGCCGACGGGCTCTCGTCGGTGACCGTGCGGTTCGGCCTGTACGCGAGACGGCCCACCTGTCAGCTGGTCGCGACGCTGATCGCGGCGGATGGCAGGGCCGTGGCGGTGTCGTCGCTGCCGTGCTCGGACATCCCCGACAGCCAGCTCATTCCGGCGATCATCGTGGCGCCCCAGCCGGGCTCGGCCGGTCAGCAGTTCGTGCTGCGGATCGCGATGACGACAGATGCCAGCGACCCGATCACGCTGTTCGGGACCCCGCCGACCGCGACGGTGCCGGCGGCCA
>JBBQHT010000408.1:0-3416 GCA_038324235.1 Acidimicrobiales bacterium
GGCGGCGGCGGCGGCGGGGGCCTCGTTCTACGCCGTGGTGCAGCCTCCGGACCTGCGCTGGCACGTCCCGTCCAAGCTCGTGGATCCAGAGGCGTCGGTGGCGCTGGCGGCCTTCATCGACCACGTCGACGTGGCGATCGCCATCCACGGCTTCGGCCGCGCCGGTCTGTTCACCACGATGTTGCTCGGCGGCGCGAACCGCGACCTCGCGACCCACGTCGCCGCGTCGCTCCGCACAGGAGTCGAGGGCTACGAGGTCGTCGACGACCTTGATGCCGTCCCCGTCGAGTTGCGCGGCCTGCACCCCGACAACCCCGTCAACCGACCGCGCCGCGCCGGCGTCCAGCTCGAGTTGCCGCCGCGGGTCCGCGGTCTCGGGCCGTTCTGGGCCGACCATCGCACGGCCCATCCCGGGTCCGCCGGCGCAGGGCCGGCCCCGGCGCGCGTGCCCCACACCGAGGCGCTCATCGCGGCCCTCGCGGCCGCCGCCCGCTCCTGGCCCGACCAGTAGCGACTCGGGCCGTCACACACCAGGTCTCGTGCGCGAGACTCCCGCGATGGACGTACGCATCTTCGTCGAACCGCAGCAAGGGGCCACCTACGAGCAGCAGCTCCTCATGGCCCAAGCGGCCGAGGCCGGTGGCTTCACGGGGTTCTTCCGGTCCGACCACTACCTCAAGATGGGTGACGTGACGGGCTTGCCGGGCCCGACCGACACGTGGGTGACGCTCGGAGCGATCGCCCGCGAGACCTCCACCATCGCGCTGGGCACGCTCGTCTGCTCGGCCACGTTCCGCCTGCCGGGGCCCCTGGCGGTGGCCGTGGCTCAGGTCGACCAGATGAGCGGCGGGCGGGTCGAGTTCGGCCTCGGCGCCGGCTGGTATGACGACGAGCACACGGCGTACGGCATCCCGTTCCCCACCCTCGGCGAGCGGTTCGATCGTCTCGAGGAGCAGCTCCAGATCATCACGGGTCTGTGGCGCACGCCGCCCGACACCCAGTTCTCCTTCGAAGGCGAGCACTACACGGTGGTCGGCTCGCCGGCCCTGCCCAAGCCGTTCCAACCCGCGGGTCCGCCGGTCATCCTCGGTGGCTACGGCCCCAAGCGCACGCCGCGCCTCGCCGCGCAGTACGCGAGCGAGTACAACCTGTCCTTCGCCCCACTGGCGTTCTACGGCGAGCAGGTTCTCCGGGTGCGGGCGGCGTGCGAGGCGATCGACCGTGATCCCGACGACCTCGTCTACTCGGTCGGCCTGGTGGCGTGCTGCGGCGAGACCGAGGAGGAGCTGGGTCGGCGCGCCGGGGCCATCGGACGCAGCGTCGACGAGCTCCGGCAGAACGGCGCCGCGGGGACCCCGGCCGAGGTCGTCGAACGGATCGCCGACTTCGTCGAGGCGGGCGCCTCCCGCGTCTACCTGCAGTTGCTCGACATCGATGACCTCGAGCACGTGCACCTCTTGTCCGAACGGGTGCTGCGCATCCTGCCGTAGGTGCGCCCCTCGACCCGCGAGGTCTCAGCGGGTGCGCCGTGGGCTGGCGCGCCACGCCGAGGCCACCACCACCGACAGCAGGATGAACGCGATCAGCAGGAGCCCGAGTCGGCGCGGGTCGTTCTGGTCGACCCAGCTCTGCAGCGATCCGTTCCAGCGGTAGACCACCCCCGCCGGCCCGCCCGGGTCACCGGCGCCCGACAGCACCTGGTGCTCGTACCAGCCGAAGTACACGAGGTACGTGCCGGCGAGGATCAGGAACCCACCGGCCACGCGGTTCACGTACGGCAGCGCCCGGCGCATGGACCGCACGAGGCCTTGCTTCGCGAGCGCGATGGCCAGCGTCAAGGCCATGAGCACCACCGCCATGCCGAGGCCGTAGGCCAGGAACACGATCGTGCCCGAGGCCACGCTCTGCTTGGCGAAGGTCGTGCCCACGACGGCCGCGAAGATCGGGATCGTGCACGACAACGAGGACACGGCGTAGGAGACCCCGAACAGGAACATCGACGGCAACTCCCGGCTGCCGGTGCCCTTCTGCAGCTTGGGCAGCGTGATGATCGGCTCGAAGCCGCGCAGCATCGCGACGCCGAGCACGGTCAACCCGATGCCGATCACGAGGGTCACCCACGGCAGGTGCTCACCGATCGAGCTCGTGAACGTGCTGAAGAGGACCCCCATGATGCCGAAGACGAGCAAGAAGCCGGCCGAGACGGCCAGCCCGACCGCCAGCGCCCGCATCACCCCGCTGCGGGCGTCCTTCGACCGGTCCTCCATCCCGAGGAAGTAGGACAGGTACGCCGGCAGCATCGCGAAGCCGCACGGGTTGATGGTGGCCACCATCCCGGCGCTGAAGGCGAGCAACAGCGACCGTTGATCGATCACGGCTTGAGGTTCTCGTCGATCAGTTGCCGGAACTCGTCGGCGGTCTTGGCTCCCGGTCGGCTGTACACGACCGTCCCGTTCCGATCGATCAACACGGTCGTCGGCAGGTTGGTGGCACCGAACGCACCCGCGATCTCCGCGGTGTGGTCGAACCCGAGCAGGTAGGTCACGCCGGTCTGCTCGGCGAGGCGCCGCCCGGGGATCTCGCCGTCGTTCGAGTCGATGCCGATGATCTTGACGCGGTCGCCGTACTCCTGGTGGATCTTCTCGAGGTCGGGCATCTCGGAGATGCACGGCGTGCAGAACGAGGCCCAGAAGTTGACGACCACCGGCGTGCCCTTGAAGTCGGCCAGCGAGGCCTGGCCCCCGGCGAAGGTCGCGAAGGTGGTGGGCGGTGCCGCCTGGCCGACCGGGTTGACGCCGCCGAGCCCACCGACCGTCGGCGTCGGTGCGTTGTTGTCGAGGTGGACGACCTCGCCGGCGTCCTTGGTGGACGAGGACGAGTCGTTGGACAGCGCCACCCACCCGGCGATGGTGAGGACCACGACGAAGAGCGCCACGGCCCACAGCACGCCTCGCGGCACCCGGCCTCGACCCGCGGCGGGCGGCAGGTCGTCGGGATGGCGGTCCGCCGGGGGGGTCGGCGGCGGGGTCGTCTCGTCCATGACCCTCCGACGGTACCGCCCCCATCGGTCCCTGCCACAACGCGCGCCGGGGCCCGGACGCGCACGGGCCCCGCTCGGAGGGGGACTCGAGCGGGGCCCAGGTGCTTCCGGCTCGGACCGGGAGGCGGGGGGACATCCTCCCGGGAGCCGGGGTCGGGTGGTCCCAAGGGACCAGGTGGGAGCGACGATGGGAACGAACCGGATCCGACCGGTCATCCCGGGCGGGCCCGGGATGACCGATCAGCTCGTGCGCCAGGCCGAGGGGTGTCCCTAGGCCGTGCGCAGGTATCCCTGGAGGTGGACCGGCACCGGGATCTCCGGCAGCTGGTCCTCGGGGCGGGGAGTCTTCGGCGGCCGGCCCCGACGACGCTTGGTC
>JBBQHT010000409.1:0-3391 GCA_038324235.1 Acidimicrobiales bacterium
CCTGACCCAACCAGGTGATGGGGGGCCGGTGACGGCCCCCCATCACCTCGGCTGACGGCCGCCGGTTCCCCGGTCCGGCGGTGACAGAACGGAGACACAAACCCACCATGAAGCGTTCACGCCGACACGACGAGCCCGCAACGTCGGGCCCGTACCGTCCCCTGGTATGAGTGTGCTCCATCACGACGTGTCCCCCTCCGAGCCGACCACGTCGACGACCGACGCCATCGACGAAGGCGCCGCCGGAGATGACCTGGAGATCCTCGCCCCGACCGTGAACGCCGCGGGCGGAGCCGGGCAGATCGTGTCGGTGCGGGACCTCGCCGTCTCGTTCCGCCGAAACTCGTCGACGGTGCGGGCGCTGCGGGGTGTGGATCTCGACATCGACGCGGGTGAGATCGTCGGCATCGTCGGCGAGTCCGGATCGGGCAAGAGCGTGCTCGGCCTGTCGATGCTCGGCCTGCTGCCGGCGTCTCCCGCGCCGACGATCGAGGGCACGGCCCTCGTGCACGGCGTCGACATGGTGCACGCCTCGGCATCGGCTCGCCGCCAGATCCGGCGCCGACACCTCGGCGGGGTCTTCCAGGACCCAATGACCTCGCTCAACCCGACCATGCGGGTCGGCCGGCAGATCTCCGAGGTCGCCGGCTCGAGCGCAGAGGCGCTGAAGCTCCTCGATGCCGTGGGCGTGCCCGAACCCAAGCGTCGCTTGCGGGCGTACCCCCACGAGCTGTCCGGCGGCCTGCGCCAGCGCGTGATGATCGCGCTCGCGGTCGCGGGTGAGCCGTCGCTGGTCGTGGCCGATGAGCCGACGACCGCATTGGACGTGACCGTCCAGGCTCAGATCCTCGAGCTCCTCAAGCACCTGCGAGACGAGACCGGCTGCAGCTTCGTGCTCGTCACCCACGACCTCGGGGTGGCCGCGCAGATCGCGGACCGCATCGTGGTCCTCTACGGCGGGCGCGTCGCCGAGACCGGTTCGGCCGCAGACGTGCTCGAACGCCCGGCGCATCCGTACACGACAGGCCTCCTGCGGTCGCGCCTCACGCTCGAGGCGCGCCGGGACGGCCCGTTGCTCACCCTCCCGGGTGAGCCTCCCGATCCCCGCGACCCGCCGCCGGGCTGCCCCTTCGCGCCGCGCTGCTCGCTGGCCCAGGACGACTGCCTCACCGCGCCGCCCGGGCTGGTGCCGGCCGGCACCCATCCCGGCGATGCTGCGTGCCTGCACCTCGGGGAGACGCCGCCCGAGGCGGCCGCGCCCGCCCCGGTGTGGGGCCCCGCGTTCGTGGTGTCCCGCGTGCGCGGCAAGCGGCCCCTCGCGGTGGACGTCGAGCGGGCCGAGAAGACCTGCGTGCTCAAGGATGGCTTTCGCAAGCGCTCCGAGCTGCAGGCGCTGCGGGGCGTGGACCTGCAGGTGATCGAGGGCGAGTCGGTGGCGCTGGTCGGCGAGAGCGGATGCGGCAAGTCCACCCTGCTGCGGGCGATCGCCGGCCTCCACGGCATCGACGACGGGCGCATCGATCTGGGCGGGGGCGCCCGTCCCCAGATGGTGTTCCAGGATGCCGGGGCATCGCTCACCCCGTGGCTGACCGTCGGCGAGCTCGTCGGCGAACGCCTGCGGGAGGAGCGCCTCGGCCCGAAGGAGCGGGCTCGCCGAGTCGAGGCGACCCTGCAGCTCGTCGGGCTGCCCGCCGAGGTGGCGGGCACGAAGGCCAACCAGCTGTCGGGCGGGCAGCGCCAACGCGTGGCGCTGGCCCGGGCCACGGTCGTGCCCCCTGAGGTGCTGCTGTGCGACGAACCCACGAGCGCACTCGACGTATCCCTCGCCGGCACCGTGTTGAACCTGCTCGGCCGCCTGCGCCGTGAGCTCGGGATGGCGATCGTGTTCGTCACCCACGACCTGGCGGCGGCGCGGGTGGTGGCGGATCGCATCGCCGTCATGTACCTCGGCCGGATCGTCGAGATCGGCCCGGCGGAGGAGGTCACCGCCAATCCGCGGCACCCGTACACCCGGGCGCTGCTGGCGTCGGTGCCGGCGGTCGGCGCCCTGCGCGTCCCGCTGCTCGGCGAGCCGGCGAGCGCGGTGAACCCACCGTCGGGGTGTGCCTTCCATCCGCGGTGCTCCATCGCGTTGGACTCGTGCTCGTCCGAGACGCCGGCCTGGCAGCGCGTCGACCTGGGCATCGACATCGATCTGGACCCGTCGAGCGGGATCGAGTCGGACGACCGTCACGACGTCGCGTGTGTCCGGGCCAGCGAGGCCATCACGAGCGACGAGGTGCTGGTCTGATGGCGTTCGCCGAACCGATCCTCACCCCGGTGCCGCTGACCCGCGGCCGGATCCGCAGTCACCCCTGGTTGCCCGCCGTGCGGCGCGTCGGCATCGTCGACCGCATCGCGCTCGGTGCGGCGGGGGTGATCACCCTGCTGGCCGTGCTCACGCCGTGGATCGCACCCTACGACCCGCTCAAGCCGGCGGGGGCGACCTACCTCCCGCCAGGCTCGGGGTTCCTGCTCGGCACCGACGACGTCGGCCGGGACATGCTCAGCCGCGTGCTGTTCGGCATGCGCACGAGTTGGTTCGCCGCGATCGTCGTGCTCTTGTCCGGCGTCCGCCTCGGCGGGCTGGTCGGCCTCGTCGCGGGTGCCTCGGGTGGCTGGATCGACAGCGCCCTCCTGCGCTTCACGGACCTCTTCCTCGCTCTGCCGGGCCCGGTGCTCGCGATCGCCGTCGTCGCGGCGCTCGGCCCGTCCCTGCCCCACACGCTCATCGCGGTGGCGATCGTCTGGTGGCCGTTCTACGCCCGGATCATCAGGGGTGAGATCTGGTCCATGCGCTCCCGACCGCACCTCGAAGCGGCGCGCCTCGCCGGTGTCGGCCGCACTCGTCGAGCGTGGCGGCACCTGCTGCCCGGGGCGGTACCGACGGCGGTCGTCACGGCCAGCCTCGACGTCGGCAACCTGGTGCTCGTGCTCGCGGGTCTGTCGTTCCTCGGACTGGGCGCCCCGGCCCCGGCCCCCGAGCTCGGCGCCATGTCGGCTCGGGGGTTGCCCCAGCTGCTCGAGCACTGGTGGATCCCGGTGATCCCCGGCATGGCTGTGTTCCTCCTCGCCTTCGTCGCGAACCTCGCCGGTGACGGGCTGCGCGACCTGATGGGAGACCGATGACCACGTTCATCCTCAAGCGGATCGCCTCGGCGATCGGCGTGCTGCTGGTGCTGGCAGCCGTGCTGTTCCTGCTCCAGCAGGTGACCCCGGCCGACCCGGTCCACGCGATGCTCGGCGCCAACGCCTCCGAGGAGAAGATCGCCGCCAAGAAGCACGAGCTCGGCTATGACCGGCCCGTCATCCAGCAGTACGTCACCTACGTGACCGGCATCGTGCACGGCGA
>JBBQHT010000410.1:0-3380 GCA_038324235.1 Acidimicrobiales bacterium
GGACGAGCGACCGTCGGTACCGACGGCGAAGCTGGCCGCCCCACCCACGCATGCGTTTCCGGCTGGGGCGCTAGCGTGCGCGGCATGGCCCCGGACCCGAGACCTGATCCTGTCGGGGCGTTCTGCCCGGACGAGGTCGTCGAGCTCGCCGGAGCACCCGACGGGCCGCTGGCCGGGCTCACCTTCGCCGCCAAGGACCTCTTCGACGTCGCCGGTCACGTCACCGGGGCGGGCAACCCGGACTGGCGGCGCACGCACGAGCCGGCCCCGACGACGGCGCCGGCCATCACGACCTTGCTCGACGCCGGCGCGACGCTGGTCGGCAAGACCATCAGCGACGAGCTCGCCTTCAGCCTCCTCGGCGTCAACGTCCACTACGGCACGCCGGTGAACCCCATCGCGCCCGACTCGATCCCGGGCGGGTCCTCCAGTGGCTCGGCGGTCGCGACGGCAGCCGGCCTCGTCGACTTCGCCATCGGGACGGACACGGGTGGTTCGGTGCGCGTTCCCGCCGCGCTGTGCGGTCTCTACGGCGTCCGCCCGACCCACGGCGCCATCTCGCTCGAGCACACGTTCGCGCTCGCGCCGTCGTTCGACACCGTCGGGTGGTTCGCGCGGGACGCGCTCGTGCTGTGGCAGGTGGCCCAGGCGCTGCTCCCCCCGCCCGCGCCCGACGCGCCCGTACCGACGCGTGTGCTGCTCGCCGAAGATGTGTGGGACGCCGCCGACGAAGCGGTGGTCGACGCGCTGCTCCCAGAGCTGCAACGCCTCTCCGTGCGGATGGAGCTCGACCAGGTCGAGCGCCTGGCCGAAGGTAGGTTGTCCACGTGGTCGGAGATCTTCCGGGTGATCCAGGGTGGCGAGCTGTGGCAGGAGCACGGCGCGTGGCTCGAGGCCACGAACCCGACCCTCTCGCTGGACATCAAGCTCCGGGTCGACGCGGCCCGACTGATCGCCCCCGACGATGTCACCCGCGCCCGCGCCGCGCGCGACCAGATCGCCGCGACCCTCGCGGATCTGCTCGACGCCACCACGGTCCTGGCGCTGCCGACGGTCCCCGAGATCGCGCCGCTGCTCGAGAGCACCGACGCCGAGTTCGCCGAGTTCCGTCGGCGCACCCTGCAGTTCACCAGCATCGCCGGACTGGCCGGACTCCCCCAGGTCACTGTGCCGGTCGCCCAACTGGCCGAGTACCCCGTGGGACTGTCGTTCATCGGTGGCCCCGGTACCGACCACCAGTTGATCGCGCTCGCCGCCACCGTGACCCGGCCCGCGGCCTGACCCGTCCCCACCACGACACGCCCGCCCGATCCCACGCGTACCCGAACCAACACTCCGGCCGACGCCGTCCCACCCGACGCCGCGCGACCCGACGCCACCTGGGGACCGATCGTTGCCAGAATGGTGACCGTGGCGGGTGAGGTGACCGTTCGGCGGGGGTGAGGACGCCCCCGGCCGGCGCCGAAACTGACACGTGCGTCACGTTTGTTGGCTAGGGTGAGCGTCTGGTCGACGCCGACATCTTCTTGGGGGAAATCACGATGCGAAGTCGCCTGTTCGTCGTACCGGCTGTCGCCGCCGCACTCGCGCTCCTCGCGAGCTGCGGCAACTCGACCGGCGGCACGTCCGACGCAGCCGGCACCGGCGCGGGCACCCCCGCGGGGACCACGAAGGGCACCATCGCGGTGAGTGCGGCGGACCTCGCCAAGAACGTCCCGGTCGATGCTCCCGGGGTGACCGACACCGAGATCCACGTCGGTGGCGTCGTCTCGAAGACCAACCCCCTCGGGGGCGAGTACGACCAGGCGTTCAAGGGCGTCGAGGCGTACTTCAACATGATGAACGAGCAGGGCGGGATCTACGGCCGCAAGCTCAAGCTCACGTCCAAGCGCGACGACCAGCTCGTCAACAACCAGTCCGAGGTGCAGGCCCTCATCTCCCAGGACGACGTGTTCGCCGTGATGCCCGTGGCCAACATCGCCGTCTTCAACGGTGCCTCCCTGCTCGCCGACGCAGGCATCCCGACCTTCGGCTGGAACGTCAACGCCGAGTGGACCGGCCCCCCGAACCTGTTCGGCGAGAAGGGCTCCTACCTGTGCTTCACGTGCGCCCGGGCGGATCTGCCGTGGGCAGCCAAGAAGCTCAACCGCACCAAGCTCGGCGTCATGGCCTACAGCGTCGCCCAGTCCCACGACTGCGCGACCGGCATCAAGGCCTCGCTCGACAAGTGGCCCGTCGCGAAGGTCGCCTACGAGGACACCAACATCTCGTTCAGCTCGAACCCCGACTTCAGCGTGCAGGTCTCGAAGATGAAAGATGCCGGTGTCGACTTCGTGACCACCTGCATGGACGACAACGGCGTCATCGCGCTGGCCAAGGAGATGAAGAAGCAGGGGCTCGACGCGATCCAGTACCTGCCCAACAGCTACAACTTCGACCTCGTGAAGAAGTTCGGCGATGTGCTCGAGGGTTCGCTGGTCGCCACCCAGTTCGTGCCCTTCGAGGCGCCCCAACAGCCCGCCGGCCTGGCCAACTACCTCAAGTACATCGAACCGGCCGGCGGCAAGAAGGGGGAGCTCTCCCTGGCCGGATGGCTGAACGCCGATCTGTTCGTCCAGGGGCTCAAGGCCGCCGGCCCGGAGTTCAGTCGCCAGAAGGTCATCGACAGCATCAACCAGATGACGAAGTGGACAGCCGACGGCATCAGCCCCGGCATCAACTGGACCGTCGCCCACTCGGGTGAGGACAACGAGAGCTGCCTCGCCCTGTCCAAGGTCAGCAACAGCGCGTTCGTCCCGCAGTACGGCGAACCCGGCAAACCGTTCATCTGCTTCAATCGCGACGACGCCAACCTGCCCGACAACCCAACCACCCGGGGCTGACCCGCACCCCGACCGACCTGAGCCCGCTGCCGGTCAGGGCCGACCGGGACGGACGCACACGGTCGGTGCCGGTCGGTTTCGTCGGGAGGGCGACGCATGACCGAACTCCTCAACTACGCCATCCGCGGCATCCCCATCGGGTGCGTCTTCGCGATCATGGCGATCGGCATCGTCCTGACCTACAAGTCCTCCGGGGTGCTCAACCTCGCGTTCGGCGCCCAGGCCTTCGCGGCCGCCGCGCTCTTCTACGTGCTGCGCGACCCCGACGGGCACAACTGGCCGACAATCCCTGCGGCGCTCGTTTCGCTGGCGGTCGCGGGCCCGCTGCTCGGTTGGGCGCTCGATCGCACGCTGTACCGCCACCTGCGCACCGCCGCGCCCCTGACCAAGTTGGTGACCTCCCTGGGTCTGCTGGTCGCGATCCCGCAGATCGTGAAGCTCGACTTCCTGCTCGGCCCGCAGGCCAAGCTGCGCCCGCCCGCGATCGCGTCGGACGAC
>JBBQHT010000411.1:0-3329 GCA_038324235.1 Acidimicrobiales bacterium
ACCATGGAGGTGCTCGCCGGCTTGTCGAGCGCGGCGAGCTGGGATCCGTCCCTGGCCCCGAACATCACTGCGGGGAACGCGTCGCAGATGAGCGATGGGGCCTCGGCCATGTTGCTCGCCGATCGCTCGTTCGCCGAGGCCCAGGGGTGGCCGGTGCGGGCGCGCATCAAGCACATGGTCGTCGGGGCCGACGATGCGGTGCTCGTCCTGTCGGCGCCCAACCCGGTGACCCGCAAGCTGTTGGCGCGCACCGGCATGGCCATCAGCGACTTCGATGCGATCGAGTGCAACGAGGCGTTCGCCGCGATCGCGTTGATGTGGGCGGGCGAGTTCAAGCCGGAGCCGGAGCGGTTCAACCCCCGCGGTGGGGCGATCGCCCTCGGCCACCCGCTCGGGGCGAGTGGCATCCGCATCATGACCACGCTGCTCAACCACCTCGAGGACACGGGGGGCCGCGTCGGGTTCCAGACCATGTGCGAGGGCGGGGGCCAGGCGAACGCCACGGTCATCGAGCGTCTCGGCTGACGGGCGTGACCACGCCAGCGCAAGGGCACGCTGCGCAGTATCGTCGCTGCCGTGCGCAGCCGACCGGGTAGGCGGGAGCGGAACTGATGGAGACCCTCCTCGTGTGTCCCCGCTGCGGTGCGTTCGTACAGCCCGAGTGGTCGTCCTGTCGGATCTGTGGGTACAACCCGCACGACGCGTCGACCCATGGGCCGATCGAGCGCCCCGCCCGCGTCCGCGAGCGGGTCAAGCCCGCCACGGTGATCGGCGGGCTGTGCACGCTGGCCCTGTTGGCGGCGCTGGCCTTCGGCGTCGTGAGGGGCGGCATCTACCTGTGGGATCACCGCTCGGGCCCGGTCAACCATCAGGAGTACGTGGTGATCGAGCGCTGAGCCGGGCCGACCGGTCGCCGTCGTGTCCGGGCACTACTATGCGTGGGTCGTTCCGCACGAGCGGGCGGGTCCGGGGTCAGGTCTGCGTTGCCGTCGGCGCTTGCGTGCGGCGGTGGGGTGATCAGTCGGGATGCTCAACGGAGGAGTGGTTTGATGCGCGGTGAACGGATGGGGCAGTGAGCGGCCGGCCGGTGTGCCCGGAGTGCGCGACGCCCGTCGAGGTCGATTGGGAGTGGTGCCACGCCTGCGGGTTCGACCCTGAGGGCATGCGGGCGGCGTACGAAGCCCGACAAGCCGCCGCGGCGCCGCCCGCGGGCGAGCCTTCCGCCCCCGCCGGGGCCACGTTCCCCGGTGCGCCGGCCCCCGGTTCCGCCGCGAGCGGACCGTCCCTGATGGATGCCCCGCCGCCGCCGGGCGCAGGGCCGGCACCGTCGGGCTCGTTCACCGCTGGCCCGTCGCCCGTGGCGCCCGACTCGTTCGGGGCGCCGAGCTCGTTCTCCTCCGAACCGTCCAGCTCGTTCGGGGCCCCCGAGCCCAAGGTCCGGGATCCGTTCGCGCACCTCGACGGCGGCGCCGACGCCGACCCGGCGACCGCGGACCATCCCTACGCCGACCTCCCGTACGCCGCCGAGGCGCCGCCTCCGCCGCCCCCGCCCGATCCCGCCGCGTATGGCGAGCCGGTCGTGCCCCCCTCGGCGCCGCCGGTGTCGGCTCCGGCCTACGGCGCCCCGACCGATCCGCAGACGACACCCGGCGGACTCGCACCGGTGGCGGGATTCGCATCCGGTGGCGCGTTCTCGCCGATGGGTCCGGGTGGCTCGGGGCCGGGCGACCCGGTTGCCCCGTTCGCGGGTGCCGGGCCGTTCCCCGGTGCGCCCGCCAAGGCGAGCTCGTCGAGCCGCATCGTCATCGGCGTCGGCATCGGTGTGCTCGTGGTGGCGTTGCTCGCCGTGGTGCTCATCAAGGTCTCGGGTGGCTCGGACACGACCGCCAGCGACGTGACCACCCCGACGACCGTCGATCCCAAGGCGCCCAAGCCACTCGGCGAGGTCAACCTCGCCGTCCCGAGTGACGCGACCCCCACGACGGCAGGCGCCTCGACCAACGCGTCGCTCGCCCCGGGCGTGGCCCCGACCGACGGGTGGGTCATCTACAAGTCACCGGACCAGAGCTTCAAGGTCGACTTCCCCGGCCAGGTCAACGTGCAATCCGAGACGGGGCAGGTCAACGGTCAGATCGTCAGTGAGGTCCACGTCCGGTACGACGTGGGGACCGACGGTGGCGGCTACCGCGCCGTGTACTTCGATCTGCCGACCGGGGCGATCTACGCGGACTCGCAGGCGGCGTTCGACTCCGAGGTGGACTACGACACCAAGAAGAAGCTGCCCATCCCGGTGCAGACCGGCTCGGTCACCGTCGACGGGGTGACGGGCGTCCAGTACACGATCGACGTCCTGGGCAAGACCGCCCGCGGCGTGCTGTTCGTCGAGGGCACCCGCGTGTACGACCTCTACACGGTCGATGCGAGCGACGAGGATCTGGCCCGCTTCACCGGGTCGTTCCACGCGATCAAGTCGAAGTAGCCACGCCCGATCCCGAGACCCGCGCCGCCGTGGCGCGGGCCGTCGGGGGCCGCGGGCGGGTGCGCGCTACCGGGCGCGGGGCAGCTTGATCGCCTTGTCGGCGATGATGTTCTTCTGCACCTCGGTCGTGCCGGCGCCGATCGAGGTGTAGCGCTGGAAGACGTACAAGCGGTTCCAGGCGCCCCCGTCGACGGCGTCGGGGCCGCCCTTGGCCAGCATGCCGGCGGGGCCGAGCAGATCGATCGCCAACTCGGCCAGGGTCTGCGCGAGGTGGCTCCACTGCAGCTTCGCGAGCGGGACCTCCGGCCAGTTCTTCTCGTTGCGCAGGATCTTGGACAGCGCCCGGTAGTTGAGCAGCTTGGTGTACTCGATGTCGGTGTGGGCGCGGGCGATTCGCTCGCGCAGCTCGGGATCGTCGAGCGCGGCCGGGTTGACCGACCGGGCCAGGTTGACCATGGCGTCGAGATCGGAGCGCATGCCGATGGCGAGGCCGGCCGTGCCGACGCGCTCGCTGCCGAGGGTGCCCATGGCGACGAGCCAGCCCTCGCCCTCCCCGCCGAGGCGGTTGGCGACGGGCACGCGCGCATCGTCGAAGAACACCTCGCAGAACATCTCCTCGCCGGCGATGTCGCGGATGGGACGGATGTCGATGCCCGGTACCTCGAGGTCGATGATCAGCGCGGTGATGCCGTCGTGCTTGCGGCCTTCGGCGATCGCGTCGGGATCGGTCCGCACGAGGAACAGGCCCCACTTGGCGATGTGCGCTGAGCTGATCCAGATCTTCTGGCCGTTGAGCACGTAGTCGTCGCCGTCGCGGACCGCGAGGGTGCGCAGGTTGGCCAGGTCGCTG
>JBBQHT010000412.1:0-3323 GCA_038324235.1 Acidimicrobiales bacterium
GGGCTAAACGCCGGGACGGCGCGCGGTCGATTAGCAGCTCAGAACTCGCGATCAATCAGCGTCTGCTCGGCTTCGATCGCGGCCTGGGCGAGATCGCCGAAGGGGACGGATCGCTCGCTGTCCCCAGATAGATCCAGATACGCATTGATGTCGGGCAATAGAGGTCGGACGGTGGAGGTCAGATCCCGAAGCTCAGCCTCGGACGCGACGTTGAGAAGGCGCTCTCGGGCAACGTCGTCGCTTGCCGCCCACCGCCTCACGAGCGGCCACAACGCGGCGAGTTCGGCGGGTGCATCCTCAGGGGGTGTAGTCGCTACCTCGTCCGTCACATGGTGATCATGACCCAGCGAACAGCCTCGAACCTCGTTGAGCACGGCCACGTCCACGAGCTCGACCGAGACAGTTCAAGACCGCCGTGACCCAGAACGCGCGGGCCGTATCACGCGTTCCCGCTCAGCGCCCGCGTCACCGATCGCCGGATCTAGGTTGTAGCCAAATGGCCAGCGAAGAAGGCAACGGCGAGCACGCAGCGGCCTCCGAGGCCGGGTCGGACGTCCGAACGTGGCGGCTCGTGCTGATTGTTTGGGCGACCTGCTTCCTCTTCATCTTCCCGATGGGGATCTGGAAGGGCGAAGGCATCACCGGCACCTGGCGTGATGGTGTCCTACTCAGTGCAGCGGGCTCGACGTGCTGGGCGGCGGTGTTCACGGTGGTCGTGCTGGCCAGCTCACGCCGGCGCAATGATGTCCGCCGACAGGACTGGAACTGACTGGCCACGGTGGACACCGCGTCGCTTGAACACCAGCGCTGGATGGGCGGAACGCCGGCAGGGGTTCACCGTCGCCGGGGGGGTATTCGCCACGTAGTCGGCGGCGATCTGGATCGCCTCGTGCTTGCTTTCAGTCTCTGCGATGACGGTCGGTGGTCGACCCTCAGGACCGCCCATCAGCACCTCCCAACGGTGGTCCCGCCGCACCCACCGAAGGATTCGCCCCCACGTGAACATGACGGTGTATACCCCGGTAACTGCCGGCGAGCCTTGCCATTCCCCGAGCCGCCGAATCTCGACCTCGATCGATCGACCGTCATCGGAAACAACCGACACGCGATGGGCGACCTCCAGGTTCGCTCGGATCAACGTCTCATCCATTCGACGGCCTTCGTTCGTCGGAGCTCCGGCCGTCAAGTGTCCCAGATCGCGCGCCCCAGAACGCCGCCGGGCTCATCGCCCCGATCGCCGGTTACGCGCGCGTGCCGGGAGGACTGGTTGCGGCTCGCTTGGTAGTCGCTCTCAGTGATGGCCCCCGGTGCCCGCTGGTGGGCCATGAACGCGCGGCTTCTGGTGGCCACCGAGTTCGGGGCGCGGGAACGTTGCAGATTGCTACACGCTCGTGGACGATGCCCTCGCTCAGGGTTACCTGATCGCCCTCCACGTGGTGATGGTCCCGGAGGACCTCGCCGTCGCCCGGGTCGTGAACCGCATCGACCGCGGCGGCCATTCGGTGCCCGAGGACAAGATCCGCGGCCGGTATCACCGGCTCTGGCCGCTCGTCGCCACCGCCGTACGGCGCGTCGAACGCGCCGCCATGTACGACAACAGCCGAGCCGCACACCCCTTCCGGCTCGTCGCCAGCTTCGAGCACGGCGCACCTCTCGACGAGCCCGATTGGCCGGCATGGACGCCCGACGCGCTCCGAGGCCTGAACCAACGCGTGTGAGCTGGAGGCCGACCTCGCGGACCTCGACCTGGGTCGCGTCCGAACGCGAGTTGGCCAAGCGCGCTGCACGTTGACGTGGGCACAGGTCAACCTTGGCCCGACGCCTCGAAGCCGATCAGTCAACTCGTTCGAGCAGATCCCACCGCACATGCGGGCTGCCGAGACGAGCCATCAAGATCTTCAGTGGCGGCGCGGGCCCGACGACTTCGGCCGCAGCGCCAATCGGACGGACCTGCACATACCCGAGATCGCGCATGGTCGACAGGTACTCCTCGCCCGAACCGATCGTGACCTGCGCGACCACATCGGGTCGAAGATCTCGAATGCTGTAATCGAAGTCCCACTTGTCGTGGCCGGGGCGAAAGGCCTGTTCCGTGTGGGGCGGCTCGTGGGCGATGCGCACATCGCTCTTGCCGAGCAGGTCGATCGATGTCCGCCGCGAGTAGTACGGCAGCGCGCCCGCCCACACGACCGCGATGCTCGCATCGTCGGTCGTGATGACGTTCAGCAGCTCGCCGTATCGGGCGGCATACGAATCGTCGGCGACATGGGGCGGCCCGACGCGCCACCACTCGAGGATCACCGGCGCGTTCATGGCCAGGATGAGGGTGAAGGCGATCAGCGCGAACGGCGCGACCCGGCCCCGCGCCGGTCGGGTCGCGCCTACGGCGGGACGCGAGGACGTCGCCATCACCGCCACGATGGCCACCACGACCACGCTCGCGACCAACCGCTCCGGCGTGGCCGCATCGATCCCGAGCCCTCCTTCTGCCACGGTCGCGACCAGTAGCTCGCGCCCGATGATCGAAACGCCGAGCGCGCCGACGACGACCATGCGCAGCGAGCGTCGCTGGTCCGCCGGTGCGGCGATGCGATCGAGCAGGGGTGCGATCCCCAGGCAGGCCGCGGGAACGAGCAGCACCACCGCGGGGACCAGGTAGCGATCGGCGAAACCGAACTGCTCCCAGGCATCCCCGCCGACGTAGACGGCGTACGCGCCCAGCCCGCCCGCGCCGGCCACCAAGAGGATCAGCGCCGACCTCCAGCGGACCGCCCGATACGCGAACCACGTGAGGGCGAGCAGGAGGCCGACCCCCATCGTCAGCTGCACACCGAGCACCAGCACGCCGCGACTCACCCTCGTCGAGAGCGGGATGAGCCACAGCTTCAGGTAGTACGTGTTGGGCAGGAGATCGCCGTAGTACGCAACGCGGAACGTGGTCTGCCCGACCAGGACCGCGGCGCCCACCACGGCGACCGGAACCACCACCCGGCGACGGCCGGCTGGCCCCCCCGTGACCGCAAGCCACACCAGGCACACCACCGTCGGGACCAGAAAGTCCGTGCGGGTCAGAAGCCCGGACGCGACGACGGCACCGAGCACGACGGTCGACGAGGTCCGGGGATTCCGGGACGAGCGCAGCACGAGCAGCGCGCTGGCCAACGTCAGCAGCGTGAACAGGCCCACCTCCATGCCCCGCAACGACCAGAAGACCAACGGTGCGAACACGCCGGTCATGACACCCGCGGCCAGCGCGGCCCACCCGTGATCACCGGCGATCTCCGCGGTGATCGACATCGCAAGGAGCGCGCAACCGATGACCA
>JBBQHT010000413.1:0-3316 GCA_038324235.1 Acidimicrobiales bacterium
CGCGGCGCCGCCGCCGACCGCACCGCCCACCACCCCGGCCCCCCCGCCCCGGCCCGCCCCCCGCGTCACCGTGCCCCGCCCGGTGCCCGTGATCGTGGCGCCGACCACGACGACCCCAGCACCCCCACCGGTCCCGGTGATGGTGCCCGGCCCGGCCGACCCCGAGCGCGTCGCATCCATGTTGGACGCGTTGCGCGCGGCCAGCTGATCGCGGCACCTTTCGGTGTCAGTCCCTGTCCGCTACCCTCGGACGCAGTTCGTGAAACGCCGAACACCATCCGCGACAACCTCAAGCGGGCAGGGAAGCCGGTCGATAGGCCTCCAGGCGGCGATCGAAGGAGCGGCGGTGGCCATGGGAGCGAGACCAACGACGAAGCGACGGGCCGCCGGCCTCGGCCTGCTGTTCGTCGTCGCCGCCCTCATCATGGCGGTGCTGCCCACCTCGGCCGCCCGGGCTGACGACGTGAGCGAGTGGCTGACCTGGGTCAACGACGTGCGCAGCAGCCACGGCGTAGCCCCGCTGCAGCTCGACGCCGAGCAATCCGCGCTCGCCCAGGCGCGCGCCGCCACCAACGCGGCGAACGGCGGCCTCGCCCACACCCCCGACCTCACGGCCTCGGTGACGGAGGACTGGACCAAGCTCGGGGAGAACGTCGGGACCGGCGGCTCGATCGACGCCATCGGCACCAAGTTCCTGCAGAGCCCGAAGCACCTCGCCAACCTGCTCGATCCCGGGTTCACCGGCATCGGGATCGGCGTGACGATGGTCGGTGGCACCATGTGGGTCACCCACCGCTTCATCGGCATCGCCGGTGGCGGAACGGGCGGCGGAAGTGGTGGCAACGGCCGCGACGGCAGTGGTGGTGGTGCAGTCACGCCGCCGCCGACCCCGGCGCCGACCGCGCCACCCACGACCCGACCCCGCCCGACCATCCCGCCGACCACCGTGGCGGTGACCGTGCCGGTAACGACCCCGCCGACCACCGTGGCCCCGCCAGCGCCGGTGACCATCCCCGCAGAACCCGAACGTGTCGCGGCCGTGCTCGACGCGTTGCACCAGCTCGACCTGTGACGCTCGCGATCGAGGCCCGAGAGCTGACGCGGAACTTCCCGAGTGGCGTCGCGCTCGACCACGTGACCTTCGAGCTCGAGCGGGGCGAGGTGCTGGCCCTGCTCGGACCCAACGGTGCGGGCAAGACCACGACCGTGCGCCTGCTCAACGGCGTCCTCGCGCCCGACGGCGGAACCG
This sequence comes from Acidimicrobiales bacterium, assembly GCA_038324235.1. Lineage (GTDB taxonomy): Bacteria > Actinomycetota > Acidimicrobiia > Acidimicrobiales > Acidimicrobilacustridaceae > JBBQHT01. The sequence continues at coordinate 1,250 of JBBQHT010000413.1, forward strand.
CCCGCGTGCTCGGCTTCGACCCGAGCGTCGACGGGGACGCGGTGCGGCGCCGGACCGGCGTGCTCACCGAGAACGCGGGTCTCGACGATCGCCTCACGACGCGGGAGAACCTCGAGTTCACCGCCCGCCTGCGCGGCTTCGATCTCGAGGGCGCCAGGGCGCGGGTGGACGAGATGCTCGAGCGCTTCGGGATGTCCGACCGCGCCGACGATCTGACCCAGGGGTTCTCGACCGGGCAGCGCAAGCGCATGGCGCTGGCCCGCGCGCTGCTCCACGATCCTGAGGTGCTGTTCCTCGACGAACCGACGTCCGGCCTGGACCCGGCGGGCACCCGCGACGTGATCGATCTCGTCCAGGCGCTGGCCGACGAGGGCCGCACGATCATCCTCGCCACGCACTTCCTCGGCGAGGCCGGCCGCCTCGCCGACCGCATGGCGGTGCTGCACCACGGCAAGCTGCGAGCGTTCGGCCGACCCGCGGATCTGGCCAAGGACCTGTGGCAGGGCATCAGCGCCGATCTCGATCTGGGCCAGCCGGCCGACGCCGGCACCGTCGGCGCGCTGCGGTCGATCGACGGGGTGCTCGAGATCACGCCCAACGACGACGGCGCCAACCTCCGGGTCACCGATCGCGCCGTCGTCCCGCGCCTCGTGGCCAACCTCGTGGCGCGAGACATCCCGGTGTTCGGCGCCCGGGCCCATGCGCCGTCGCTCGAGGACGTGTACTTCGAGATCGAGGGCCGCATCCTCGCCGAAGACGGGGCCAAGGCCACCGATGGCTTCCTCGGGGCCGCCCGTTCGAGGCGGAGCCGGGCCACCGAAGAGGCCAACGCATGACCACCACGACTGGTGATACCACCACGGACGACCCCCCCGCCCACGACCCGGCGACGGACGACCTCGCCGGCTTCTCGTTGCGACCGCCGGTGACGAAGGGCCGCGACTGGCAGGCCATCCGCACCGTCGTCCGCAAGGACCTCACCGCGGTCAAGCGCAGCAAGGCCATCACGCTGCCCATGATCATCGTGCCGGCGATCCTGCTCATCGTGCTGCCCCTCACCCTCGGGTCGATCGCGCGCAGCGTCGACCCGGGCGCCGCGCTGCAGTCGCCGCTGGTGAAGGACCTGCTCAAGGGTGTCGTCGACCTGCCCTCCCAGGAGCAGTTGCCGATCCTGGTGCTGTGCTACCTGCTGGTTCCGCTGCTGCTCGTGTTGCCGCTGATGGTCTCCGCCGTCCTCGCCGCGGATGCGTTCGCCGGCGAGAAGGAACGCCGCACGCTCGAAGGCCTGCTGCACCTGCCGATCTCGGACCGGGACCTGTTCGTCGCCAAGTTCCTCAGTGCGTTCCTGCCGGCGCTCGCCATCACCTGGGGCGGCGCCATCGTGTACGCGGTCGTGGCCAACATCTCGGCGTGGTCGGCCACGGGGCGCCTGATCATCCCCTATGCCCAGTGGATGGTGATGATGGCCTGGGTGGCCCCGGCGGTCGCCACCTTCTCGCTCGGTGTGCTGGTGCTCATCTCTTCGCGAGCCCGCACGACGCAGGAGGCCAACCAGCTCGGTGGCGCCGTGATCCTGCCGCTGATCTTTGTGGCCGCGACCCAGGTGTCACCGTTCCTGCTCGCGCCGGTGTGGGCCGTGTTCGCACTGGGCGCCCTCGTGTGGGCGATCGCCATGGCGCTCGTCGTGTGGAGCGCCCGCCGGTTCACCCGCGACCGCCTCGCCACCGCGGCCTGACCCCCGTCGCTTGGCTCAGCGCGCCATCACGACGAGCTGCAGGAACGCGGCGCCGAGGATGAACAGCAACAAGATGCCGAGCGCGATCGTCGTCCCCCGCCTCATGGCTGCTCCTCGTCGGGTCGCGATCGCGGTGACAGCTCGACCGGCGTCGTGACCCCGACGGGTCGGTCCCCGTCCTGGCCCTCCCCAAACGCCGAGAGGTACACGGCGGTGCCCGTGATCAGGCCGAGCTGGGTGGCGGCGGACTGCTGGTCGACCACCACCGCCACGAGCCCGTACGAGTCGACGATGAGGCCCAGGTCCATCGGCCCGATCTCGGCGTAGGTCTC
>JBBQHT010000414.1:0-3316 GCA_038324235.1 Acidimicrobiales bacterium
AGCAGACCAACGAGGAGGCCCACGCCTGGGCGCGGGTGCTCGACGAGGCGCTGGGCGGCGGCGCCGGCGTCTGTGGCGCGGAGGGCGGCCCCTGGTGGGCGCAGCTCGAGCCGCACGCCGCCGCGATCGAGGATCTGGCGGGCGCCGCCACCATCGTCGTCGCCGGCGATGCCGACTTGTCCCAACGCGCCCCGGTGCTCGAGCTCTGTATCCGCAAGGGCGGGCGCAACGGCGCCCGCGTCGTCACCGTCGGTCCCGGCGCGACCAGGCTCGACACGCTGCGCGGCGCCGCCCATATCTCGGCCGCGCCTGGCACCTCGCACACCGTGCTGCTCGAGGCCGCCACAGGCGACGGCGACCTGGCCGGCCATCTCGGCGAGCCGGGCACGATCGTCATCTGGTCGGGCGCCATGCGGGCCGAGGTGGCCTCGGTGCTCGCCCACGTCGCCCACACGGCCGGGTGCACGGTGCTGCGCACGCCCCGGGCCGCAAACGAGATCGGCTGCACCGCCGCCGGCATCGGCACACTCACACCCGATCAGGCGCTCGAGCGGGCCGAGCGGGGCGACATCAAGGCGATGGTGCTGCTGGGCGCCGATCCGGTCGGCGACTGGCACTCCGGCGAGCGCTGGCGCACGGCGCTCTCCCGCTGCTTCTTCGCGCTCCAGGTGACGGCGTTCCAGAACGACTCCACGGGCTGGGTGACGACGATCGTGCCTGCCACCGCCACCCTCGAGAAGGACGGCACCGTGACCAACCTCGAGGGCCGGGTGCAGCGCGTCCGGGCGGCGGCGACGCCCCCGCACGGCGTTTCCGACGGCTACGCCTGGGTGGCCGAGCTGGCCAACCGGCTTGCGGTCGACCTGCCGTACGACCCGCCGAGCGCCTTCGCCGACCTGGCCGCCCGCCGTCCCGCCTTTGCCGGCATGTCGTGGTCAGAGATCGGCGAGCAGGCGCGGCTGGGTGAGCGCCCACCGGCCGCAGCCGCCACGCCGGTGCCGCAGCTCGGTCCGGTGGCCGACATGCCCGAGACCGTCGTGGTCGGCTATCGCGAGCTGATGTCCGGGCCCGCGGTCGACCACACTCCGCAGCTCCAGTTCCAGCGCAGGCGCGGGATCGAGATCGCCCACGCCGACGCCGAGCGGCTCGGCCTCGCCACGGGCGATCGGGTCGAGGTGACGGTCGACGGCCACACCCACACCGGGCCCGCGCTGGTGCAGCGCAAGCTGCGCCCCGGCGTCGTGCGGCTGCCGGTGCGCATCCCCCACGTCGGCCCGGGCAGCCTGCGGGCGGCGCCGGCGGAGGCCGCCGATGCCTGACGGGTTCATCGTCACGCTGATCAAGTCGCTGATCCTGGCCAACCTGGTGATGGGCGTGTTCGCCCTGCTCACCTGGGCCGAGCGCCGCCTCCTGGGCCGTTTCCAGGTACGCCTGGGGCCCAACCGGGTCGGCCCGTTCGGGCTGCTCCAGCCGATCGCCGACCTCGTGAAGCTGATCCGCAAGGAGAGCCTGATGCCGGTGGGCGTGAACCCGGTGCTGTACCTGGCCGCGCCGGTCGTGTCGCTCTGTGCGTCGCTGGCGGTGTTCGCGGTGATCCCGTTCGGCGGCCGAGCCGAGATCCCGGGCACGTCGTTTCACTTCCACCTGTGGGTGTCGGATCCAAGCGTCGCCCTGCTGGTCGTGTTCGCGCTCGGCTCGCTCAGCTTCTACGGGTTCCTGGTCGGAGGCTGGTCGTCGAGCTCGAAGTACTCCCTGTACGGATCGATGCGGGCCGTCTCGCAGCTGATCTCCTACGAGGTCAGCCTCGCTCTGGCGGTGATCGGGGTCGTGATGATGAGCCACACCCTGTCGCTGACCGGGATCGTGGCCGCCCAGCACCACGACGGCCTCTGGTACATCTTCCCCCAGTTCCTCGGCTTCGCCGTCTACGTCGTGGCCTCGACGGCCGAGGTCAGCCGGATCCCGTTCGACCTGCCCGAGGCCGAAGGCGAGCTGGTGGCCGGCTACCACACCGAGTACGGCGGCATGCGCTTTGCGATGTACCAGAACGCCGAGTACGTCGCCCTGATCGCGTTCTCGGCCATCGCCTCGATCCTGTTTTTGGGCGGCTACTCCGGCCCGTTCCTGCCCGGCCCGGTGTGGATGCTCCTGAAGATGTCCGTGTTCATCCTGGGGGCGATGTGGGTGCGGGCGACGCTGCCCCGTGTGCGCTACGACGCCCTGATGTCGATCGGCTGGAAGGTGCTCCTGCCGCTCGCCACCCTCAACCTGCTGGTCACGTCGGTCATCGTGGCCTGGCGCGCGTGACGAAAGGCTTCGCATGCCGGTAACCGATTCGGTCAAGGGGTTCGCGGTCACCTTCCGCCACCTGTTCCGCAAGCCGGTCACGCAGCAGTACCCGGAGTACAAGCGGCCGGTGTACCCGCGCTTCCGCGGCCGCCACCGCCTGCACCGGCACGAGAACGGCCTCGAGAAATGCGTCGGCTGCTCGCTGTGCGCCGCCGCATGCCCGGCGGACTGCATCCGCGTCGTCGCGGCGGAGAACACCGAGGAGGAGCGCTACTCCCCGGGCGAGCGCTACGCCCGCATCTACGAGATCAACATGAGCCGCTGCATCTTCTGCGGCTACTGCGAGCTGGCGTGCCCGTTCGATGCAATCACCCTCGGCCACGACTACGAGTTGGCCGAGATGTCGCGCGAGGCGATGGTCTACACGAAGGACATGCTGCTCGAGCCGATGCACCCGAGCCGCACGACGCCGGTTGCGCCCGTCGACCCGTTCGACATCGTCGAGCTTCACGGCGGCGACGGGCAGGGAGCCGGCGGGTGACCTACGACATCGTGTTCGTGGTGGCGTCGGTGGTGGCGATCGCCGCCGCCCTGATGGTCGTGCTCTCGCCGAACCCCTTCATCTCGGCGCTCTCGCTGATCGCCAACCTGATCGCGCTTGCGACCCTCTACCTGCTGCTGCAGTCCGACTTCCTGGCCGCGGCCCAGGTGATCGTGTACGCCGGGGCGGTGATGATCATGTTCCTGTTCGTGACCGCCTACCTGGGAGGGCGCGCCGACGAGCCGACCGGCGACCGGCCGGTGTGGCAGACGGTCGCAGCGCTGATCGCCGCAGCCGCCATCGTCGCCGAGATCGTGTTCGGCGTCGGCCGCCAGGACTTCCTGCACGGCCCGGTCGTGAGCGACGCGTTCGGCGCCCCGCAGGCGATCGCCGCCACCTTCCTCGGCCGCTACCTGCTGGCCTTCGAAGGCACCTCGGTGCTGCTGCTGGTCGCGGCAATCGGCGGTGTCGTCCTGGCCGCCAAGA
>JBBQHT010000415.1:0-3310 GCA_038324235.1 Acidimicrobiales bacterium
GGGCGCACCCAGCGCCTCGAGCACCGCCGGGGCGAGCTCGTCGACCAGCACCAAGGCCGGGTCGACCCCGACGACACCGGGCGCGACCTCGACGACGCCGTCGCTCGGCCGCGCCGCGTTCGTCGTGCGGGGCCCCGATGACACCAAGAAGGTCGCGCTCACGTTCCACACGAACGGCGACCTGAAGATGGCCCAGCGCCTCGTCGACGTGTTCAAGGACCACGACGCGGTCATGACCTCCTTCATCATCGGCAACTGGCTGGCGGCCAACACGAGCTGGGCGAAGAAGCTGCTCGACGGCGGCCACGAGCTGGCCAACCACACCTACACCCATCCGGACTTCGCCTCGCTCTCCGCCACCAAGATGGTCAGCGAGATCACCCAGTGCCGCGACACCATCGCCAAGCTCAGCAGCGCGGGCAGCCGCTTCTTCCGGCCGTCGGGCACCGACGACGGCAAGGCGACGCCGAGCGACGCGATCCTCGACGCCGCGGGCAAGGCCGGGTACGCAACGGTGCTCGGCTGGGACGACGAACCGTTCGACTACAAGGACCCTGGCGCGGACGCCGTGCAGTCGCGGGCGCTCGATCAGATTCGCGGGGGCTCGATCGTGAGCATGCACTTCGGCCACGAAGGCACGATCGTCGCGCTTCCCGCGATTCTCGACGGCATCAAGGCCAAAGGCCTCCAGACCGTCACGGTCAGCCAGTTGCTCGGCTGATCTGCTGGCTGAGGTAGTTCTCGACCCCGACCTGGCGGATCAGCTCGAGCTGGGTCTCGAGCCAGTCGGCGTGGTTCTCCTCGCCCACCAGCCGCGCTTCGAGCAGCTCACGGGTGCCGTGATCGGACTCGGCCGTGCAGAGGTCGATCACCCGGTTGTACCGCGCGATCGCCTCCTTCTCGGTCTCGTACGCGAGCTCGAGTTGCTCCACCGCAGTCTCACCGACGCGCACGGCGCCGAGGCGCTGCATGTTGGGCACGCCCTCGAGGTACAAGATGCGATCGATGAGGGTGTCGGCGTCCTTCATCTCGTCGATCGACTCGTCGCGGGTCAGTTCGGCCAGGCGGTGCAAGCCCCAGTTGTCGAGCATCTTGGCGTGGATGAAGTACTGGTTGATCGCCGTGAGCTCGGCCGTGAGGATCTCGTTCAGCGCTTCGATGATGGCGGGTGAGCCCTGCATGGGACGTTGCTCCTCGGACGGGGTGGGGGGACAGGCGGAGCGTACCGCCGCGGTGGGGCGGCCAAGGCCAGGGGCCGCGGCGGCGCCGGGCCGGTTCAGGCCTTCGGCCCGAGCGTCGGTCTCAAGAGGCCCGAGCGAGCGAGATCGGGGTCGCCCGGGCCTCGAGCAGGTCCTGGATGGACTCCCGGCAGCCGCCGCAGTCGCCGCCCGCCCGGCAGATCCGGGTGACGTCGTCGGGGGTGGACGCGCCGTGATCGACCGCCGCCTGGATGTCGCGATCCGACACGACGTTGCAGTGACAGATGATCATCTCGTCGCCCCCGTCGCCCGTCGCCGTGCCATGGGGGTAAGTATGCCTTACACCAAGCGCCATGGCAACCGATCACGTCGCACCGCGGCCTCAGGAGGGCGTGCGGAACGCCGTGGCCGGATCCACGCCGATGACGCGGCGCAACGGCAGCAACGCGGCCGGCGCACCGATGACCAACGCCCCGATGCCGGTCATCAGGACCGAGCGCGGCTCGATGATGAGCTCGATGTTCGGGACGGTCAGGTCGATCAACCACGCCAGCAGCAGGGCCAGCGCGGTCGCCACGGCCATGGCCGTCACGACCGCCCACACCGCCTGGGTGGCGACGATCTGGGTCAGCTCGCGGCGGGTCGCGCCGAGGGCCTTGACCACGCCGTACTCCCGCAGGTTGGCCGCGGTGATGGTGGACAGCGTGAGCGCGACGAGCGCCAGGGCGATCACGAAGCCGATCGCGTTCATCGTCTTGATCACGTCGGCGTACATGTCCTGGACCAGCGCGGTCTCCTGCGCCGCGAACGCGGCGCGGGTCTGCACGGTGGCCTCGGGCACGTCGGCCGCGATCTGGGTCGCGAGGGTCTCGTCCGTGACCCCGGGCTGGGCCCCCACCAGCACGTAGTTCGCGCCCGGCCCCGCCGCCGCCGCGTACTGGGTCGCGGTGATGAACACCGTCGTGTTCGCCACGCTCGTGAGCCCCTCGGTCAGGCCCGAGACGTGCAGAGGAACCCCGAACACGGTCACGGTGTCACCGATCTCTACGTGGAGCTGTGCCGCCCCGGCCTCGTCGATGACCACGTCGCCGTCACCGGGCGGGCGACCGGCCGTCACGACCTGGGGTCCGCCGTGCTGGGTGCCGGGCTCGTAGCCGAAGACGTACGAGATCAGGTGGGTGTCGCCGGCCGCGATCGTGGAGGTCGACTGCCGCAGACCTTCGGCCCACGCGACACCGGGCACCGCCGCGACCTTGGCGACCGTGTCGGCGGGCAACGCACTCGTGGACATCTGCATCGTGCGCACACCAGACTGCGAGACCAGGATCGCGGCCGGTGACCGATCGATGTACGCCGTCTCCTGCCGGGTCATGCCGGCGAAGATCCCGCTCATCAGCAGCACCATGAGCAAGCCCGCCCCGACCCCGACGATCGCGAGGACGGCGCGACGGCGATCCTCGAACAGGTTGCGACGGGCGAGGGCTACTCGCGTCCCCGCCATCACGCCCCCCGGAACGCCGTGGCCGGATCCATGGCCGCGAGCCGGCGGGCCGGCATGATCGTGGCCAGCAGGCCCATGCCGAGCGCCGCGATCGCCAGCCTGGTGAGACCGCCCGACGACACGGTGATCGCGAACTCCGGACGCAGCCGACCGAGCAGCCCGGAGCTGGCCAGGAAGAACGCGCCGCCCACCCCGAGGCCGACCGCGGCGAGCACCACCGACTGGCCGACGATGATGCGGACCAGGCGCCCCCGCTCGGCCCCGATCGCCTTGACGATGCCGTAGTCGCGGCGCCGGTCCATGACCGCGGTGTAGATCGTCAGGGCGATGACCAACGTGCCGACCCCGAACGCCACGGCCACCATCAACGTCAGCGCGACGGTGTACGCCTGACCCTTCAGCGCCAGGTCGTTGGTCTCGATCTGGGCCTTGGTCAACGTCGTCAGACCCAGCGCGGTCAGCTCCCGCTGCACCTGCTCGGGCTGATCGGTGCCGACCATGACGAAGCTGGTCGTGTCCGGGGCGGCGAGGAGGCTTGTGGCGGCCTGGTGGGTCATGAACACGAACGACGCCATGAACATGTCGGCGTCCGCCGCCACGCCGACGACCC
>JBBQHT010000416.1:0-3309 GCA_038324235.1 Acidimicrobiales bacterium
ACGTTGGGGAAGGTCTCGCGCACCTTGCGTTGGAGCTCGTCGGCCGACGGCGACCCACCGAAGGCCACCGACACCACCGTCGAGGTGTCGAAGTCGTGGCGGTCGGGCGACTCGCACACCCGCCACACCATCGTGGGCACGGTCGCCCAGATCGTGACACCCTCGTCCTGGATCAGCTGCAGCGCCTTGGTGGGCTCGAACCGACCTTCGGGGATCACCAGGCGCACGCCGCCGATCGTGCCCACCACGAGGCTCGAGTGGCAGCCCGACACGTGGAACAGGGGTGAGGTGAGCAGCGCAACGGTCTGGGAGGATTGCGCGCCGGACGCGCCCGCGAGCGGGTCGTCGGTGGCGGTGATCATGGCCTGGGCGATCGTGTTGAAGACGGTGTTCTGGAGGTTGGCGATCATGTTGCGGTGCGACGAGATCGCGCCCTTGGGCTTGCCGGTGGTCCCGCTCGTGTAGAAGATCACCGCGTAGTCCGCCTCGTCGATGGCGACGTCGGGCATCGGGGCGGTCGGATCGGCGACGAGCTCGTCGAAGCGGTGCAGCCGCGCCCGGCCGGCGCTGCCGGCGTACTCGTCGGGGTCGGCGTCGATGAGGAACACCGCCTCGAGGTCGGGCAGGGCGTCGGTGCCGACGAACTCGGCGATGCGCTCGTAGCGCCCGCGGTCGGCCACGAGGATCTTGGACCCCGAGTCCTGCAGTCCGTACACGACCTCGTCGGTCTTCCACCACCCGTTGAGGCCCACCAGGATGGCGCCGCTGTTGACCGTCGCCCAGAACGAGAGGCACCACTCGGGGTTGTTCGCCGACAGCACCGCCACGCGGTCACCCGGGGCCAGGTCGTACCCCTCCCGCCACGAGGCGGCGACCGCGTTGGCGAGCCCGAAGAACTCGCTGAAGCCGATGCGGCGCTCGCCGTAGACGATGAAGGGCTGGTCGTTGCCGCGCAGCGACGCCAGCTCGGCGACGGACCGCAGGTTCGCCAGCCTGTCCTGGTAGACCCGCATCTCGACGCCGTCGACCACGTCGGTGGTCACCTCGAACGCGCCGCCCGGCCCGGTCAACTGCGCGCGCACCTCTGCACTGGTCGGCATCGATTCCCCCTGGTGGTCGACGATCTCCAGCAGTCTGCCACCCACCCTCTCGATCTGTCGGCCCTCACCGCGCCAGGCGGCATCAAACCCGTGCAGATCTCGACGGTCAGCTGAGGGCGGAGACGACGTGGTCGATGCAGGCGGTGAGGGCCTGCACGTCGCTCGGATCGATCGCCGGGAACAGGGCCATGCGCAGCTGGTTGCGGCCGAGCTTGCGGTACGAGTCGGTGTCCACGATGCCGTTGTTGCGCAGCACCGCCGAGACCGTGGTGGCGGTGACGGCGTCGTCGAGATCGATCGTGGCCACGACGTGGCTGCGCTCGGCGGGGTCCTTGACGAACGGCTCGGCGTACGAGCTGGCCTCGGCCCACGAGTACATGATGTCGGCCGACTGGTCGCAGCGACCGGCCGCGAACTCGAGGCCCCCGTTGTCGTTGACCCACTGGACCTGCTGCACGGCGAGGAAGATCGTGGCCAGCGCGGGCGTGTTGTAGGTCTGGTCCTTGCGCGAGTTGTCGAGCGCCGTCCTGAGGTCCAGCGACGCCGGGATCCAGCGACCCGACGCGGCGATCCGCTCGATGCGCTCGATGGCGGCCGGCGAGACCGCGGCGAGCCAGAGCCCACCGTCGGAGGCGAGGCACTTCTGCGGGGCGAAGTAGTAGGCGTCGACCTGGTGGGGATCGAACCGCAGGCCGCCGGCGGCCGACGTGGCATCGACGGCCACGAGCGCCCCGGCGTCGGCGCCCGCGGGGCGCACCAGCGGCATCGCGACGCCCGTCGAGGTCTAGTTGTGGGTGAGCGCGTACAGATCGATGCCGTGCTCGGCGACGGCCATGGGGTGGGTGCCGGGATCGGAGGCGATGACCGAGGGATCGGCCAGGTGCGGGGCGGCTTTGGCGCAGGACGCGAACTTGGACGAGAACTCGCCGAAGGTGAGGTGCTGGCTGGTCTGTTCGATCAGGCCGAAGGTGAGCGCATCCCACAGGACCGTGGTGCCGCCGTTGCCGAGGATGATCTCGTAGCCGTCGGGCAGGGCGAACATCTCGGCCAGGCCGTTGCGCAGGTCCGAGACCGTGAACTGCACGGTGGCCTGGCGGTGGCTCGTGCCCATGTAGCTCGTGGCCACGTCGTTGAGGGCGGCGAGCGCCTCGGGCCGGATCTTGGACGGGCCGCACCCGAACCGACCGTCGGCGGGCAGGAGGTCGGCGGGGATGGTGATGTCAGGGATCTGGTCGCTCATTGCCCCCCATGCTCGCAGCCGGACCCTGACCCCGCGAAATCGGTAACGGATCGTCAGGTCGGGCGCGCCCCGCAATCCGGCTTTCGGGCGGTGCCCGGGCCCCGGTAGCTTTCGACCCATGCCCGAACACCGCATCTCCCGTCGCGTCGCCGCCATCGCTGAATCCGCCACCCTGGCGGTCGATGCCAAGGCCAAGGCGCTCAAGGCGGCCGGCGAGCCGGTGATCGGCTTCGGTGCCGGCGAGCCCGACTTCCCCACCCCCGACGCCATCGTGCAGGCCGCGATCGCGGCGTGCTCGGATCCGAAGAACCACCGCTACACCCCCGCCGGGGGTCTGCCCGAGCTGAAAGAAGCGATCGCGGCCAAGACGTTGCGGGACTCGGGCTTCGAGGTCTCGGCTGGGCAGGTGCTCGTCACCAACGGCGGCAAGCACGCCGTGTTCAACACGATGCTCACCCTGCTCGACCCAGGTGACGAGGTCCTGTTGCCGGCGCCCTACTGGACCACCTACCCCGAACCCATCCGCCTCGTCGACGGCGTCCCCGTGGTGATCCAGACCGACGAGACCACGGGCTTCCGGGTCACCGTCGGCCAGCTCGAAGCGGCTCGCACGCCCCGCACCAAGGCGCTCGTGTTCGTGTCCCCGTCCAACCCGACCGGGGCGGTGTACCCCGAGGACGAGGTCCGAGCCATCGGCGAGTGGTGCGCCGAGCACGACATCTGGGTGATCACCGACGAGATCTACGAGCACCTGACCTACGGTGACCACGTCTTCACCTCGATGCCGGCGGTCGTGCCGGCGGTGCGAGAGCGGTGCGTCGTGCTCAACGGCGTGGCCAAGACCTACGCGATGACCGGGTGGCGGGTCGGCTGGATGATCGGGCCCAACGACCTCATCAAGGCGGCGACCAACCTCCAGAGCCACGCCACCTCCAACGTCGCCAACGTGTCCCAGCGGGCCGCGCTCGC
>JBBQHT010000417.1:0-3301 GCA_038324235.1 Acidimicrobiales bacterium
TCGCGGTTGCCGAAGTGGTGATAGAGCGAGCTGGCCGACGACGAGGACTCGATGAGCACCTCGTCCACCGTGAACCCCTCGGCGCCGCGCGTCTCGACCAGGACGATGGCGGCGTCCAGGATCGCCTGCCTCGTCGACCTGCGGGGACCCTGCGAGCTTCTGCCGCTCATCGCGGCCGACCAATTCCAGACCAGTGCACATGCCCAGCTTCTCACCGATCGCGCGGCCGTTCCTTTGCTACGAGCGACCGAGCTCAGTGACGACTACGCCGCGGCATGGGCCGAGTGGGAAGGCGACGCAAAGACCTCATCCACAGCGATGCCGATCGCGCCATCGAACCGACGCGTCGCCATGCGGGCGTGGTCAGCTCGTCGCCGCAAGCGTGCTGGCGAAGATCTGCCAGGCCAGGAGCGACTTCGCGACGAAGCTCAACACGATGTAGGTCCGTTCGCCCCGCAGGTAGTTCGCCCACTTGCCCTTCGCCCGGTACTGCTTCCACTGCACGAGGGCGAAGCAGTTGAAGAGGACGAACAACGTCAGCACGATGCCGTACACAAACCCTGGGACCTCATATCCAGGAGGGCTGTTCGGCCCAGCGAGCTTCAAGGCGAAGATGAGCCACGGCACCGCGCCGGCCACGCAACCGAAGATGAATGGGAGCCATTCGCCGTCGCCCGGCGTCGTGAACTTCTCCTGCAGCCACCCGAACAGGATCATGGAGACGTTGACGCCGAAGATAGCCATGAGCGCCGCGATCTCGCTGATGCCGTTCAGTTGGGCGATCACGATGACCATGATCGACGAGCTCAACGAGTACTCGACCCACCGGAAGATGTTGCGGCCCTGCAGCAGGGATGCCCGATACCGAGGGAAGCCCTGGGGCGAGGCCACGATGAAGTGAAAGAGGGCCGACAGCCCGAGGAACGCGGCGATCGCGTAGGCGACACGGATGTTGAACAGCAGCACCGGCGCCGAGAAGCCACTACCTGGTCCCTCGGTCGTGTATGTCGAGGTGACCGGCAGCACGAACCCGTTGGCCAGGACCAGGACCGCCACCAACGACGCGGCATGGAGGAGGCCAGCACCCACGTTGAGGCGTCGCAGCGGTTGGATGTTGGCTTCGGTGATGGGAGTCGGGGTGCTCACGGGAGCCTCTCGGTTGCGGGGGGCCACTCGATCGAACACGCTGTGTCGAGCCGGCGAGGTCCGGTCATAGTAGCCAATCCTGTTAGTTAATCCATACATTGCCAATAATATGTACAATTCGGGGATGGCAGTGAAGGCGACACCACGACACGCAGACAGCGGTCCCGGCAAGGTGCCCCAAGGCCCGGCGGGCACCCCGTCGACGACAGCATCCGTGGTCAACTCATGACGCTCCTCAGCTTGCAGCTGCGGTTTCGTCGATACATGCAGGACCGTCTGGGTGTCGATGCTGCCGGCCTCACGGCGATGATCCACCTGGCGCAGGTGGGCTCGGCCACCCCCACGGCCATCGCCCACACCCTCGAGGCCTCGACCGCGGCCACCTCGCTGGTACTCAACCGGCTCGAGGCTTCGGGGCACATCTCACGCCAACCGCATCCATCGGACCGCCGGAAGGTCGTCGTGACGCCGGTGGCAGCCTCGATCGCATCGGCCTACGAAGGCGCCAACCCGATCATCGACGGCATCGACCAGTTGACGGCCACCCTGACGCCCGCGGAACGATCGACCGTGGCCGGGTTCCTCGACGGACTCGTCCAGGTCTACGAAGAAGCACTGCGCGACGGGAGCTAGTGCTGCAGCGAATCCTGGGACCGGCACGGTGGTTCAGACGGTGGTCGCCGGCCCGAGGATCCGGGCCCGGACACGGTCGGGGTAGGTGCGGGTGAAGCGGGCGGGGACGACGATGCCGATGACCTGCGCGGTCACCCACAGCGGGACGACGTCGGGGTACTGGTGCGCGAGGGCGGCGCACACGATGGCGGTGACGGCGAAGCTGGCCGCCCACACCGAGGTGATGACGGCGTTGACCTGCAAGAAGAGCGGGTTGTCCCAGAGCTCGGACGGGGTCGACTGCCGGGCGATCGCCACCGTGAACGGCTTGCGGACCAGGAGCGAAGCAGTTGCGGCGGCGGACAGTGTCGCGAGCGACAGGGCCGCCAGGTACTGGCGGATACCAGCGTCAGGGTTCGCGATGGCGATCGGCAGGATCAGTGCGAAGAATGCCGCCGTCACCGCGGCGAGCAGCTCGACGCCGTGACCGCGACGCTGCTGAACCAGTACGACCGCTCCGGTGGCCAGGCCCGCTGCCGCGCCGTAGCGCCAGTCACCGATCGCCGAGCCCACGGCATAGGCGATCCACGGGGTGAAGCTCTTCACGTATCCGTTCACGAGTGGTTCCTTCTGAGGAGTCGATGATGGGAGGAACCTACGAACGAGTGCTCGTCGTACTGCTCGCCATTCGGCTCGAGGTGTGGAGCTCGATCAGCACGGCGCCGATGTCGCGCAGGCCGGCCAGGACGCCGTGGAGTTGGGCCTGGTCGGCGCCGTCGATGGTGAGGCTCGTGGTTCCGTCGTCGAGGCGTTGCAGGTCGGCGCCGCCGAGCCAGGTGGACCAGTGGTCGGCGAGGTGTCCTTGGACCCGGATCGTGTAGGTGACGGAATCGGTGGTCACAGGAGGGCTCCTTCGAGGACCGGTGTGGGCGACGGAGCCGAGCAGCGGTGGGGGTGGCGGATGGCGGCCTCGGCGACGGCGAGGTTGATGATCCAGGCGGCGCCCTTGGCCAGGTCGGCGGCGACGACGCCGGTGCCGAAGAGCGCTTCGCCGAACCCCGCGGTGAACGCCTGGGTGCCGGCGGCGAGGCCGATGGCGTACCCCCGGATCATCCACGCTCGGTGGCCGGCGAAGTCACGGCGCCGGATCGTGGTGACGGCGAGGACGAGGCTGATGACCATCAACGAACCGAACCCGAGGCGGACCAGGTAGAGCAGGGTGCCCGAGTTGGGTTGGGCCTCGAAGAAGAGCGTCATCGCCAGCCCCGAGCCGGCGGCCAGCAGACCCGCGGGCACCAGCACCCGCCCGGCCCGGCGGTGCCAGACCGCGTGGCGGCGGCGGAACCGGGGCTGGAACTGGAGGATGCCGGCGAGCACGAACACGATCCCTCCGACGATGTGCAGCACGAGCGGCAGCGGGAAGTCGCCGTACCGGTGGTTGGCCGGCATGAGGGCAGGGCCGCCGGCCACCTCGACGAGTCGGAGGGTCCCCGACACCACCGGGACGGCGCTCAGGACGATCAGCAAGGTCGCGAGCGGCCAG
>JBBQHT010000418.1:0-3297 GCA_038324235.1 Acidimicrobiales bacterium
GGCGTCGGCGGCACCCGCGCGAGGGGCGCGCTCGCGGGATGCGGGCCGCTCCCGAGTGACGTCGTCGCCGATGAGCACGTCGCCCGCCAGCCCCGGCACCAGCGGGGACTCGACCAACGCCGAGGCGCTCGCGCGGCAGCGAGCGCGGTGGCACGAGCTGATCACCGCCCGCTACTGCGCCCTCGTGCTGATCGGACTCGTCTGCCTCCTCCCCCAGTTCGGCCCCCACCGCTTCCTCGTCTCGGGGTGCCTGTTCTTCGTCGCGCTCCCCTACAACGCGGTGTACGACTGGTTGCTCCGCCGCAACGGGGTGCTGTACCCGACGCTCGCCTACAGCGACCAGGTCCTGGCGGTCGCCCTCGTGGCCGTCGCCCCCGACCTGCTCACCACCGCGGCGCTGTTCATGCTGGCCATCGCGGCGAACACGGCGGTGGCGTTCAGCCGACGCGTCGCCTTTCAGTCGACCTTCGTCGGCTTCATCGGTCTGTGCCTGGTGGTCGCGATCCAGGCGCCGGTCAACCCGATTCCGGCGCTGGCCACCTACGCCGTGCTCGCCGGGTTCACGGCATACACGGTGGGAGCGATCTCCCAGGGGGAACGCCGCCTGCGGCGCCGGTACACCGAGCTCATGAGCGGCATCGACGCGATCGTGTGGGAGCAGCTCAGCTCCCATCCGTCGACGCTGTATGTCAACGAAGAAGCCGAACACGTGCTCGGCTACCCCGCCTCGGCGTGGGCCGAGCCCGGCATGTGGTCAAAGGCCGTGCACGCCGACGACCGCCTCGAGGTGCGCCGCCTGTACCGCGACGCGATCCGCCGGGCGGAGAGCCGGGAGCTCGAGTACCGGATGGTGACCGCCGACGGGCGGACGGTGTGGGTCCAGGACCGCATGCGCATCGAGCAGGACGCGAACGGCCGGCCCGCCCACGTCCGGGGGGTGATGGTGGACGTGACGGCGACGCGGGTCGCGCAGGAGCAGGCGAACCTGTTCGTGGATCTGGTGGATGGCATCAAGCTCGCGCTGTTCGTGTTCGGCCTCGACGATGTTCGGGACGACGAGACGCTCACCGTCCGGGCGATCAACCCTGAAGCCGCCCACCTCGCCGGCATCAAGGTCGACGACGCCGTCGGCCACCGGTTCCACGACGTGCTGGACCTAACGGGCCAGGAGTCCCTCAGCGCGCAGCTCGCCGACGTGATCCGCACCGGTGTGGGGTTCGCGGTGGACGAGCTGCGGATGGGGCCGGGCGGGCGCGGCGGCCGGGTGTACTCGGCGTTCGCGTTCGCGCTGCCCGGTGACACCGCCGGGCTGTCGCTCCACGACATCACCGAGCGGACCATGGCGGGTGAGGTGCTACGGCGCCAGGCGCTGCACGACGGCCTGACGGGCCTGCCCAACCGGACGCTGCTCAACGAGCGGGTCCGCCACGCGCTGGCGGCCGCGGCCAAGACGGGCGATCCGGTGTCGCTGCTCGTGATGGACCTCGACCAGTTCAAGGACGTCAACGACGCGCTCGGCCACGACCAGGGCGACCGCCTGCTCATCGAGACCAGCCGGCGGCTGCAGCGGGTGCTGCGCAACGCCGACACGATCGCCCGTCTGGGTGGAGACGAGTTCGCGGTCCTCATCACCCAGGACGCCGATGGCCCGGGGGCCGAGGCCATGGCGCTGCAGATCCGTGCGGCCCTCGAGCAGCCGATCCAGCTGGGCGGCATCAGCCTCCAGACCTCCGCGAGCATCGGCATCGCAACCTTCCCGGACCATGCCGGCGACGCCGAGTCGCTCGCCCAGCGGGCGGACGTGGCGATGTACGCGGCCAAGCGCACCGGCATCGGGCTCGGCGTCTACTCCCCCGACAACGACCAGTCTAGCGTGCGGCGCCTGGCGTTGCTCGGCGAGCTCCGGGGCGCGATCAGCGACGACGAGTTGGTCCTCTTCTACCAGCCGAGCCTGGATCTGGACACGGGCGAGGTGAACAGCGCTGAGGCGCTCGTGCGCTGGCAGCACCCCACCCACGGCCTCATGCCGCCCGCGGAGTTCATCGAGCTGGCCGAGGTGTCAGGCCTGATCCACCCGATGACGCGCTGGATCATCGGGCAGACCCTCGAACAGATCCGGGCCTGGCTGGATGCCGGGATCGAGATCAAGGTCGGCGTCAACCTCTCCGTGCGCAACCTGTATGACCGTGACCTGGTCCCGTGGCTCAGCGACCTGCTGCGGGACCGCGGCGTTCCGGCGTCCCTGCTGAAGTTGGAAGTGACCGAGAGCGAGCTGATGGACGACCCGCTGCTCGCCCTGGAGGTGCTGGGCAAGCTCCGCGCGCTCGGCTGCTCGACCAGCATCGACGACTTCGGCACGGGGTACTCGTCGCTGGCCTACCTCAAGCACCTGCCCATCGATGAGCTCAAGATCGACAAGTCCTTCGTCGGCAACCTCGTGAACGACCCGAGCGATCTCACCATCGTGCGGTCGACGATCGATCTCAGCCACAACCTCGGCATGTCGGTCGTGGCGGAAGGGGTCGAGGATGGTCCGACCCTGCGCCGGCTGGCCGAGCTCGGCTGTGACCGGGCCCAGGGCTACTTCATCAGCCGACCCGTCGCCGCGGACGTCTTCACCTCGTGGGTCACCGACGCCGACCGGCGCGCGGACGTGGTGACGTTTCTCCCCGCGAGCGACGCAGGGGCGGACACGGCTATCGACCTCGATCGTCCCGTCGCTCGACCGGCGGCGCGCCCCGACCTCTGACCGGTGGAGCGCATCGGCGGACGAGTCGGCGGACCGGTGCCCTCCCGGTGAGATGGATCAGGCGAAGCGGTCGGTGGGATTGGTGTGGCCCGGCACAGGGCGCACGCCTGACGCGACCAGTGCGCAGTCGATGCAGTACGGCGGGCGCAGATCACCGAACGAGAACACGAGGCAGTCCGCACAGAAGTCGGCGTGACACGAGCGGCAGGCGCCGACGGCCTGGCGGTGGTGGTGTTCCGTGCAGGGCATGGACCGCTCTTTCATCGGGGGCAGATATCACGGTACGTGGCCCTGCACCCCTGCAGAATAGGCCGATCGGACCTTCGTGGACCGAGATCCCACTCTCCGTGATGTTTCGTCAGCGCTACGTCGACATCTGGAGGTCCCACCGAGTCCAACGCGTCCTCCGATGTGAGCCGGAGGCTACCCATCGGTAACCTTCGGGCATGACGACGGCAGATCTCAACGCAGCCAAAGCGGTCATCGACATCGCGCACGAGGTGGTCGACAAGGCCACCCGCACGCTCGCCGCGGCCGGCAACCTCGAC
>JBBQHT010000419.1:0-3261 GCA_038324235.1 Acidimicrobiales bacterium
AGTCGGGGAGCACGAGCCGGGCGACGGTGTCGCCGATCGCCCACAGGGCGACGAACACGCCGACCGGCTTGAGCAGCCGACGCAGGCGGCTGACCAGGAAGGCGCGATCCCCCTGGCCGCGGGCTTCGGTGGCGTCATAGGCCGCGAGGTTGGCGTAGCCCCCGACGAAGAAGAAGACCGGCATGATCTGCAAGACCCAGGTCGCGGCCCACAGGCCGGGGATCGTGTTGATCGGGTTGGGCATCGCGAGGGACCCGTCGTCGGTCCACTGGGTGATCGAGAAGACCCAGTGCCACAGCACGACGACCAGGATGCTGAGGGCGCGGAGGAAGTCGACGTAGCGATCCCGGGTGGTTGGGGTCGCGTCGACGAGCGAGGCGATCCCGGTGGGCGCAGGGTCTCCCGCGCTCGCAGCAGCGGACGGGGCAACGGGATCGCGGAGCAGGGAAGGAGCCATGGGTCGACCCTGACCCGATCCGTGGCTCGGTCCCATCCGGGCAAACCCCCAGCGGCCCGTGGGGGATCCGGTCGGCGGTGCGGGCGGCGATCAGGGCACGCGCGTGCGCAACCAGTCGATCACGAGACCCAGGGCCTCGCGGCGGTGGCCGTGCAGGTAGTGCGGGGCGCCGGCGATGGTCTCGTACGTCACGTCGGTGGCGCCGGCGTGGTCGCGGATGGCCTCGGCCTGGTGGAGGCGGATCTCGGTGTCGGCGGTGGGGTGGATCACGAGTGTCGGGACGGTCACCTCGGGCATGGTCTGGGCGAGCCGCGCGGATGACGACAGACCGGACCACGTCGACAACCAGCCTCGGGCGGTCATGGTGCGGGCCAGCCCGCCGTAGCCGTAGTTGGCGTCGATCGGATCCGGGAAGGCGAAGACCGTGCCGATCTCGCGGTCGTCGGGGTCGATGGTGGGATCGAGGTACGCCGGGTCCGCGAGCGTGCGGTAGATGGTGAGGTACGGCGCGTGCACCGCATGGCGACGACGCACGTTCCACGCCGACGATCCCCGTTCGAGCGCCCGGGCTTCGGTGCGCGCCAGGTCTCGGGCGGCGACCGCGGCCCGCGCGACGTCATCGAGGCGAGCGACGCGGGCCGCTTGGGCGGCGCGGTAGCGCGCGAGCCAGGCGCGGTCGTAGGTGGAGCGCTCCGGGAACGGGCGCCAGCCGTTGTCGGGGTGGTACATGTCGAGGCTGTCGTCGACGGAGAACGGATCGCTCTCGTCGGTCACCGACGGATCGATGACCTGCAACATGAACACGCCTTCGCCGGGGTGCGCGGCGAGGGCCACGAACGCGTCCCCGAGGGTCCGGCCTTCCCGGGCGGCGATCGCCTGGCTGAGCGCCATGAGCGAGCCGCCGCCACTGTTGCCGAGCAGCACCACGGCCTCGGCGCCCCGACGACGGAGGTCGGCGATCGCGGTCTCGACATCGGTCACGCAGTTCTCGTGGAGGCAGTCGATGTCGTTGTTCACGTAGCGCGTCGAGAAGCCGAGCACGGCGTAGCCCGCCGCGGCGAGCAGCGGGCACGCGTAGTGCACGCTGAAGTCGCCGCGGGGGTGGGAGAGCGCGATGGCGGTCTTCCACGGGGTGCCCGCGGGTGGGGTCCAGAGGATGCCCCGCACGATGGCCCCGTCGGGCGCCACGAGGGCGATCGGTTCGCGGCCGAGCGCGACCCCCGGATCGTCGGCGGGGTCGGGCCAGTAGCCGAGCGCGGGGCGCGGTGCGGCGGCGGTCATCCGTCCATGCCGGCCGGCACGGTGGCCGGGGCGTCGACGCGCGCCGCGAGGTGGAACACGGGCACCGGCGGGGTCTCGAGCGGCGGCTCGGGATCGAAGACGGCGGCAAGGGCGTCGCGACGGTCGTGCTCGTCGAGGACGCGCACGTCCGCGCACCACTCGACCAGGACGCCGTTGGGGTCGACCGCGTACACCGATCGGCAGAAGCCGTGGTCGACCTCGACCACGTCGACACCGAAGGCGTTCCAGTCCGCGACGTGGCCGGCCAGTTCGTCGATCGAGGCGTCGAAGGCGATGTGGTTGACCCACTCGGGCAGGCCCATCGCTGTGGAGATAGCGGTGTCGGTGACCGGGATGGCCTCGTCGTGGATGTCCCAGAACGCGATGAGGCCCGCGCCACCGGTGTCGTAGAACACGTGCTTGGCCCAGCCCTTCCCGCTTGGCGTCGGGGCGACGACGGCCTTGACCAGGGTGAAGCCCATGGTCTCGGTGTAGAAGCGGTGTGTCGCCTCCAGGTCGCGGGTGGCCAGCGCCACGTGGTGAAAGGCCATCGTCGAGTCCCCCTCGTCGGCTGGTCCGGGCCCCCGCCCGGCGCCGTCAGGTTCGCGCAACGGGGGCGGCCGTGCGAGTCGCGTCCTCCCGCGTGGCGTCTCGGACTACCGTCGGCGTCGTGGCCGGTTCGCGACTTCCGCTGTGGGGCTCTGTGGCCGGCGTCGCCGTCGGCTCGGCGATCGCCGCGTCGTTGGTCGGCAGCGGAACCCTCCGGGTCCCGGTGCACCGTGACACGCGCGACGCCAGCACCGAGTTCCTCGCGGCGTGGGAGCGCAGCCGGCGGGGCACGTTCCTGGTCGAGTCGGACTTCCGTCGGACCCTCGGTGACGGCCGGGTGCTGTTCTCGTCGACGAGCCTGGCCCAGCGCCCGCCCGATCGCATCCTGCGCCAGTTCGGCGGGGTGGCGGGCACGGTGCACGGCCACCCGGTGGTGTGCACCACCGATCAGAACGCGGTCTTCGGCTGCACCGAGGGGACCGAGCAGGCCCCGCCGTTCGAGGATGTCCTGCGCGACGAGATCGCCACGCTCTCGAGCTACGTGCGGCCGAGGGCCACCGGCACCCTGGCGCTGTACCGCGCGATACGCGCGCCCGAGGCGGGTTGCTTCGAGCTCTTCGAGCAGATCGCGTATCCGGATCCGCCCTACGGCCACTACGCCAGGTTCTGCTTCGACGAAGCCACGGGCGCGCCGACGTTCCTCGAGCGCCAACTCGACGACCACATCATCGAGAAGCAGCAGTCCGTGTCCATCCGCACCGACGTCGTCGCCACCGACTTCGCGCTGCAACAGGACTCCTCGTTCGACTTGCGGATGGACCTCGGTTCCCCGGCCACCGCGGGCTCGGTTCCGCCGGGCACGACGCCGGGCACGACGCCGGGCACGACGCCGGGCACGACGCCGGGCACGACGCCGGGCTCGGTGCCGCCGGCGGTCGACGACGCCCCGACCACCACCACGACGGCTCCGGCGC
>JBBQHT010000420.1:0-3259 GCA_038324235.1 Acidimicrobiales bacterium
GGCCACCATCCTCGAGGAGCAGCTGTTCGAGAAGCCGACTGACGCGGACAGCTCGTACGGCCAGGCAGCCGTGCTGCACGACGGCTACATCTACGTGTACCGGTGCCTGGCCAACGGGGCGTGCTCGGCGGGACGCGTCGAGCCCGCCGGGGTGACCCACGCGGATCACTACCGGTTCTGGAACGGGACCACCTGGGCCGCGGGTGCCGACCACGCCGCGAGCATGGACCTGCCGAACCACACGTTCGCCATCAAGCCATCGGTGGCGTACTTCCCCAACAGCCGGCTGTTCGTGATGGCCGACATGGCCGATCTGCACACCGGGATCATCGGGCTGCGCGTGGCGCGGTCACCCCAGGGTCCGTGGAGCGCGCCGACCTACACCCTGCCGCCGGGCTGCGAGCACGTGTACCCGCACCAGTGCTTCGGCGTTGAGGTGCACGAGAACATGAGCGACGCCGGGCACATTGCGATCACGTACTACAACCCGGCGATCGGCCTGGGCGAGAGCCCGGTGCGCGAGGTTCGGGTGCCGGTGCGGATCATCCCGGCCGGCCTGGCCCCGAAGCGGTGACGCCGCGACGCCGGACGTCCGGACGTCCGGCGTCCAGAGGTCCGAGGCCGGCCGCCGGGGCCCGCCATCGTCAGCTGGTGAGATCGGCCGGGGGCCACTCGGGATCGAGTTGGCGGAGGAACAGGGCGCACCGTTCCTCTTCGTCGGTCTCGCCGATGGCGCCTGCCGTGCGGCCGAGGCCGGCGAGCGCCCGGAGGAAGCCGCGGTTGGTCTCGTGGCGCCAGCGGACATACCCCGACCCGCGCCACCCGTTCTGGCGCAGGCGGTCGAGACCCCGGTGGTAGCCCACCCGGTAGGCGGCGTAGGACTCGATGTCGTCCCGCCCGAGGTCACCGAGCCAGGCCCAGCCCTCGAGCAGGGTGGGATGCTGGGCGACCACCGCCGCAACGGCGGCGCGCCGGTCCGTGTCGGCCGCGGCGACGGCCTGCGCGAGGGCGTGGCGGACCTCGACCGGTTCGGCGGGCAGCACGGTTTCGGGAGGACCGGTCGGGGTGAGGCTAACGGGGGCATCGGACATGGGGTCAAGCTAGCGCCGCAACCGGCAACGTTGGCGTGGGTGTGACTGCCGGCTTCGCCGCTTGCGCCACGACGGGCGACGTTGGCGTGGGTGTGACCGGCGCGGTCACGGCTCTCGCCGGGCGAGCACCCGTTCGACGTAGGCCGCGAACTCGCGGGGATGGCTGTAGTGGGCGCCGTGGCGCGCGCCGTCGATGGTGAACAGCTCGCCGCCGGGGACCGCCTCGGCCAGGGCCCGGGCGGCGTGTTGGTGCTGGGGATCCGATGCGGTCCCCGTCCCGGCCACGACCGGGACCCGGAGGGCCGCCGGGTCGAACGGGGCGCCACCGTGACGGACCGCTCGCAGCTCGGTCACCAGCGTCGCCCCCTCCTGCAGGCGCGCGGCGCGGGTGGCCGCCGGCAGGCGTTCCCAGTGGGCATCGCCGATCATGCGGCGCATGAAGCGCTCCGCCGCCCCCTCGACCCCGTCGGTGTCACTGGCCCGCACCGCCTGCCCGCCCGCCGATGTGGTGGGCCACCACGGGGCCCACGGCATCGGCGCCTCGAAGGCCCCGACGGCGGTGATCCGCTCGGGGTGGTCCTGCGCGGCCGTCAGCGCGATCAACCCGCCGAAGCTGTGCCCGACGACGACCGCCGGTTCATCGCCCACCACCGTCCAGAGGTCCGCGACCTGGTCTGCCATCGTGGCGCAGATGCCGGCGTCGATCGAGCGGCCGTAGCCCCGGCGGTCATAGCGCAGCACGTCGATGTCGGGTAGCCGTCGGATGGCTTTCAGGAAGCTCGCGGCGCGATCCATGGCGCCGTGGACGAAGACGACCCGTGGTGCGCCTGGTCGCGGGCGTCGGTACACCGCCAGGCCGTCGACCTCGATCGCTCGTGCGTCGTTGTCGGGCATCCACCAAGTATCGCGGTCGGACGGCGACCGGCGGAGCGCGACCGCCCTCGTGTCCCGAGCGAGGACCGGCGGGACCCTAAGCTGCCGCCCCGATGGAGCTGCTGCTGATCCGCCACGCCCTACCCGAACGACTCGAGGTGGACGCGGGTTCCGCGGACCCCACCCTGACCGATCTCGGCCGGCGCCAGGCCGCCGCGCTGGTGAGCTGTCTCTCGGGTGAGGGGCTCGATGCCGTCTACTCCAGCCCGCTGCAGCGGGCTCGCGAGACCGCGGCGCCGCTGGCGGACGCGCACGGGCTCGGCCTTCGGGTCGATGCGGATCTGGCCGAGTGGGATCGCGACTCGCAGGCCTACATCCCCATGGAGGAGCTCAAGGCCACCGATCACGCGGTGTGGCGCGCCATGGCCGAAGGACGGTTCGCGGACCTCGGCATCGACGTCGCCGCCTTCACGCGACGCGTCGTCGGCGGCATCGACGGCCTCGCGGCGAGCCATCGGGGCCAGCGCATCGCCGTCGTGTGCCACGGCGGCGTGATCAACGCGTACACCGCCGCCGTGCTCGGGCTCGACACGATGCTGTACTTCGAGCCCGACTACACGAGCATCAGCCGCGTGCTCGTGGCTCGCGGTGGCACGCGCTCGATCCGATCGCTCAACGAGACGGGGCACCTGCGAGCCCTGGCGGATCCGCCGGCGACCCCCGGCCCCGCTACATGACCTGATCCGGCCCGGGCTCGGGATCCGACGTCGACGCGGGTTCGACATCGGGATCGAGCCGGGCCCGGGTCCAGACGACGGAGGTCGTCTGCAGGGGCTTGGGGGTGAGGTAGCTGATCGGGTTCGCCGAGCGGTCGTTCGCCCGGCGGTCGTCGGCGGTGATCGCCTCGACCACCCGCTGGATCTCGAATCCCGGCAGGTGGTACATCTGGTCGAGCAGGCCGCTCGTGGGCAGCCGATCGAGCGGGACGATGCAACCGCGCTCGTGGTCGCCGTAGAGCACGACGGCACCACCGGCCGGCTTGTGGGGTCCGACGCGGGTCGTGAACACGTCGACCTCGGTCACCTCGTCCCACGCGATCCCTTCTGTGCGGCCGTCGGCGAGGACCCGCCGCACGCCCTCGCTGTCCACGACGAGGTTGATCGTCGCCGAGCGCACCTCGCTCCGTGCTCGCTGGTTGCGCAGCACGGCGAGGACGACGAACAGTGGAGAGATCACCAGGACGAGCAGCCAGAGGTTCACGCGGTCCTCACCCCTCGTCGGCTGGCTCGAGCGCC
>JBBQHT010000421.1:0-3236 GCA_038324235.1 Acidimicrobiales bacterium
TCGCCATCACCCAGACGCGCACGCTGCTGTTCGACATGTCGATGATGTGGGACCCCGACGAGCTCGCGCGGGGCCGGGTGAAGCTCCGGTTCTTCCGCGACATCCCCAGCCGCATCGGCGTGCTCCCCCGCCTCGGCGGCAACGCGGATGTGCAGTGGTTCGAGACCGAACCGTTCTTCATGTACCACACGATCGCGGCGTGGGATGAGGACGACGAGGTCGTGCTCATCGGCTGCCAGATCCCCGAACCGATGGCCGGTGGTGACGCGCCACGCGACCTTGGCCCGGCACCCACGATCGCCAACCTCCGGCTCGAGCCGTACCTGCACGAGTGGCGCCTGAACGTCGTCACCGGCGCCGTGCGCGAGCGTCGCCTCGATGACGTGCACACCGAGTTCCCCCGCATCAACGACGACCACCTCGCCGCGCCGGCGCGCTGGTCCTACAACCCGACGGTCGCGCCCGGCTTCGAGACGCTGCTCTTCGACGGCCTGATCCGCTACGACCTGACGACCGGCACGGCGCAGTCGCACTACCGGTACCCGGCGGGGTGGTACGGCGGCGAGACCACCTTCGCCCCGGCCACCGGCGCGACCGACGAGGGTGACGGGTACGTCCTCACCTTCGTGGCCGAAGAGGCGACCGGCGCGTCAGAGCTCTACGTGTGGGACGCCAAGGAGATCGCGGCGGGACCGGTGGCCCGACTGAAGATCCCCCAGCGCGTTCCCAACGGCTACCACACGCAGTGGGTCTCGGCCGCCCAGGTCGCGGGCCAGCGCAGCTGACCGACGGAGGCCACGGTCCCGTCAGGTGCAGCTGTCCAGGGCGGTCTTGTAGAGCTGGGCGAGCAGCTTGCGACCCGCCTCGGTCGGGTGCACGGTGTCCGACGTGATCGGCCCGTCGGGGCTGCCGGCGTCGTTGTAGGCCGACACGGCGGCGGACCAGTCGATGACGTTGACCCGGTGCCCGGCGATGAGTCGGCGGATGTCCAGGTTGAACACGAGCGCCCGCGACGGCAGCCCCGGGTCCCGCTCGTTGAAGAAGTTCTGGTTGACCGTCACGACGTGCAGGCAGCGGGCGGAGCCGAACTCGTCGATCATGCGGCTGAACGCCTGGGCCGACTTGTCGATGGGGAACCCCTGCAACACGTCGTTGGTGCCCAGGTTGATGACGACCTGCTCGGGCTTCGTGGTGGCGAGCTCGATCGCGTAGGGCTCCATCTCCTCGACGCGGTACCCACCTCGGCCCCGGATGCGCACGTGGTAGCCGCCGTCGAGCGTCTCGTGGAACACCGGCTCGGTCTGCTCGGTGATCGAATCCCCGACCAGGACGACATCGTCGGTCGGTCCGGGCCCGGGTTCGGGATCCGCCACCGACGGGTGCTGTTCGAACGCCGTGCGCCGGGCATCCCACCGGTCGGTGACGCCTCGCAGCGCGATGCCCCCGCACGCCACCACCAGCAGCAGGGCCACGAGCACGGCGACGCTGGCCAGGACGCGGGATCCTTGCTCCGGGGCCTCTGGGGCGGGTGCTGCCATCGGCGCGAGCCTATGCGAGCCCGCGCCGCCCCTCGCCGCGGCCCACCGCGGCCCGCCGCGCTCGGGTCAGGTCGAGCTCAGTCAGAGCTGCGTGCGCTCGTACTCGACGACGGCTCTGATCTCGTCGTCGGTCAGCGCCCGGTCGAACGAGGGCATCTTGGCGTTGCGACCCTCGTGCACGATGGCGAGGTGCTGGTCGAGGGTCAACCGGTCTGCGACGCCGACGAGGGACGGGCCGACACCCCCCTCCCCCTTGCGGCCGTGGCACGAGGAGCAGACGGTGCGGAACAGGCGAGCACCCTCCGACTCGGCCGGCGTCGATCCCGCCGCGCCTCCGCTCGCATCGGGGCCGGTGGCCGCTCCTGTGGGCCGGAACGCGTACAGGCCACCGATGCCCGACCCCGAGCCGAACAGCGCGAACCCGAAGCCCCACAGCACGGTGCCGTCCACGATCGTCGCCCCGCCCCCGACCTGATCGGGAGCGGTGAAGGTCCACCGCTGCCCGCCCGTGGCGGTGTCGAACGCGTACATGGCACCCGTCGTCGTCCCGACGAACACGAGACCGGGCGAGACCGACACGGGCGCGTAGATCGCGCCGTCGAGCTCGGTCGCCCAGTTGATCTTGCCCGTGGTCGCATCGACGGCGAGCACCTTGGTCTTGCCGGTCGGCGAGTTCGCCGTGCCGTCGCCGACGTTGGACCCGATGAAGAGCGTGCCGTTGGCCAGGGCCGAGGTCCCGATGACGCCACCGAGCAAGCTGCCCGGCGTCAACGTCGTCTCCCAGATCACCTCGCCCGTGTCCCGGTCGAGGGCGTGGTACACCCCGCGCTTGTCCCCCGCACCGACCGCGGCCCGGCCGTTGATCTCCCACAGGTTGGGCCCGGCCCCGACATCGCCGTCCACGCCGCCGCCGTGCCCCGAGCTCCACACGTCGGGATAGGTGAACTGCTTGGACCACACGACCTCGCCCGTCTTGATGCGCAGGGCGATGATGCTGTCCGACAGCGGCGCGGCCGGCGGCTCGTACGTGTTGCCCGAGCCGACGTACAACACGTCGCGCGCCGCATCGACCGATGGCGTCGACCACACCCCCACGCCGGCACCCTGGGTCGCGTCCCCGGCCGTCAGGAACTTCTCCCACATCTTGGCCCCGCTCGTCACGTCGTACGCGGCCACGCTGCCGCGGAACGAGTACTTGTCGAGTGGCACCATGAGCTCACCGCTCGCGACACCGAGCACGGCGAGACCATCGACGATCACCGGCGAGGCGGGGGTGATGGCGATCGGGTGAGCCGAGGTCGTCGCCTCCCACTGCTTCTGGCCGGTCGCCTTGTCCACCTTGAACAACCTGGAGTTGGTCGCGACGTAGATCGCCGACCCGTCGATGGTCGGCGACGACATCACGTACTGGTTCGCCAACGCCGTCTTCCACTTCTCCGACCCGTCCTCGACCGACACGGCGTGCAGGTTGCCGGCCCAGTCCCCGAAGTAGGCGATGCCGCCCTCGACCGCCGGCGTGCTCGACACGCCCTTGTCCGCATCGATCTTCCAGCGGGGCGCCAGGCCGGCCACGTTGTCGGTGGTCAGGATCTTCTCGTCGGCGTTGAACCGCGAGTTGTTCGTGTCGTACCCGAACGTCCGCCACGACGCCGCCGGCGTCGCCGCGGTCGCAAGCGCCGCGATGTCGCCGGCGGGGAT
>JBBQHT010000422.1:0-3210 GCA_038324235.1 Acidimicrobiales bacterium
CTCGTCGACGTCGCGCAGATAGATGTCGCCGTTGTCGGCCTGGATGGCCGGGCGGATCACCTGGATGACTTCTTCGACCTTGTCTCGCATCGTGCTCCCTCAGCGGCGTCGTGAAACGACCCCGGCATTGTCGCAGGTCGCCCCGTCGAGCGGAAACCCACCGGCTCCAACCGGGCCCGCCGCCGAGATGTTCCCGATCGGGGCGGGCGTGGAAGACTGCCCGGGTGCCGATCTTCGCCCACGCCACCGGCTTCACCTGGGATGAGGCGCTGATGGTGATGGCCCCGATCGCCGTCGTGGCGGCGCTGCTCTTCCTCGCCAACAAGCGCGCCCAGCATCTGCGCGACGACGACGTCGCAGCCGCCGGCGGCCCGGTCGACGCCGCCGCGGCCCCTGACGTCACCCCCGATGTCACGCCGGACTGACCGCCGAGCTCCTTCGTTGATCCCCTGTGCCGCTCCTACCGGAAGGCGACTGCAAAGAACGAGCCGGGCGCGGGTCCGGGGCGAGCCCGATCCGTCACTCGCGGGTGATGTGGGCGCCGACGGCCTGGAGCTTCTCCACGAAGCCCTCGTAACCCCGATCGATGTGATCGGCGTCGGCGATGATCGTCTCGCCTTCGGCCTTGAGGGCCGCGACGACGAGGGCGGCTCCGGCGCGGATGTCCCACGCCCGCACGGGCGCACCCGACAGGGCCGGGACGCCCCGGACGACCGCGTGGTGACCCTCGGTGCGGACGTCGGCGCCCATTCGCACCAGTTCGTCCACGTAGCGGAACCGGCCGTGGAAGAGGTTCTCGGTCACGATGCCGACGCCGTCGGCCGTGGCGAGCAGCGCGACGAGCAACGGCTTGTAGTCCGTGGCGAGACCGGGATACGGCAGGGTGGACACGTCGACGGCCTGGAGCCGGGTGGACGTCATGGCCCAGACCCCGTCACCGGTCGGCGAGATGCGCATGCCCATCTCGCCGAGCTTCTGGATGAACATGTCCATGTGGTCGGCGCGCGCCCCGGTGAGGGTGATCTCGCCGCCGGCCACGCCGACGGCGGCCAGGAACGTGGCGGCCTCGATCCGATCCGGGACGACGGTGTGCTCGACCGAGCTCAGCTCCTCGACGCCCTCGATGGTGATGGTCGAGCTGCCGGCGCCGAGCACCATCGCGCCCATGCGGTTGAGGAACGCAGCGAGATCGGCGATCTCGGGTTCCCGGGCGGCGTTGTCGATGACGGTGGTGCCCTTGGCGAGCACGGCGGCCATCAGCGCGTTCTCGGTGGCGCCGACGCTCGGGAACTCGAGCAGGATCCGGGTGCCCTGCAGGTACTCGGCGCGGGCCTCGATGTAGCCGTGGGCGAACTCGAAGGTGGCGCCGAGGTCCTCGAGCGCCTTTTGGTGCATGTCGATGGGGCGCGGGCCGAAGTCGTCGCCGCCCGGCAACGCGACCCGCGCCCGTCCGAAGGCGGCCAGGAGGGGCCCGAGCACGACGATCGACGCCCGCATCTGCTCGACCAGCTCGTAGGGCGCCTCGGGGGTGACGTCGGCGGGACGGGTGATGTGCAGCTCGCCCGAGCCGAGCGGTCGAGGTACGCCCGGGTCGGCATCCGCGTCGGCCCACGCCACGGTCACGCCCATCGAGCGGAGCAGCTCGGCCATGCAATCGACGTCGGTGATGCGGGGGACGTTGTGCAGCACGTAGTCGCCCTCGGCGAGCAACGTGGCCGCCATGAGCTTGAGCACCGAGTTCTTGGCGCCACCGATCGGGACGGTCCCCTCGAGAGGGCCGCTGGGACGCACGATCAGCCGGGACACGCGGACCAGTATGACCGCGTGGGCGAGGGTGGGCCCCCTTACGCCGAGCGAATGCGCCATCGGTCACAGTGGCGACGGTTCGAGCGGGCTGAGCCCACGGTGGTGGTATCCCCGGGGGGAAGGATCTGGGCCGCCCGCTCGATCCGAACGACAGGAGGTGGGGCGCTACGGTGACGGCGCACGCGCCGCGCACACGCGAGGTGGCCGGAGCCGGCCGGGGGATTCCAGTCGTTGAAGACCGTCGTGATCACCAAGAGCGTCGACCAGGCCGAGCTCGACGAGCTGCGCCAACCTCGCACGGCCCCGCTCACCGAGCGGGTCGGCGCATCCGCGGACCCGGACCAGCTCGACTTCGAGCTCGAAGACGGCCCGTTCGATCACTACCGGCGCCTGCTGGCGGTCGACGCGGGACCAGACGGCGACGGGCGCTTCGAGATCACCGAGACCACCGAGTTCCAACTGGCCATCCCGGTGTGGGGCGTGCTGTTCGTCCCGCTCGTGAAGCGGGCGATCCGCAAGCCGCCTCCCCCCGGCAAGCAGGTGTGGTGGCTCCCCCCGGACCACATGGATCGCCGCGCCACCGAGGTGCTGTCCCTACTGTGCGTGTTCTCGGCGATCGCCGGCTACCTGGGCGTGCTGATCAGCCAGACCAACCCGTACTTCCAAAAGGAGTTCGACGTCTCGACCAGCGTCGTGTCCGACGCGGTCATCGCGGTGCGGGTCGGCGCGTTCCTCGCGTTGTTCATCGTCGCCTTCGCCGACCGCCGCGGCCGGCGGCGGGTCCTGATGGTGTCGACCTACTTCGGCATCGTCCTCGCGGCGACCGGTGCGTTCGCCCCGTCGCTGTTCTGGCTCGGGGTGAGCCAGGGGTTCGCCCGCGCGTTCTCCGCCGCGATCGCGCTGCTGATCACGATCATCGCGGTCGAGGAGATGCCCGCGGGAGCCCGCGCCTTCGCGGTGTCCGTGATGGCGATGACCGCCGCCCTCGGCGCCGGTGGCGTCGTGCTGTTCCTCGGCGTGGCGGACCTGACGCCGTGGGCCTGGCGGATCTTCTTCGTGGCCCCGCTGCTCTTCCTCTTCGGGGTGCGCGCCCTCGGCCGGCGCATGCCCGAGACGCGCCGGTTCGAGGTGTACGAGCTCAACGAGGAGCACGGCCGCCAGGCGCAGGCGCGCGCTGCGACCCGGACCGACGACACCGACACCGACGACACCGACGGCATCGGCGAGAACCCGCTGGCCGAGGCCTTCGCCGGGGACGCCCGGGCCCAGCGCCTCCAGCGCTTCGCCATGATCGGCTCGACGGCGCTGTTCTTCAACATCTTCCTCGCCCCCGCGGGCTTCTTCCTCAACAACTTCCTGCTGAACGAGCAGCACTTCTCCGGCGGCCAGATCACGGTGTTCCAG
>JBBQHT010000423.1:0-3206 GCA_038324235.1 Acidimicrobiales bacterium
TGGCCTCCGCCCCCGGCGCGGCCGGAGGTGAGCCGGCTCATCTGGAACTGGGCGGTCGACGCCTGGTTGAGCATCTGCCCCGGCCGGCCCTTCGCCCCCTCCGCGGCGACGGCGTGCTCGGCCATGGGGACGAGCTTTAACACCAAGAACGGCATGAACGCCGCGAGACCCATGATCACCGCCCCCGCCGCGAGCTTCCCGATGCTCTGCCCCGCCGAGTCGACCCCCGACGCCGAGTTCGCGCCCAACGTCGAGCCATCGCCCAACAAAGCGGCACCCACGCCCAGCGCCGTGGCGATGGCGAACTTCGAGAGGATCAGCGCCAGGCCGACCTCGCACAGCTTCTTCCATGCGCCGGCCGCGGCGGGCCACACCCGGGCCGCGAGCACCACCGGCGCCAGCGCGATCAGGATGTAGATCAGCGCCGAGCGCACCACCAGCGTCAGCAGACACATCAGGGCGCCGGCCAGGAACACGAACGCCAGCATGAACACCGCCGCGCCGCCCGTCGCCGGGCCGGCGGTGTTGCCCATCAGATCGGCGAAGGGCCGCAGATCCGACCCGCCGTCGCCGATCATCATCGTCGACGCCCCGTCCACGACCCGCAGCAGCAGATCGGCAATGCCGACCAGCGCGACCGTGCCGAAGATCGACATCGGGACCCGCATCACTAGCGCCCGCACCGCGAGGCCGGGTTCGCCCTGCATCAACGATTGCAACACCGCGAGGCAGATGAACCCGATGAGCAGCGTGGCCGACACCGCGCACACCTTCGAGAACAACACCGTGCTGTGCGCCCCAGGTGTGGAGTACGCGCCGGGCAGATCGACCCCGGTCGAGTTCGAGATGAACGAGATGACCTGGTTCACCAGCGCGTTGGCGCCCGCGGTGATCCACGCCGTCAGCCCATCGAACGCGGACTGCGCCATCGCCCCGGGATCGAACCCCGGGACCTGACCCACGATGATCCCGGTCATGCCGTGGCCGCGCTGTACACGGTGTTGATGATCAGCACCGCGCCACCGATCACCGCCGCGCCGATCGCTCCACCCAGCACGTACTGCTTGCCCTTCGCCGCGCCGGGCGCGTTGCCGTGATGCTGGGAGTAGCCCCACAGGGCGCCGCCGATGAACATCGCCCCCAAGCAAGCCCACAGCGAGCCCTGCGCCACCCAGCCCAGCAGCTTCTGCAAGAAGTTTGCCCCGGGCATGCCGGCCGAGGACGGCCCCCCGTAGGACACCTGCCCGAACATCAGCAGCGGGGCCACCGCGAGACGGGTCCCCGTCCCCCGGGCCCGCCGGCCCGACTCCCCGATGGCGTGGCCTGCATTGCGAAACCTCGAACCGAAACCGATCACGGCGACTCTCCTCACGTTCGGCGAACCTGTCGCCTACATACCGGGTCACCTCGTTCGCCTCAGCCGACACACTGTGACCAACGTCACGACATCGGATGTCCGGTCGGGCGGGCCCCCGTGACCCGGTATGAGGTGTGACCTCATCCCCACCCGACCCCACCGCCAGCTACCTCGTCGACACCGAGGTGGTCGCCGCCGCCGCCGCGCCGGTCGTCGCCTGGTTCGAGTGGTACGCCACCAGCGGCGACCAACCCGTCACCCCCAACGACATGCGCGAGCTCTTCGCCGCCGACGAGCAACTCGCCCCCCTCGCCCGCCTCGGCGGACCCGTCGGCGCCGCGATCGAGATCATCCTCGACGGCGGCCTCGGCCATGCCACCGACACGCTCCTCGACGCGCTCGACACCCTCGACACCTTCGTGCACCCCGACCGGCCCCCCGACCAGGCCCCCTGGCACCTGCACCCCCACCCCGCGCACCGCTCCGTGCGCCCCGAACCCAACCCCGGCTACACCACGCTGACCTTGCCCGGCATCGACTGAGGCCCACTGCGGTCACACCGCCCGCGCACCACCGTCGCGGTGAGAACCACGCTTCACGGCCGAAGAGCTCACGCGGGTGGCGGCCTGGGCCGTCCCGGTCTCGATCGGTCTCTTGCGCGTTGGCGGCGCCTACCGCTACCTCCGATGGGCGCTCCCAACGCCGACCACGGCGAGCGTGCCGAGCACATTCGCCGCGTCGATCAAGCGAGAGGCGGGGGCGCACCGCCGGGGTGATCGACGACGCGTTGTGACGCCGCCGGGGCGCGAGCAGGGGTGCGGTAGGCGGTGCCGCAATCGCCATGCTGCCAGCGGACACTCGAAACCGCCAGCGTCACCGAGCAGGAGGCCCAGCCCGCGTGTCAGGGGCCGAGCAGACCGAGGGGGATGATGGCGATCCCGTCGGGCTGACGGTAGGCCTCCGGTCCGGTGGTGAGCACCGCGCCGCCGATGAAACGTTCGCCGATCTGGTCGCGCAGCCAGCGCAGGTGGCGCGCGTCGTCGAGCGTCGCGGTGGCGGCGAGCTTCACCTCGCAGGCGAAGACTCCGCCGTCGCCGCGTTGGATGATGAGGTCGATCTCGTGGCGGCCGTTGTAGTCGCGCAGGTGGAAGACGCGGGCGTCCGCGGACTGGGCGAAGACCCGCACGGTGAGGGTGGCGAGAGACTCGAAGAGCCCGCCGAGGTAGGTGCCATCGCGAGGGACGACGACGCCGCCGGCGCGACCGGTGAGGAGTTGGTCGCGGGTCACGCCGACGAGGCGGGCGGCGAGGGCCGGGTCGGCGAGATGGTGCTTGGCCGCTTTCGTGAGCCGCGCCAGGTGGTTGTGGCTGGGTTCCCAGGCGGGGAGCTCGTCGAGGATGCGCAACGAGCTGAGGACGTCGGTGTAGGCGATCGTCGTGGACTTGGCTGGCTTGTCGTTGACGCCCGCGGTGGCGGCGTCACGGATGGTCTCCCAGGTGGCGTTGGTGCTGACGGCCGCCGCGTAGGCCTGCAGCCAGGCGCGGATCGTCGCCGGGCGCCGGACCCGCAGTCCGGCTTCTTCGATGTCCCGGTCGACGATGCGTTCCACGTAGCTGTCGAGCTGCAGCCCCAACGCCCGGCCGGTCAACCCCCGCAGCCCGGGGAACCCGGAGGCCAGGATCTCGTCGGTGTAGTCGCCCAGTTCCATCGGGCAGCGCCCGCTGATCTCGGGCGGCGCGTCGCCGAGCTGGACGGCGTGGCTGACCGTTGGCTGGGTCACGGCCCGCTCCGGCAGGGTATGGGGCCGCATGCGCAGCGTGGTGTTGCGCCGCCCGAGATCAGCGGGCGC
>JBBQHT010000424.1:0-3104 GCA_038324235.1 Acidimicrobiales bacterium
GGGACCCATGGACTCCGACGATCTTCACGAGTGGGCGTCGTTCGATCTGGACGGCAACACGTATCTCTTCGATCTCACCTTCCTGGCCAGCAACTGGAGCTGCATCTTCGGCGCCGGCTGCCTCGGGGTGCTGACCGGTCCCGCCCCCGAACTGGTCCAGGGCTGCTGCTCGTACGGCGCGCACTTCACCGGCAAGAAGGACCGCAAGAAGGTCGAGCGCTACGTCGAACGGCTCACCGACGGGCAGTGGCAGTTCAAGGCGGAGGCCGCCGAGCTCGGTGGACCGATCTACAAGAACGACGACGGCGACATCGTGAGCCGGGTCGTGGACGGGGCTTGCATCTTCTTGAACAGACCCGATTCGCCGATGGGCGCCGGCTGCTCGTTGCACGCGGCGGCGCTCGAGGCCGGCGAGCGTCCGCTGGACTGGAAGCCCGAGGTGTGCTGGCAGCTGCCGCTGCGCCTCGATCACCACGTCGACGACAACGGCCATTACACCTACACGTTGCGCGAGTGGAAGCGCCGGGACTGGGGCGAGGGCGGCGAGGAGTTCCACTGGTGGTGCACCGAGGGTCCCGAGGCGTTCGTCGACGCCCAGACCGTGTACGTGACCCTGCGCGACGAGATCGTCGAGTTGGTCGGTGAAGGCCCCTACGAGCAGCTGGGGTCCTATCTGCAGGCCCGCACGACCGAGCAGTTCCGCCCCCACCCGGCCCTGCGGCGGCGGGCCCCCGACGGCGCCCGCCCGTGATCTGAGCGCCTCCGCGTGCGGGTTCTGCCCCGCTGTTCGCCCACGAACTTCGCTCCCGCAGTAAACCCAGCGGGACATCTGCCGACAGGGATACCCGCCATGGAAGCCTTCACCTCGGAAACGCTCGGCCAGGCCTGCCTCGATGAGGGGTTGCTCCTGCCCGACTACTGCATCGATCAGCTGGTCGCCGCCATCGACGCAGGCAAGCACGTGATCCTGACCGGCCCCCCGGGCACCGGCAAGACCACCCTGGCCTACCTGGCGGCCGAAACCGCCCGGAAGTCGATGTTCTGCACCGGGTACCTGCCGACCACCGCCACGAGCGAGTGGACCACGTTCGAGACGATCGGCGGCCTCCAGCCCACGGCCGACGGCCTGATCTACCGGCCGGGCCTCTTCGTGGATGCCATCGAGCAGGGCCGGTGGCTCGTGATCGACGAGCTGAACCGCTCCAACTTCGACCGGGCGTTCGGCCAGCTCTTCACGGTGCTGGCCGGCCAAGCCGTGGTTCTGCCCTTCAAGCGCAAGGGCCAGACCAACCCCATCTCGATCGTGCCGGCCGGTGAGGATCCGCCCGAGAAGACCGACATGATCCGCGTGCCCGCCAACTGGCGGATCATCGCCACCATGAACGTGTTCGACAAGAACCTGCTGTTCGACATGTCGTACGCCCTCATGCGGCGCTTCGCCTTCATCGAGGTCGGCACACCGCCCGAGGCGGCGTACGAGAAGCTGCTGCAGGGGCCGGGGGAGATCGTCAGCAAGCTCCTGCCGCTGCGCAAGTTCTCCGATCTGGGCCCCGCGATCTACATCGACGCCGCCAAGTACGCGGCTCGCCGGGCCAAGGACGTCCCCGGCGACTCCCGTCTGCTCTACGAGGTGTTCTACGCCTACTTCCTGCCCCAGTTCGAGGGCATGGAGGATCGACGGGCCACCACGCTGTACCGCACGATCGCCCAGCACCTCGAGCCCGAGGAGCAGCGCGAGGCGCAGCGCACGATCAGCGAAGTCCTCGGCGTCGAGCTCGCGGTCTGATCCTCGGTTCCGGCCGTGACCATCACCAACCTCGTCGAAGACGCCCCCGCGGCCATCCCATACGGTGAACCCGGCTACGACGCGTTCTTGGACCTGTGGGCTCGCCTGATCCGGCCGTTCGATGTAATCACCACGGTCTCGGCGATCACGGGCATGTCCACGAGCGTCGTGTCCCAGTTGGTGGGGACCGCGATCGCCGGGTCGCCCGAGGCCACTCGCCTGCTCGATGAGCTCCCGCACGCGATCCGCTCGTTGGCGACGTCGATGACGACGCAGAACGAGCGCTGCAAGGGCGAGCTGCGCGGCCCTGTCCTCTGGAGCGAGACGATGTCGGCGCGGGCGTCGAGTTTCGGCGACCCCGACCTGTACATCTGTATGACCCCGTCGCGGGCCTACGACGTCGACGAGAACCGCGTGCTGGTATCGGCGTTGGTTTCGGTGCGCGACGCGGCGAAGGACGCCACCGAGAACACGCCGATCCGGCATCAGGAAGACGCCGTGTTGCGGGCGGTCAAGCGCAACGGGAACGACGCCGGCCGGTTCGTGGAGCACCCGTCGCTTCAGAAGGTGTCGCGCGAACGCCCCAAGGCGCGGGCCATCAAGCGCACGCGGGCCGGGAAGAAGAAGAAGGTGTACGAGCCGGCCATCGCCATGCTCGAGCGCGCCGCGAACCCCCTGGCGGCCGATGACGTCCGCCGCTGGTGCGACCAGCGCACGCTCGCCCAGATCCGGGTGCTCATGGGCGTCGTGCACCGGCTCGAGCTCACCGGGAACCGGTTGCCGGCGTTCCGCTCCGAGCGGGGCGCGCTGTACTCAGGGCCGGTGCAGTACTACCACGGCCGCCTGCTCGGCGATCGCAGCTCGCTGTCGGGCATCGTGATCGGGTCACTGCTCGTCGATGTGCCCGACCGGCTCGCCGATCCCAGCCGCGCCCGCGCCGAGGCAGCCCTGCAGAGCCGCTCGGGCGGACGGGAGACCGCGGTCGTGATGAGCGAGCCCGACATCGACCGGGCGGTGATCAAGGCCATCGAGCTCGTCCGGGGCGGGTGACCCGGGACGAACCTCGCTACTTCTTGCCGGACCGGCGGCGGTCCTGCTCCTTGAGGATGCGCTTGCGCACCCGCATGGACTCGGGCGTGATCTCGACGAGCTCGTCCGCGGCGATGAACTCGATCGCCGTCTCGATCGTCAGCTGACGGGGCGGCGTGAGCTTGATGGCCTCGTCAGCGGAGTGCGTGCGGATGTTGGTCTTCTGCTTCTCGCGGACCACGTTGATGTTCATGTCGTCCGGCTTCGCGTTCTCGCCCACGACCATGCC
>JBBQHT010000425.1:0-3092 GCA_038324235.1 Acidimicrobiales bacterium
GCCTTGCTTCCCACCGCGACGCGGTGGCCGTCGACGGTCGCGATGGCCCCCTGGCCGGGGACACTGGAGAACTCCGTGGCGGAGTACGGGAGGTCGCCTTCGAACCGGGCGTCGGCGTAGGCGACGAACGCTTCGGCGATCGGATGTTCGGAGAGCTGCTCGACCGCGGTGGCGTACTGCAGCACGAGCCGTTCATCGACGCTGGCCGCGAAGTGCAGGTCGGTGACCTCGGGCTGGCCCTTGGTGAGCGTGCCGGTCTTGTCCATGACGACGATGTCGATCCCGGCGGCAGCTTCGAGGGCGGTGGCGTTCTTGAACAGCACACCGCGGCCGGCGCCGAGCCCGGAGCCGACCATGATCGCGGTCGGCGTCGCGAGCCCGAGCGCGTCGGGGCAGGTGATGACCACCACGGTGATGGCGTAGAGGAGCGCGACGTCGACGGTTGCGTCGGAGAGGGTCATCCACGCGATGAAGGTGACGAGCCCGCCGATGAGCGCGACGAGGACGAGCCAGAACGCGGCCCGATCGGCGAGGCGCTGGCCCGGGGCCTTGGAGTTCTGGGCCTCCTGGACCAGTTTCACGATCTGGGCGAGAGCGGTGTCCGCGCCGACGCCGGTGGCCCGGGCGTGCAGGACGCCGTTGCGGTTGATGGTGGCGCCGATGAGCGTGGAGCCGGGCTGCTTGTGGACCGGGAGGCTCTCACCGGTCACGACGGACTCATCGACCTCGCTGTCGCCGTCCTCGACGATCGCGTCGACCGGGATCTTCGAACCCGGTCGGATGACGAGCCGGTCGCCCACGGCCACCTCGCCGGTAGGGATCTCGACGGTTTCCCCATCCCGTTCGACCAGGGCCATCGGTGGGGCGAGATCGAGCAGCGCGCGGATGGCGTCGTTGGCGCCCCCTCGGGCCCGCATCTCGAACCAGTGCCCGAGCAGGACGAACGCGGCGAGCATGGTGGCGGCCTCGAAGAACACGTCGCCGCCCCCGGTGAGGGTGACCCCTACCGAGTACGCCCAGCCGGTGCCGATGCCGACGGCGACGAGCACCATCATGTCGAGGGTCCGGGCCCGCAAGGCACGGATCGCGCCGGTGAAGAAGATCGACGCCGACCAGAAGATGACGGGGAGGCTCACGAGGAGCTGCCACACGTCCCCGCGGATCCCGAACGGCACGGGCAGGTGGAGCTTCAGGATGTCCATCCCGATGTGGGAGTACATCGTGATGACCAGGGCGCCCACTAGGGCCACGACGAAGCGGTTGCGCATGTCGCGCGCCATGGCCTCCATCGACATCCCGGCATGGCCGGGGTGGCCCATGACCTCCTCGGCGCTGCTCGGCATGGCCTCGTGCGTGTGCTCGGGCGATGGGGGGGCCTTGAGATTGGTGGGGCAGCACTCACCGCTACAGCCGTACCCGCACTTCGCAACCGCCTCCCGCAGTTCAGAGACGGTTGTTGTCGCGGGGTCGAACACGACCGTGGTCGATTCGCCGGTCGCGTTGGCAGCCACGGACTCGACCCCCGGCAGGCGGCCGAGGCGCGCTTCGACGACGTTGGCCTCGGTCGCGAAGCACATTCCTCGGACGTCGAGCACGGCCGTCTGGGAAGCCCGGCGTTCAGGGTGATGGCGGTGTTCGGTCACGTTGATGCTCGCTCGCGGTGGGTCGAGGATTACGACTGACTGTAGTTGCAGCGATGACGAGTCTCAGCGGTCGGCGCGCAAGGCATCCCGTCGACGCTGGAACTCGTCATCGTCGATCTCGCCGCGTGCGAAACGGTCAGCCAACACGTCCTCGGGACTGCGGTGTGTGTCGCCTGGCCGCCGCACGACCGTGACGACGACCCACGCGACGAGGCCCCAGAAGAGCACCATCGAAGCGGTCATCGCGACCCATGCCGCCCAGTTCCAGTCGCCGTTTCCCCAGTACATCATGAGCGTGCTCCTTCGTTCGGGGTGATGAGGTTCATCGCGGCCGGTTCCTCATGGCCCGACGCTTCGGTGTCCCGGGCGGGACTCGGATTCCTGGCGGCGAACTGGTCCCGGCAGTTGGTGGAGCAGAACCACCAGGTCTCGTCGTCGCGCCGGAGGTGGCTGGTCGTGTCCTGGTCCGCCGCGACGGCCATGCCACAGAAGGGGTCGGTGGCCAGGCGGGGAGCGCCGCCCCGACCGCTCACGCTGCGGAGGCCGCCAAGACTCACCGCGTGGTCGGGTGCACCCCGGTGTCCGCTGACTCGGACTTCGCTGCCGGCCGATCCTGCTGCGAACCCCGGGCCATCGTCACCATCATCGTGATCATCATGATGGGGCAGGCGGCCAGGACCGCTAGGCGGGCCCAGTTCGGGAGATCCACACCGGTGATGGCGACGGCCGCGATGACGACGATCACGGCGACGCAACCCCACATCATCCGCATGTGCTTCATGGGAACCCCCTTTGCGATCTACGACACTCTGTAGATATTCAACATGCATGTACGCGGAAGGGCGCAGTAGGGCCGTTGGTCCCATCGGCGAGATCCGCTGGCCCGTGGACTACCGGTGTTGTCGATGACGCACAGTCATCACCGCGACACAGATTCCTCCAGCAACGAGCCCCAGCGAGATCGCCGCGGCGGGCCCAATGGCGAGGCCGAGGACCGAAACAAGCACGAGGATCAACAGCATCGGGCCGACGCAACAAGCGGCGATGGCCCCGAGCATCACCCAATGCCGACCAACCGACTCTCGAGTCGCAACCGGATCCGATGGTTCGACCATGGGCGGCCTCCTGCTGGTGGCGTCGGGCTACTTGACGGCGAAGGTCGTGTACATGCCTTGGGCGAAGTGCACGTGACCGACACCGGCCCCGGCGGCTGCGCCCATTGTCGTGCTGTTCGAGTTGTTGCCCATCGGGCCGCTGTTCATCGGCATGTTGCCGCCCCCGGTCGTGTCGCCGCCCATCATCGTGGTGCCGGTCATC
Source organism: Acidimicrobiales bacterium (assembly GCA_038324235.1). Lineage (GTDB taxonomy): Bacteria > Actinomycetota > Acidimicrobiia > Acidimicrobiales > Acidimicrobilacustridaceae > JBBQHT01. The sequence continues at coordinate 2,961 of JBBQHT010000425.1, forward strand.
CCCATGTCGTCGACGATGTTGCAGAACGCAACGTAGGTGCCGGGCTTGAAGGTGAAGGACTTCGTGATGGATGTCCGGGCGGGCACGTCGCCGCTCTCACCGAGCTTGTCGGCTTCCGGGATCTTGTCCTCG
>JBBQHT010000426.1:0-3080 GCA_038324235.1 Acidimicrobiales bacterium
ACCACGACCAGACCTCTTCGGTGACGTAGGGCAGGAACGGGGCGAACAGGCGCAGCAGGACCGACAGCGCGAGGCGGAGCGACGCGATGGCCGAGGTGGCTGGCACCGTCCCGCCGGCGCCGTAGGCGCGGCCCTTGACGAGCTCGAGGTACTCGTCGCAGAAGTTCCAGAAGAACGACTCGGTGCGCTCGAGAGCGCGGGCGTAGTCGTAGCCCTCGAACGCCACCGTGGCAACGAGACGTCGTCGCGGAAATCGGCGAACGCGTCGGTGCGCAGGGTGCTGACCACCGCGCCAGCGGTTGCAGCCGCGCGTTGCAGGGTCGTGCCGCTAACCCACGCGACCTGGGATCCGTCGACGGTCCAGGCGGGTCGACCTGCGGTGCCAGCCCCGGCGGTGAGCGAGAAGACCGAGGGTGCCGCGGCTGTAGCGACGCGGATCGATGAAGGAGCATCCGAGTCACCCGCCCAGGTCAGGCGGGTGCTGTCAGGCGACCAGCCCGGCTGGACGCCAACGCGAATCTGTGCGTACGTGACCTGCACGACCTGAGTCGCCACCGACGCGCCCGGCGCCACGCGATCGGCGCCGGTGCCGTCCGCGTTCGCGACGAACACCTCGTACTCGCCGCTGACCGTGCTCAGACCGGCCCAGGCCACCTGCCGGTGGTCGGGGGACACGACCGGTTGCCCGTTGTTCGTGCTGAGTCCGGCGGACAGGTCGGTGACCGCCCCCGGTGTCAGGATCACCGAGGGCGACCTCGCGTTGGGTGCCTGACGGCACGTCCCCGGTCCACACCATCCACTCTCCGGCGCCGCAGGACGCCACGGCGGCGCCAGCCGCACTCACTGACGCGCCGACGAGCCCACTGTGGCGGCCGCGCTCATGGAGACCAGCGCGACGCCGGCCCACAGCTTCGACTTCATCGTTGCTCTTCCGGTCATGAGATCGTGGGGTGCCAGACGGCGCGGTTGTCCGCCAAGCTCGGGTCTGCGGTCGAGGCGCGGGCGGTGGCCACGAGCGTGAGGTTGCTGCCCGCGGTGCCCTGGACGAGGTAGGAGCGCGACAGGTGCACCGTGGCGCCCGGCGCGAGGAGGCCGATGCCCCAGCCGTTGAACGACAGCGTCCCGGCGTCTGCGTGCTGTGCGGTCGGCCACGCTCCGAGGGCCGCGATGCCCGACACGGCGACGTCCGTCGCGGCGCACGGTCCGGCGTTCGTGACGGTTATAGCGAGGTCGACGCTCTGTCCGGTGGCCACGGCCGTGGGACCGGACACGGCGACCCGGAGGTCGGCGCTGCCGGTCGACACCCAGGACACCGGTGTGGGCACGCCGATGGGGCCCGTGAACGTCGTGGAGGTCGCTGGGCTCAGCTGGTACGCCACGACGAGGTTCTTGCCGACGCCGGCGACCCGGGCGCCGCTCGGGGACCACGCGGGAACGCCACCGCTACCGAGGGTGATCGTGGCGGTGCTCGCGTTGGCCGACCGCACCTCGATCTGGCTGGTGTTGTATCGCCAGTAGACGAAGTTGCCGTAGGGAGAACGATCCGGGTAGTACAGCCGCTCCTCCCACGCGATCGTCCTGCCGTCGGGCGACCAGACCGGGGTCTGGTGGGTGTACTGGTCGGCGATTTGCGGGGAGCGGTTCAGGAATCCGCCGAAGTGGAGGTTGCGGTTCCACACACCCACGGCGCCCTGCTGGTATAGACCAGACGACGCGCTGAACCGCGAGTAGCTCGCGGCGGCGAACCGGCTGCCGTCGGGGGAGAAGGTCAGGTTGCGGTACCCAGGGAGCGCGCCGTCGCTGCCATCGAAACGGACCTCGACCGCGAGCGCGCGTCCGTCGGTCTCACCCTGGAGGGGGCCGACCCGGGACGTTGTGATCGACCACGCGAGCCGCCCGCCGTCCGCGCTCCAGTGCATCGGCTCCGGAATGTACGAGCCTTCCCAGCTCGGGAGGTCCCACATCGGCCCGGCATAGGCCGTGGCGACCTGTCCCCGTGCCGTGATCACGAGGAGTTGCGCGCCGCCGTCGCCCGACGCCCCGGGGATGTCCCGTGAGTACGCCACGAGATGACCGTCGGGTGAGAAGGCCACAGAGTCGCGGAAGTCGGTCTTTGCGTTCTGGGCCCTCGTGGTGATCGGCGCGCCCGGTAGGGCAGCCGCGAGCTGCAGGTCGTGGCCCTCGATCCAGGCGAGGCGGGAGCTGTCGGGCGCCCACGCCGGCGTACCGACCGTGTTGGCGCCGGTGAGCGAGAACATCGACGTGCCGGTCGCGGTGCTCACGTGGACCGAGGCTGGCGCGTCGGGGCCCCCGGCCCAGGCGAGCCGCGTGCTGTCAGGGGACCAGGTCGGGGGGATCCCGACGTATTCGTAGTTGCTGCCGGCTGTCTCGGTGCCCACGGTGCGCACCGACGTGCCCGGGGCGACGGGGTGCGCACCGGTGCCATCGGCGTTCGCGACGAAGACCTCGTAGGTCCCGGTGGCCGTGCTCAGGCCGGACCACGCCACCAGGTGGTGGTTGGGGGACACGATCGGCGTGCCGTTCTTTGTGCTGATGCCGGCCGACAGGATGGTCACGTTGCCGCTGTCGGGGTGGCCGAGCACCACCTCTCGTGTGGCGCCGACGTCGTCCGCGGTCCACACCATCGATTCGGCCGCACCGCACGCGGTGACCGTTGCGCCGGCGTCAGCCGCGGTGGTGGTCACGCCGCCAAGTGCCGCACCGGCCCCGAGCGCGAGCACCGCCGTGATCACCGAGATCTGTCGACAAACCATCGTCCCCCCGCTTCCATGGTCTGGTCGGGGGGTGCCTACCGGGACTCGACGGGACCGGTGGGTCCATCGAACGTGGTTGTCGGCCGGGCCCACCCGCAGCGTCGACCGTACCACCGGGCGGCCGGCCACGCGGTCAGCCAGCCCGCACGTCAGGCCGCGGGTTCGGGCGGGGCGAGGGTGACCACGACAGTGGCGTCGGCGTGGTCGTCGATCGCGATCACCTCGACCTCGTTGACGCGACCGGCCTCGGTCACATCGGCGCGCGCCGCGCGGAACGCGTCGAGGCGCAACGCGGTGTCGTGCACG
>JBBQHT010000427.1:0-3073 GCA_038324235.1 Acidimicrobiales bacterium
GCCCGCTCTGCCCGCACTGTCAGGCGTCGACGGTGAACGGGCCGAGCGCGCCGTCGTCGCACACCCAGATCGTCTCGCCGCCCTGCTTCTCGGTGATCACCTTGGCCGGCGGGATCGCGACCGTCCCGCCCGAGGACCGCACGATGAACGCGTGGTCAGCGATCGCCTTCTCGGTCGGCATGTGCGCGCGGCGGCCGGTACTGCCGTAGACCGCGAACACGGCCTGGGCGCTGGTCTCTCGCATGAAGATCATGGCGGGGTCGTCCTCCGAGGGGTGCGGGGTGAGGGGGGCCGGGATCGGGGTGGGTACGTCGAGCCGAGGCACCTGGGCGCCACCGGGTGTCCACACGCCACAGTCGGCGGCGAGCACGTTGTTCAGGTCGCACTGCACCTTGCCGAAGGTGTCCTGCTTCGGGAGTTGGCGCAGGCACGCGTGCTTGCTGTTCTGGAAGCCGGCCCAGGCGTCGGCCCCGGCCTGCCAGGCGAGGTCGGCCAGGCCCCGGTCGATCAGCAGGTCGATGAACGTGGCCTCGCCGTACGCGCCCACCCGGAAGCCCGCCGCCCGGATCACCGGCGCGGCGCCGGCCCAGTAGCCCGCGGCCCGGTCGTACTGCCCCGGCGCGAAGTCGGTGTCCTGGGTCAGCCAGATCACGCAGCCCGCCGGCAGGCCGAGCTTCGTGGCGACGGCGACGCAGGTCGCGCCGTGCTCCGGCCCGACCTCGGGGTTGTGGATCGGCGGGTGCCAGGTCTTGGTGTCGAACTCGCCGATGAGGGCGAAGCCGACGCCGGCGGCGTGGAGGCGATCGACCTCGGCCCGCGTCGCGTTGTAGTGATACCGCAGCGCGCAGGCCACCCCCGCCTCGGCGAGGGCCTGGGCGCTGGTTTGGGTGTGGATCCCCGCGGAATCGACGGCCTGGGTCATCACGCGCCTCCGAAGGTTGATCGAGGGTGATCGGAGCGACGGTGCGGGCCGAACGCAGACGCAAGCAGCGCCATGGGCATCTTGCTCATCTCTCGCTCCCGATGTCCAGTGACGGGCGCCTGAAACCGCACGACGACTCGCGACCGGTCAGCGACGGGGCCACTGGTTGGCGCGTTCGCCCTGCTGGGCAAGGCGGGCGGTCTCCGCGACCCGCTTGGCCCGGGTGGGTTCGGTCTTCGCCTGCGCGATCCACTCGAGGATCCCGCGCCGGGCCGACGGCGGAAACGCATCGAAGCGCTCCCGGGCGGGGGGCCGGTCGGCGAGCGCCGCCGCGAGGTCATCGGGGACGACCAACGCGTCGATCTCGTCCAACGCCGCCCACGATCCGTCGAGCTTCGCCCGTTCGATCCGCTCGAGCCCCGCCGGCGCGATCAGGTCGGCGGCGAGCAGCCTCTCGATCCGGTCCTTGTTCACCTTCGACCACCCGCTCCCGGGTTGGCGCGGCGTGCAGAGCAGCGCCGTGTGGCGGTCGTCGATCCGGGCCGGCTTCGAGTCGATCCAGCCGAAGCAGAGGCACTCTTCGTTGATGTCCACGGCGCTGACGTAGGCCTCGTCCGGACCGAGCGCAGCCTTCTTCACCGTCACGACCCACACCCCCGTCGAGCGGGCGTGTTCTCGTTGCAGCCAGGTGCGCCACGCCGAGCGGGTGGCGGCCGGGACCAACGGCAGATCCGGCCGCAGGACCGCGCTCATCGGCATCCCCTTCCGGTCGATCACCAATGGGCGATCACTTTGTCAGACACCGGTGGCCTGACGGGGGGTCGGCGCGGGTCGAACGGGCACGGGCCCGGTGAGACCACTCCTCGTGGGCGCGATACGACGGCATGCGGTACCTTCGTCGCCCGGAGGCGGGAACCATGACCATGCACACCAACGCGCCCACGCGCACCAGCACGACCAGACGGCTCATCGGCGGGATCATCGGGATCGGCGGGATCGTGGTCCTGTTCGGCTGCGCGACGGGCACACCCATCAGCACGACCGGCACCACGGTCGCGTCGAGGTCATCCACCTCGCCCACCACCACGGCCGAGGACGCGACGACCTCGACGATCCTGGAAGCTCCGGCCACGGAACCGCCGACCGAGGCCGCGACGACTCCTCCGACGACGCCGGCGCCGACCGACCCGCCGACCACCGCCGCGCCGACCACGGCCGCGCCCACCACCGCCGCACCGACGACGGCCGCGCCCACCACCGCCGCGCCAGAGGAGACCTCACCGCCGACGACGATGGCGCCGGTCACGACCGTGGCCCCGACCGCGCAGCCGTCGACGGTCTACTACGCGAACTGCACCGCGGCGCGCGCGGCCGGCGCCGCCCCGATCCATCGTGGTGAGCCCGGGTATCGGCCGGCCCTCGACCGCGACGGGGACGGGATCGCCTGCGAGTGACGATGCCGCCTGGATGCGCACCGCCGGCACGGGTCACCGGCGCCGGCGACTCGTCCGCCGGCACGAACGCACCCGGACCCCAAAACCGCTGAATCCCCTGCGATTGCAGGGGATTCGTCGGAGCACCCCCAACGGGATTCGAACCCGTGCCGCCACCTTGAGAGGGTGGTGTCCTAGGCCGCTAGACGATGGGGGCAGGACCCGGAGATAGTAGCCACAACCGACCCTCGGCCCCAAGCTGAATCCCCGGCACGCGCGGCTCTGGACGGGCGGCAGCACCCGGGCCACTGCCGCCGCCAAAACGACACCTGCCCTGACCCGGGCACCGGGTCGGGGCCGGCAACACGGGTCAGGGCAAGGGGGAGATCCTGGTCAGCACAGGAACTACCAGCAGGAAGAACTCGTCAACTGCTCGTCGGGAAGGGCTCCTTCTCGATCTTGTTGTCAGGGCCGGGCCCTGGTGCCAAAGCATCGGTCGAAGCGGAATCCCTCGCCGATCGACGCGCGCACCAAGACCCGGCCGCCACTACAGCCACGCCGGCTGCTCGGTCTTCAAGCTCCCTTTCACCTGGGCCCGAAGCTCGGGCGTGTCAGCGTGACCGTGCACCGCCACGGCGTGGGCCACCGCCGCGTCGAGCACTTCGTCCGTGCGACCCGTGATCATCAACGTGCAGCCGATCTCGCTCGGCATCTCCCG
>JBBQHT010000428.1:0-3053 GCA_038324235.1 Acidimicrobiales bacterium
GCTCTCCCGGACCAGATCCTGCGGGCAGTGGTTCGATCGGGTGGGCCCCGCCGCCTCCCGCGCCCGTCGGTCCGCCCCCGCCGGGGTACCCGCGCCCCGCCACACCGGGTTACGGCACCCCGCCGGGCTACGGGACCACACCGGGTTACGGCACCCCGCCGGGCTACGGGACCCCTCCGGGTTACGGCCCGCCCGTGGGGTCGGCGCCGCCGCCCCCGGCCCCGGCCCCGTGGTCGCCGCCACCCGGGCCGCCGCCCGCGGGGTAAGGCGCCGCGGGCGGTTGCGTCCCCGGCGGTACCCTGACCGGGCCATGCCTGCCTACCTCGACCACGCGGCCTCCACGCCGATGCGGCCCGAAGCCGTCGACGCGATGCTGCCGTACCTGCGTGACCACTACGGGAACCCGTCGGGGGCGCACACCGTCGCCCGTGCTGCGCGCCGGGCCATCGACGAGGCGCGTGACACCGTGGCCGAGGCGCTGGGCGTCGAGCCGCGCGAGGTCGTGTTCACCGGCGGCGGGACCGAGGCGGACAACCTCGCGGTGTTCGGCACCCACGACCGGGTCGGCGGTGTGCTGGTCGGGTCCGCGGTGGAGCATCACGCGGTCCTCGAACCGATCGAGGCCCGCGGCGGTCGGTTCGTGACCGTCGATGCCCGGGGGGTGGTGGACCTCGTCGCGCTGGCCGCCGTGCTCGATGAGAGCCGCGACGCCGGCGCCACGGTCTCGCTGGTGTCGGTGATGCTGGCCAACAACGAGGTCGGCACCGTGCAGCCGCTGGACCAGGTGGCCGCGGTGGTGCGCCGCCACGCACCCGACGCCCTGCTCCACACCGATGCGGTGCAGGCTGTCCAGTGGACCGACGCGGCCGCGCGGGTCCGGGCCGCCGATCTCGTGTCGATCAGCGGCCACAAGTTCGGCGGGCCCAAGGGGGTCGGCGCGCTCGTGATGCGGGGTCGTGCGGCCAGCCGCGTGGCGCCGCGGGCGGTGGGCGGCGGCCAGGAGGCCGAACGGCGCAGCGGCACGCAGAACGTCGCCGGCATCGTCGCCCTCGCCACGGCGTTGGCGATCACGACCGAGACGCGGGTGGCCACGGTCGAGCGCGTGGGCAAGCTGCGCGATCGCCTCGTCGAAGGGCTGCTCGCCACGGTGGACGGCCTCATCGAGACGGGTGTCGAGCGCGACGCGGCGGGCATCCCGGATCGCCGCCACAAGGTCGCGGGCATCGCGCACGTCTGCGTGCCGGGCATCGAGAGCGAGTCGCTGCTGTTCCTGCTCGAGAAGCACGAGGTGTACGCATCGGCGGCCTCCTCGTGCGCGAGCGGCGCGTCCCAACCCTCCCACGTGCTGGCCGCGATGGGTGTGCCCCGGGAGCAGGCGATCGGGTCGCTGCGCCTGTCGCTCGGGTGGGCGTCCACGGATGCAGACGTGGATGCGGCGCTCGAAGCGGTGCCGCCGGCGGTCGAGCGGTTGCGGCGGTTCGCATGATTGCCGATCCCGATCCGATCCGCCCCGCCGTGCTCGTGGCGCTGTCGGGTGGCGTCGACTCGTCGGTGGCCGCGGCGCGCCTGATCGACGCGGGCTACGACGTCACCGGGGTCACGATGAAGCTGTGGGGGGGCGAGAGCGACACGGGGTGCTGCTCGGTATCCGATGTCGACGACGCCCGCCGGGTCGCCCAGCAGCTCGACATCCCGTTCCACGTCTTCAACTTCGGCGATGACTTCAACGAGCACGTGGTCGAGCCCTACGTCGCGGCGCACGCCCACGGGCTCACGCCCAACCCGTGCATCGAGTGCAACCGCCACCTGAAGTTCGACCGTCTGCTGCACCGGGCGGCGGCGCTCGGGTTCGACCTCGTGGCCACGGGCCATCACGCCCGGATCGTGGACGAGCCCGACGGCACCCGCCGCCTGGCCCGGGGGGCGGACGCCGCCAAGGACCAGTCCTACGTGCTCTACATGCTCGACCAGGGCCAGCTCGCCCGCGTGCTGCTACCGCTCGGTGGCATGACCAAGGCCGAGGTGCGGGAGGAAGCGACCCGCCTCGGGTTGCGCACGGCGACCAAACCCGACAGCCAGGACGTCTGCTTCATCACGTCGACCGGCGGCCGCACCACCTTCCTCGGCACGCGCATCCCGCTCCGGCCCGGGCGCGTCATCGAGGCCGATGGCACCGAGGTGGGCCAGGTCGACGCGGTCGAGCTGGTCACGGTCGGCCAGCGCCGCGGGCTCGCGCCGGGACGCGACGGCCAGCCCCGGTATGCGATCGATGTCGACGTCGACGCGGCCACCGTGACGATCGGGTCGGCGGCCGATCTGCTCACCGACGGCGTCGAGCTGCACCAGGTCGTGTGGGCAGACCAGCCGGTCTTCGGCGCGGTGATCGTGCAGTGCAGCGCGCACGGCGAGCCGTTGCCGGCCCAGATCGAGCCGTGCGCGCCGGTCGGGGCGGAAGGATCCGTGCCGGACCCAGGCCCGCCGGCGGGCGTGCGGGTGCGCTTCGCCGCAGCGCAACGACGGATCGCACCCGGGCAGAGCGTCGTCTTCTACCAGGGCGATCGGGTGCTCGGCGGCGGCATCGCGACCTGACGCTGGCGACGCGAGCCGACGGTGGCGACGCGAGCGGACGGCGAGCTCAGCCGACGGGCAGGCGCCGAGACCGTGCCTCGCGCAGCAGCGCGCCGGGCCGGGATGGGGCGAAGAGCACGGCGTCGACTTCGACCGTCTCGAGCGGCGGTCGCTGGCCTGGGCGGGTTCGCCGGGGCACGGGGGCGACGGGCGTCGGCTCGGTCAGATCGACCTGCAGGACCAGGCCGAGCGAACCCAGGCTGAGATCCATGGCGTCGTTGCCTTCCAGCGCGGGGCCGAGCGAGCGGACCATCCGGCGCGGCACGAGCAGCGGATCGCTCATCGCCATGAAGTCGTGCAACACGAAGCCGACGGGCACGAACACGACCCAGCGCTGGGACAACCCGTGCAGCGCGCGCCCCGCGACGTAGATGGCGGGCCAGCCGACCAGCAGGGCCACGGCGCCGGCGATCCAGGACTGCGCA
>JBBQHT010000429.1:0-3036 GCA_038324235.1 Acidimicrobiales bacterium
GACCTTCTGGGGATCCACGCCGTGCGCCGTGGCCACCGCGGCCAGCGTCTTGTCGTCCTTCAGCTCGCCGAGCAGCGTCTTCGCATCGATCCCGATGGCCGCCGCGGCGGCCTCGACCATGTCCTTGCCGAAGCCCATGCCCGGCCGACCCCGGCCCATGCCCGGCCCTCCGGCCTCGATCTTGGATCGCACGCCAGAGGTGATCGCGTCGGCCTGGGCCTGGGTGATCGTGCCGTTGGCGACGAGCTCCTTCAGCGTGTCCTCGAGCGCCTGACCACCACGCGGGCCGTGACGGTCTGCTGGGCCACCCTGGGGCAAACCCTTCGGCGGCGTGCCGGAGCTCGCCGAACCCGGTGGAACCGTCGGCGCCAGGCCGGGCTGGGTGGTCCCCGTCGTGCCATCCTGGGCCCCGGCGATCCCCAACGGGTTCACCGCCGCCACGGCCAACGAACCACCAGCGAGCGAGGCCATGGCCACCGCACCGAGAACGAACTTCTTCATGGGCTTGCTCCTTGTCCGCCGAACCACCCAGTCGGATGCCGGGCGTACTGTCCACCCAACTTGTTAGGAGAGTATGAACCGCTTCTCAACCAGTCACCCGTCACGTTGCTTGTGGGCGCCTGGGAGCGCCACGGCCCGACGGGGTGGAAGCTGCGCGAGTGAGTGGTGTGTCCGATGACCTAGGCCTTCGGGGTAACGAATCGGGCGCGATGCGTCTGGGGGTGACGTAGCGGCACTCCGGTCGCTCGAGACAAGGAGCCGTTCGATGCACGACCAAGCCACCTACGATCCCCAGCCTTCCTTCCCGTCCCCCGCACCCGGCTCCGAGCCTCGCGGCCGCTCCCGGCTGATGCTCGCCGTCGCTCTCGGGGCCGTGGCCCTGCTCCTCCTCGTCGGCGTCGCCGCGCTGATGGTCGGCTCCCGCCAGAGCACGTCGACGGCCCAGGCCGAGACGCTGGCCGCGAGCAGCAAGGCCGCGCAGAGCGCGGCCGGCACCGGACAGGCCACCGGCCAGGTCACCCCCGTCGGGGATGAGCCGGCCCCCACCGACGTCACGCCCACCACGGCGAACACCGGCGGCAACCGTGGCAACGACGGCAAGGGTGCACCCGCGCCCGCGCCCGCGCCGAAGCCCACGACACCCGCCGGCCCGTCGCCGGTCATCACCAGTTTCACCACGCCCGACACCATCGATTGCCACAACGGGAACTTCCAGACCTTCTCGGCCGAGTGGACCACGACCAACGCGGTCAAGACGACCATCGCCATCGACGGCCCGGGCATCTACAAGACCTACCCGGCCAACGGCTCTGACAGCCTGCCGTTCAACTGCTCGAGCCCCCACACCTTCAAGCTGACGGCCATCGGCCAGGACGGCAAGACGGTGACCAAGACCATCACGCTCCAGCCCCGCAACGTGCAGGTGCCGACGACGGACGATGGCGACCAGCCGACCCCGGCCGGGCCCAGCGGCACCATCCCGGCCAGCATCCCGGCCCAGCCCTGAATCGAGAACATCCAGCCCTCACGCCGGCGGCCCGGGCCCAGAGCCCGGGCCCCGTCGCGTCCCGGCACGTCCCGACACGTCCCGACTCGTCCCGACTCGCCCCGACTTTGACGCGTCGCGTCCCGGCACGCCCCGACCTGGTCGGCTCCGCGCCGGCGAGTCATTGACCTCGCAGCGCCACCTAGGTTGTCCGCCGTGGATGTCGCCGTCGCCGGGTTCCTCGCCGGGTTCTCGCTCATCGTCGCGATTGGGGCGCAGAACGCCTACCTGCTCCGTCTCGGGCTCGCCCGGAACCACGTCGGCATCGCCGTGACCATCTGCGCCGCCGCCGACGCCGTGCTCATCGCCCTGGGGATCGCGGGCATCGGCGCGGTCGTCCGTTCTCATCCCGACGCCCTGGTCGTCGTCAAGTGGGTGGGCGTGGTCTACCTGCTGGGCTACGCCGTGCACTCGTTCTGGCGGGCTCGGCGTGCCGACGTGTTGCTGCCCGCTAATGAACCGCCCCAGTCCTCCACCAGCGTGGCCCTCACCATGCTGGCGTTCACGTTCCTCAACCCGCACGTGTACCTCGACACCGTTCTGCTCCTCGGCTCCATCGGCAACCAGTACGGCGACGACCGATGGTGGTTCGCCATCGGCGCCGCGCTGGCGAGCGTCTCGTGGTTCAGCGCCCTCGGCTTCGGGGCGACCGCCGCGGCGCCGCTCATGTCGCGGCCGGTCACGTGGCGGGTCCTCGACGTCCTCATCGGTGTCGTCATGATCGTGATCGCCGTGAGCCTGCTGCGCAGTGACATCGGCTGACGATGGCGAGGAGCGACGTCGCGACGACGGGGGCCGTCGGTCAGACCGTGAAGGCGTACGACTCGGCGAGCCACTCCCGGACGTCGGCGGCGAGATCGGCCGGCGTCGCCAGCTTGACGATGTGGAACACCCGCGGCCCCGCGACGATCGGCTGGCGCGTGATCTGCGGATGCGTGATGCGGCGGGGCATCGGGAAGGACATCGCGACCCACCGCGTCATCGGTCGCAACTCGACGAAGCTCCCCTCCTTCTTGATGAAGATGCCGACCGAGACCGGTTCCACGTGGACCGGCCCCAAGCTGGCCAGGTAGCTGTGGACGGCGTCGAAGACGGGGCGCTCGTGCGGCGGGCCAGTCGCGAAGTACTCCTCGAGCGTCATCGCCGGTGCGCACTCGTGCGCCTGGCGCGCCCGAGCGAACCGGCGACCGCACGCGGGACAGACCCAACCTGGCATGCCCCGATCATGCCGGATCCGCCCAGTGGATGATGCTGCCGTCCCAGGTCGTGCCGCTGACCCACGAGCAACCCCGCGTCAGCGGGCCGTGGCCAAGTGGTGGCCTCGCTCGCCCCTCCGGTATGGTGCGGTCCACGAAGGGGAGTAGCCCTGCGCTGATCGGTCGACATGCTGGCGATATCGCCCGGTCGGTCAGGTCCGGTTCGCCGGGCGGGCGAGACCTTCGACACGGTGCCCATCCGCGCCGGGTCGGAGGCTGCCGCGGTTGCCCTTC
>JBBQHT010000430.1:0-3033 GCA_038324235.1 Acidimicrobiales bacterium
GACAGCTCGCTCGTCCGCGCCGCCGAGGCGGTGCGCGACGGCAAGGCGTCCGCCATGATCAGCGTCGGCAACACGGGCGCCACGATGGCGTCCGCGCTCTTGCGCATGGGCCGCATCAAGGGCGTGTCCCGGCCGGCCATCGCCACGCCGATCCCCGTGCCCGGCCACGACCTGCCGACCGTGCTGCTCGATGCGGGCGCCAATGCCGAGTGCAACCCCGAGTACCTCGTGCAGTTCGCCCAGATGGGTGCGGTGTACGCCCGCGACCGCTACGGCATCGCTGCTCCCCGTGTCGGTCTGCTGTCCATCGGCGAAGAGCCCACCAAGGGCAACCCGTTGGTGAAGGAGACCCACAAGCTGCTCGCCGCCGGCGAGTGGATCGGGTCGACCGGCGCGCAGTTCATCGGCAACGTCGAGGGCCGCGACATCATGACCGACGACGTCGATGTGATCGTCACCGACGGGTTCACCGGCAACGTGGCGCTCAAGACCCTGGAAGGGGCCATGCGCGCCCTGGTCGGCGCGCTTTTCGACGCGTTCGGCTCCACCCCCGAAGCCCAGGCCGCCGCCGACACGTTGATGCCGGCGCTGTTGCCTCTCTACAGCGCCCTCGATCCCGAGAACACGGGCGGGGCGATGCTGCTCGGCGTGAACGGCGTGTGCATCATCAGCCACGGCTCCTCGTCGGCGACGGCGATCGTGAACGCCCTGCGGGTGGCGCACGAGCTGGTCACCGGCGAGGTCGTCGAGCACCTGCGCGACGCCATCGCCACCTCCTGAGCGACCGGCCCACCGGCGAAGCGGGCCCGCCCCAACTCGTTCACAAGCGCACAAAGTTTGGTCGCGGGTAGGATGCATCGTTCCGTCCCGCTGAGGGGCCCCGTCCAGCACGGGGAGTGGGGTTGCAGCACGGTAGGTCCTCCAGCCCGCACGCGGACCGGTGGTGCCGACCAGGTGCTCGCGATGCAACCTCGTGGCGGTGCGGCCGGTCGAAGGCCCGCATCCCCATCCCCGGCCCCCGGCCGTCAACCCGAAAGGACCGTCGTGCCCGCAGAGACCCATGTCGAGCAAGGCCCCATGGATCGCCAGCAGGTCCTCGACCTCATCCGTGATCGCCTGGCGGACATCCTCGAGATCGAACCCGGCAGCATCAACGAAGGCGATTCGTTCGCCGACGACCTCGAAGCCGATTCGCTCGCACTGATCGAACTGGTCGAGGCCCTCGAAGAGGAGCTGGGCGAACGTTCCGTCGGCTTCCGCATCGAGGACGAAGACCTCGAGGACCTCAAGACGGTGCGCGACGCCGTCGACTACGTCCTGGCGAAGATGGGATAGAGCTCATCGATCGGGGGCAGCGAGACGGGAACGAGCACGCGGTGGTCGCGCTGGGGGCGCGGCTGGCCCACGCCTTCGCCGACCCCGAACTGCTCGGTCTCGCCGTCACCCACCGCTCGTTCTGCGCCGAGAACGCGGGCTACGTCTCCAACGAGCGCCTCGAGTTCCTCGGCGACGCCGTGCTCGGCATCGTGGTGACCGACTTCATCTTCGCCACCTATCCCGAGATGCCCGAGGGCGAGCTGGCCAAGCTGCGCGCCATGGTCGTCAGCGCCGCGACCCTGGCCGAGGTCGCCGACGATCTCGAGCTCGGCGAGGCCGTGCGGCTGGGCAAGGGCGAGGACGCCAGCGGCGGTCGGCACAAGCCGTCCATCCTCGCCGATGCGATGGAAGCCGTGTTCGGTGCCGTCTACCTCGACGCCGGCATGGATGCCGTGCGTCCCCTGATCCTGCGGTTGCTCGACGACCGCATCACCACCGCGGCCGACGGCCCGGGTGGCGAGGACTACAAGACCCAGCTGCAAGAGCTCGCGGCGCGCCTCTATGAGGAGCTGCCGGTCTACGAGCTGCGTGACGAGGGGCCCGACCACGAGAAGCGGTTCTTCGCGACCGTCTGGCTCGGGGGCGAGTCCCACGGTGTTGGTGAGGGTCGATCCAAGAAACAGGCCGAGCAGGCCGCGGCGCACTCCGCATGGGAGCAGCTCGTGGGCCGGTTCGCCGGAGAGAACGAGGGTGTGGATGCCTGAATTGCCCGAGGTCGAGACGATTCGGCGGGAGCTCGAGAAGGAGGTGGTGGGCAAGCGGATCAAGACCGTCGCCGTCACCGGCGCCCGCTCGATCCGCCGCCACACCAACAAGAAGCAGTTCATCGCCCGCCTCGACGGGACCAAGATCAACGCGGTCGAGCGCAAGGGCAAGTTCCTGCTCCTCAAGCTCGACACCGAGGAACTCCTGGTGATCCACCTGGGCACGAGCGGGCAGCTGTTGCGGGCCGCGGCCAAGGACGAGGTCGCCAAGCACACCCACGTGATCATCACGTTCACCCAGGGGGGCCAGCTCCGCTTCGTCGATCCCGGCACCCTGGGCGAGCTGTTCGTGACGACACCCGACGAGCTCGACGCGCTCGTGCCCGAGCTCGCGACCCTCGGCGTCGATCCGGTCGAGGAGCCGATGTCGTGGCAGACCTTCGGTCACCTGCTGCTGCGTCACCAGATGAAGTTGAAGGCGTTCCTGACGGATCAGTCCATCATCGCGGGCCTCGGGAGCGTGTATGCCGACGAGATCCTCTTCGCCGCGGGACTGCGCTACGACCGCCAGTCGGACTCGCTATCGACCCAGGAGATGCGTCGGCTGTACCGGGCGCTGGTCGAGACCCTGCACGACGCCATCAAGTACGGCGGCTCGACCCTGGCCGACGAGCAGTACGTCGACATCAACGGCAAGCGGGGCGAGTACCAGGAGCACCACAAGGTCTACGACCGCGAGAAGATCGCCTGCCGCCGCTGCCGTGCCCCGATCGTGAAGGTCAAGTTCCAGGGCGCCACGTACTTCTGCGAGCAGTGCCAGGTCTGAACGCGGCGTTGTCCTGACCTGCGAGGAAGGGGCGCCCGCGTCGATGGCGAGCGACGTCGCGGTTGAGCTCCAAAGCACCCGTTGCCGGCCACGCGGCTGACGGCGTCGCGCCTACGATCGGTAGCG
>JBBQHT010000431.1:0-3023 GCA_038324235.1 Acidimicrobiales bacterium
CGTGGTATCCACGGGCGCGCCCGCCGACGTCGTCGGTTTCGAGATCCAGCCCCTGCCGGCCGCGCACGACGCGGGCGGCCACCACGTCTTCATCCCCATGCCCGACACCCTCGCCATGTCGGGCGAGAACATCATCGTCCCCGACTCGGCGACCGACTTCATCAGAGACGACCTCTCCGGGTTCGGCAGCGCTGTCGCTGACTTCCGGTCGGGCCTCTCCGGAACGGGCCACTGATGCGCTGGAGCGACACCCTGGGCCGTGAGGTCGTCGACACCTCGACCGCCGAAGGCGTCGGCCGCGTCAACGCGTTGATCGTCGACGCGCCGGCATCCTCGATCACCGGGTTCGTGATCGGCGACCGCGTCGTGTCGTGGTCCGATACCGGCGGCATCGGTTCCGACGTCCTCACCATCGGCGGCACTGACATCTTGAGGGCACCGCATTCGGATGCGGAGAAGGGGGCCGCGGACGGCCGGACACTTCCGCTCCACAAACTCGTCCTCACCGAGGACGGCTACGGCCTCGGTGACCTCGCCGACATCGAGTTCGACCCGGTGACCGGCGCCATCGAGAATCTCGTCTTGGCCGACGACAACCTAGCGGGCTCCCGGTTGCTCGGCGTGGGTTCGTTCGCGGTGCTGGTGACCTCGGCCGGCCGCTCGTAGTCGCATCGCGACTTCGACCGAGCCCTCTGAGGCCGAGCCCCACGAGCTGGTCCGAGACGGCGAGGTCGACAGGCGATCAACCTCACCGACCTCGGCTGAGCCCCCGGACTCCCCGTCACGCCCTTCAACGGTCGCCTTTGGGGCAACGCCGAGTGCCTCGCTGCCACCCATCGCGTGGCGCCACTCGACAAGGGCGGACTTTCCTTGCATGCTACAATCTTTGCTCTATGCAATCTGTTCAGGTGGCGAGGCAGAGCGAATCGCTGGTCGAGGCCGTGTTGACCGCGTCCCGCGTGTTGGTGGGCATCTCGGCTCGCTCCCTGGCGGACACGAGCGAGCAGGTGACCTTGGCCCAGTACCGAACCCTGGTCGTGCTCCAAGCTCGGGGCCCTCAGTCGCTGCAACAGCTCGCAGATGAGCTTCAGGTTGTTCCGTCCACGGCCACGCGCATGTGCGACCGGCTGGTGCGCAAGGAGCTCATCGGCCGGGCCACGCCTCCGGACAACCGGCGGGAGGTCGAGTTGTGCATCACGGCTGCGGGCGCCGAGATCGTCAACGCCGTGACCAAACGGCGCCGGGCGGAGATCCACAAGATCGTCGAGAAGATGACCGAGGCACGCCGGGCCGACCTCGTCGCCGCCTTGGAGGAGTTCTCGCGGGCCGCCGGCGAGACGCCGGCCGACGAGTGGTACCTGGGCTGGACATGATGCAGTGCGGCCGCCTGCCGAGCACGCCGCCACGACGTGGCCGCCCGAGCGAGCCGATCACCGAAGCCGCCGACGAATGACCGCGCCACGACCGACGCCAGAACCAGCGCCGCACCACGAACGGCGCCGCCTCTCGGTTCGGGCGCGGGCCATGATCGCGTTCGGTCTGGTGTCCTTCGTGCTCTCGTGCACCCTGGCCGTCGTGGCCTACTCGTTGGTGCGCACATCGCTCATCAGCGACCGTGAAGAAGCCGCGCTGCGACAGGCCTACACGAACGCGCGAGCGGTGCGCACCCGAGTCACCACCGATGACCACAACACGACGGCGTTGCTGGCGGGGCTCCAACGAGCCAACGCGGGTGAGGTGCTCTTGCAGCGTGAGGGAAGCTGGTACACCAGTTCGGTGCACGCCGACCGCGGCCTGTTGCCCGCAAGCTTGCGCGCCGGTGTCGAGCAGGGCCACGCGGGAAGCCAGATCTCGGCGACAGCCACCACGCCGGCGCTGGTTGTCGGAGTACCGATCCGAGGGCTGAACGCCAGCTACTACGAGATCAACCCGCTCGACGACATGAACCGCACCCTGAACGTGCTCGCCTCGTCCCTCCTGTTGGCGGCGGTCGCCGCGGCGGCGGTGGGCGCTCTCACCGGCGCGTTCGTCAGCCGCAGCGTGGTGCGACCGCTGCGCACCATCTCGACAGTCGCGTCGGACATCGTGGCGGGCCGTAGCGATGCTCGACTCGTCGTCACGGGTGACCCCGACCTGGAGCCGCTCGCCGTTTCGTTCAACGGCATGCTCGACACGCTCGAGGAACGGATCCATCGTGAGGCCAGATTCGCGTCCGACGTCTCCCATGATCTGCGCGGGCCCCTCACGGCGCTCTCGGCCGCGGTGAGCGTGGTCAATCGCCGCCGCCAGCAGCTCCCGCCGGAAGCGGCCCGGGCGATCGACCTGCTCGACGAGCAGGTCGAGCTGTTCAATCGCCTGGTGCTGGACCTGCTCGAGATCTCCCGCTTCGAAGCCGGTACCGCGGCGCTGCAGACCCGTGATCTCTGCGTGCTCGACCTCGTGCGGGCCGTCGTCAGCGAGCGTGACCATCGCCCACCGATCGTCACGTCCTCTCCTGACCTCCGCGCGCACGTCGACCCGCGGCGCCTGCACCAGGTGATCGTCAACCTGCTCGACAACGCGGAGAAGTACGGCGGCGGCACGACCCGCATCACCGTCGGGTCCGAGGTTTCCGGCGCCCCGAGATCCATTCGGATCGGCATCGAGGACAACGGGCCCGGGATCGCCGAGGACGAGAAGGAAGCGATCTTCGATCGGTTCCACCGCGGGCGCTCGGGCACCGATCCCCACTCCCCTCGCGGCACCGGGCTCGGACTCGCCCTCGCCGCCGACCACGTGAAGCTCCACGGGGGACGGCTGTGGGTCGAGGAGGCGCCGGGCGGCGGCGCCCGATTCGTCATCGAACTGCCCATCGACGCTGCGCCCGAGGCGGCCGCGACATGAGCGCTCGGCTGGTGGGTCTGACCTGCCTCCTGGCGGCGACTGTCGGGTGCGGTATCCACCCGGGTGACCAGGCCACGTTCCAGGACGACAGCCGCGTTCCGTTCGCCCTGCTCGATCCGACGACCACGACGTCGGTCGCG
>JBBQHT010000432.1:0-3012 GCA_038324235.1 Acidimicrobiales bacterium
GATCGATCCCGCGAACGGCACGAGGGCCAGCGCGATGGCCACGGCCGTCGAGTCGAAGGAGGCCGCCGACTGCGCGAAGAGGTTGAAGAAGTAGACGAGGCCGATCATGCCGATCGAGGCCGCCAGGGTGGCGACGTTGGCGCCGAGCACCACCCGATTGCGCAGCAGCCCTCGGTGCAGCAACGGGTGGGGTGTGCGTGACTCCACTCGGAACAGCGCGAGGCCGAGCCCGACCGACAGGGCCGCGGCGATCGCCATCGGCCCGGACGACCAGCCCCAGACCGGTGCCCGGAACGCGCCGCCCACGGTGACGAGGACGAACAACGTCGTGAGCGCGGCCCCCCGGATGTCCCGGGTCGGTGGCTTCGGGAGGTGCGAGGCGATCCGGAAGAGCGGGAAGACCAGCGCGGCAGCCGCGAGCAGCACGACGAGCTCGACCCAGAAGATCGCGCGCCACGAGACGAGATCGGTGAGCAGGCCGCCGAAGAGCGGGCCGATCCCAAACGACGCGGCGTACACGACGCCCCGGGCGCGGAAGCCGCTCGGCACACCCGAGCGCGGCGGGTACGCCGCGACGAGCTCGATCGAGGTCGGCATGACCAGGGCCGCGCCCAGGCCTTCGACCACCCGGCCGACGATCAGGACGTTCGCGGTCGGCGCCAGCGCGGCGATCGCCGCACCGGTGGCCAGGATGAGGACGCCGACGAGGAACGTGCGCACCCGGCCGAACACGTCGCCGAGGCGTCCGCCGATGAGCGAGAACGATGCCGCGGTGAGCAGGAACCCGCCCACGATCCACGACAGGGTGCTGACCGACGTGTTGAACTCGTCCACGATGTCGCGTGACGCCACGCCGATCGCAGTCGTGTTGAGCCCGACCACGGCCATGGCCAGGCACACCGCGACGAGGGCTTCTTGGGCGTGCCACCCTCGCGACTCGGATCCGCTCATCGGGCTGAGGTTATCCCCGCGCCCCACCCGGAAATTGAGACCGACCGTCGGGCTGGGGCCGACGCGTCGTCCCAATGTCGGGCCAGCGGGCATAGCGGCGGCCTCGATCCGGACCCGGGACGACGGGTCGTGGTTCGCTGCCGATCACGCCGAGCTCAGTACCCGGTCGCCGCGGCGATGAGGCCGCGCGGGTCGGCGGCGCCGGCCCGCATGCCGTCAGGGCGCACCTCGATCAGGTGGGCGTGGCCGAACGAGCCGCGGTACCGATCGGTCACGCGGACCTCGTGGCCGCGGGCGGTCAGGCCCGCTTCCCACGCAGCCGCCGCGGCCGGCTCGATCTCGACGATGACCGCATTCGGGTCCGCCCAGGTGTCGAAGCCCGACGCGCCCGAGCTCGTCAGCGCCCATCGGGGTCGATCGATGCAGGCGCCGGGCGACTGATCATGGCGCAGCAGGCGGGTGAGCAGCTGCAACAAGATCTGGGGCTGGGCGTCGCCGCCCATCGTGCCGATCACGCTGCGCAACGAGTGGTCAGGGCGGGTGACCAGCGCCGGCGACAGCGTGTGCGGGGGTCGGCGGCCGGGTCCGTACTCGGCGGGGTGGCCCGGCTCGAGCGAGAAGCCGAGGCCGCGGTTGTGCAGTCCGACGCCGGTGGCGGGCTCGAACACGAGGCACCCGAACCCTGAGGCGTTGGATTGGATGAGCGACACGCCCATGCCGTCGTCATCGACGGCGCAGAGGAACATCGTGTCGCCCGCGCGGCCAGGCCCCGGCAGGTCGGCGGTGGCGTCGAGATCGATCAGTGCCCGTCGCGACTCGACCTCCGCGTCGACGAGCAGCGAGGTGACATCGGCGTGTTCGTGCAGGCGGTCGGGCCGGTCGTGCGCGGCGGCGCGCGCCGCTTCGATCAGCCCGTGTGCCCAGGCGGCGTCGTCGGGGTCGTCGGGTAGATCGAGGCCTTCCGCGATGCGCAGCCCGAGCAACGTGAGGTAGCCCTGCGAGTTCGGGGGCACGGTCCACACGTCGTGGCCCCACACCCGGGTGCCGAGCGGCTCGACCCAGGTGGCCAGATGCTGGTCCAGGTCGGCGGGGAGGTACTCGCCGGCCCCGAGCGCGAGGAGGCCCTCGCCGAAGGCTCCGCCGTAGAACCCGGCCCGTCCCTGCCGGGCGATGGCGCGCAGCGTGTCGGCGACGCCGGGCCGCGTGATCCGATCACCGGGGCGCCCGGCTCCGGCCGTGAGGTCGTCGGTCCCGGCCACGTCGCGCAGCATCGGAAGCATGAAGCCCAGCAGCGGTGAGCACGGAAAGCCGTCGGCGGCGTAGCCGATGGCCGGCGCGAGGACCGTGGCGGGCGGCAAGCGCCCGAAGCGGTCGAGCAGCGCGAGCCACCCGTCGACGCAGCCCGGGACGGGGGCCGAGCGGAGGTCGCCGGTGAACGGCATGGTCGTGTGCCCCTCGGCCCGCAGCCGGTCTGGGTCGGCGCCCGATCCGGCCCGACCCGACGCGTTGAGCACGACCGGCGCGGGGTCGCCGGGCCGGTGGACGAGCGCGAACAGGTCGCCGCCCATGCCGCACAGGTGGGGCGCGGTGACGGCGAGCACGGCGTTGGCTGCGACCGCCGCGTCGACCGCACTGCCGCCGGCGCGGAGCATGGCGACGCCGGCCGACGAAGCCAGATGGTCGACGCTGGCGACCATGGCGTGGGGGGCGTGCGTCGTGGTCAGAGGCATCGCCGCAGCGTAGGCCGCGGGGACGTTGGCGCCCGGGTCCCGTGGTCATCGGTCCATCACTGAAGCTTCAAGGAACGTCCGTTGCTGCCGATGGACCTGCGGTGAGCGACCATGAGACCTCCGGCAAACGTGCAGGTTCCGGTCGTCAGCTCGAGGCCATGACCCCGCTCGCGGTCGACCCCCCGACGTCGACCCGACACCTTGGCGACGCTGTCTCCGACGGTCATCCACGAGCGGTGGTCCGACGGATGGCCGCGTGGGTGACCGTCGTGACGGGCTCCATGTGCGCCCTCATGATCTGGGTCTCCTATCGCGCCGGCGGGCAGGACCG
>JBBQHT010000433.1:0-2992 GCA_038324235.1 Acidimicrobiales bacterium
CCGCCGACGCGGCGCTTGAGCGCGAGCGCGACCAGGATCACCGCGAGGAAGACGAGGGTGGAGGCGCTCTGCTTGTCGACGTTCCACCGCACGACCTGGTCGACGATGCCGAGCGCGACCCCGGCGAGGAAGGCCTTGCGCAAGTCGTCCAGGCCGGCGACGACGGCCGCGGCCAGCGCCGGCAGCAGCAGCTGCGGACCGGCCGCCGCGTCCAGGACCAGGCCCTCCGACGGCGCCTTCAGCACGACGGTGAGCGCGGCCAGCGCGCCGGCGATGGCCCACACGAGCATGGAGAGGCGATCGGCGGGGATCCCGAGCAGGCGGGCCCGCTCGATGTTCTCGGCGATGCCGCGGACCGCGATCCCGGCGTCGGTGCTCAGCAGGAACCACGACAGCAGGCCGAGCACGATCGGGACGACGGCGACCAGCAGCAGGTCGTTGCCGGTGACGATGACCGGTGAGACCGAGATCGTGGTGTCGTTGAGCGAGGTCTCGAAGGCGCCGATGATCGTCGGGCCTCCGAGCACCTGCGGGACGAGCAGCTCCATGCCGCCGAGCACCTGGGCCAGGCCGATCGTGGCGACGGTGAGGGTCAGCCGGGACGAGTGGCGGAACCGGCGGATGATGATCCACTCCACGCCGATGCCGGTGGCCACCCCGGTCACGACGGCGGCGGCGACGCAGGCCGGCCAGGGCCAGCCCCGACCGAGGTGGAGCGAGATGCCGACCGCGGCGGCGTAACCGCCCATCGCGCCGTACGCGAAGTTGATGATCCGGGTGCTGCGGTAGACGAGCACGAGACCCACGCCCAGCAGGCCGATGCCGCAGTCGAGCATGGCCCCTTGCAGGATGACGCCCCCGGGGGCGGACAGGCTCACGAACCGCCTCCCGACGTCGGTGCCGACGACGGGACCGGCCCGGCTCCCGCGGTGCCGTTGACGGCCCCGGTCTTCGGATCCACGTCGGTGGGAACCTCGCCGAGGCGGTACCACGTCGGCACCACGACGTACGCGCCCTTCTTCCCGTCGAGGATCGACACCTTCTCCGGGTCCCAATAGAGCTGACGGGCCTGGGTCTGGGGGGTGTACTTGCCCGGCGCGAACTTCCAGGTGCCCCCTTCGCCCGTGTGCGCCGGGTAGTTGAACATCCCCGCTTCGAACGTGGTCGGGGTGAGGTCCGGGCCGGCCATCTGCAGGCCGATCGCCAGCTGGTAGAGCTGGAAGTACAGCAGCTCCGCCGAGTTGGCCGGCTTGTCGGACCGCACCGATGTGTAGGCCTTGTACGCCAGGTTCGCGTTCAACGGGAGCTGGTCCCCGAGGGCGCTCGCGCCGAACGCGTGCGCCCACTCGGTCTGGTCGTAGAGCTGGCCGGCGAAGTCCGAATCGGTCAGGGCCGTGCCCATCACGAGCCACTCGGGCACGTACCCCTGTTGGTGTGACTTGTTCGTGAGGAAGACCGGCAGGAGCGGGTCGCAGGCGCAGGCCACCGACGTGATGCCGGCGTCTTTCAACCGGGAGACGAGTGAGGCCGCCTGGTTGGGCATCGTCCCGAGGTCGAGCGTGTAGCTCAACCGCAGCACGTCGAAGCCCGCCGCCTTGATCACCGCGAGCCCCGACTCGGTGCAGCGCTGGTACTCGGGGTTGTCCGGCGAGATCACCGCCACCTTGCGGGTCTGGCCCTTCAGCGCGTCGCCCGCGTACGCCGCGGGCTTGCCCAGGAGAAGCTTCGTCGCGACCTCGGTCGCGGCCTTGGAGACGAGGGTGCAGCTCGGCGCGATGCTCCACGCGTAGGGCCGTCGCTCGTTGAACCACTGGTCGGACACGTAGGGCGCGCCGAGGGCGATGATCTGGCGCTTGGTCAGCGCGTTCGCGTACGGCTCGGTGATGGCCGAGATGTCGGCGAACGGCTTGACCTCGCTGGCGGCCTTCACCGCATCGGCGGTCGCGGCGTCCTGCCCACCTCCGAAGATCTCGCCGATCACCGTGCCCTTCGCGTCGAACGGGACGAGCTTGATCTTGCGGCCGTAGAACTGGAAGTTCTGGTTGAAGTACTCGACGAGCCCTTCGACGGTGCGCTTGACGTCCTCGGGCGTGTCGGGAGGCAGGTCCGACTTGGCCATGGTCTGGATCGTGGAGAGGTAGTCGGTGTCGCTGGTGGCGCGGTAGGACACCGTGATCGTGTCTCCGGTGACCCCCGGGCTCGTGGCGCCACCGTTGGCGCCGGCGAAGGTGAAGCACGGCGGCGTGTACGGGTCGGCGGGGACCTGGTCCTTGCGGTCGGGGCACGGCTGGCCCCCGTCGCTGGCGGCCCGGCCCTCGTTGCCCGGCGCCGCTTCGGGCGCGGGCGCGCGGCCCGCGGTCCCACCCGCGGCCGCGGTCGGCTCCTTGGACGGCACCAGGGTCACCATGACCACGAAGACCGCCACGAGGGCCACGACCGGCCCGTAGCCACGGACTCGGTGGCGGACCGATCCTGGGGAGGCGGCCCGGCGGGTCGGGGCGACGGTCGGCGCCGGTGGGTCCGCGAACAGGTCGGGGCGGCCCCCTCCGGTCGCAGGCGTCGCCACGGGCGCGCCGGCGCGGGCGATGGGCGCAGAGGACGGGGGATCGAGCGGATCGAGAGGATCGAGGGGTGCGGTCACCGGGGTGCTCCTGCGGGCCGTGCGACATCGGTCACGGGTGGGGTCTTGCTATTTACATACAGCCTTGACTGTTTGTAAAGCGTGTGGTCCGATAGCCGCCATGCCCAAGCCGTCTGGCCGCACGAATGCCCAGCTCACCCAGCACACGCGCCTTGCGCTGCTCGACGCGGCCGTCGACTGCCTGGCTGAACTGGGCTACGCCGGCACCTCCACGACCGAGATCAGCCGGCGCGCGGGCGTGTCGCGCGGCGCGATGGTGCACCACTTCCCGACGAAGGCCGACCTCGTCGCCGCCACCGCCACGCACCTCTTCGCCCGGGGCACCGAGGAGTTCCGCGTACGGTTCACCGC
>JBBQHT010000434.1:0-2897 GCA_038324235.1 Acidimicrobiales bacterium
TGGCCGCGGCCTTCGCAGATCGCGTAGATGGTGGCCACGTCGGTGGCGGCGGCCCACAGCCACCACGAGTCGCCGTCGACGCGCCACCCGGTCTCATCGGCCGTGACCGCGGTCGCGGCGTTGACCTCGGCGCGGATCGCATCCACGGTGACTTCGAGATCGGCACTGATCTTGGCGCACGCCTGCACCAACGCGGAGGGCGTCACCGTGATCCCGAAGCGGGCCAACACCTGGGTGCACTTGGCGAAGGACAGCCCGAGTTCGTAGTGCAGCCAGCAGCCGAACGCTTTGGCCTGCGGGCCGACCTGGACCCCCGCCGCGCCCAGGGCGTCGGAGGCCTGCTCGGCGTGGCGGGGCTGGACGCGGCGCCCGCAGTCGCGGCACTGGCCGATCTCGATGAGGAACTCGGTGAGCATCACCGCCAACGGCGGCAGGTCCTCGACGACCTGACGGGCCGTGTGGGTGTGATCGAGCGGGCCCCCACAATCGGGGCACCACTGCGGCAAGCTCACCGGGACCGTCCGGTCCGGTTCCCGCGCCGGCGTCGCGCGCTGACCGCGCTTGCCGTAGTTGGCGCCCTTCTTGCGGCCCGCGGTGGCGGGCGGGTCCGGCTTCTTGCCCTTCGAGAACGGGGCCGCTTGGCGCTTGTTTTCCCGCTGCCGGCGTTCCAGGGCCGCTTCGAGCTCCGCGACCCGGGCCTGCGTCGCCGTCAACGCGTCGCGCAACTCGGTGTTGTCCGCCGCCAGCCGCTGCACCAACAGGGTCAACTCCGCCGGGGCCATCACCGCGATCTGCTCAGTTATCGACAAGTCCGGTTCGCTCATCCCACGCTCCCGCGCGCACCCGCGCGCTACATGGACAAGCATACCGAACACACGCGCGACTACCGCGGACCCGCTAACTCAGTACGACGAACCTAGTCATCGCCACCACGAACTACGACCGCGCAGCGAGCCTGTCGGTTCCCGTCGAGGATGGGTTTGCAGTGTTCGGACCGGGCGAGTGGGGTCATTGGCGTGGCTTCGACGCGTCTCCCGCCGGCGCGCTTCGGCTCCTCAAGGTTCACGGATCAACTGATTGGTACCGGGTTGTCGACTCCGAAGACGTCGTCAAACTTCGCCATCCGATGCCATTGTTCGGAGGTGTCCATCTGCACCTCCCAGGGGACGCCGGCCCCCTTTCACTCGGGAGCGCTCTCGTGCTTCCCTCTCGGGAGAAGCTCAAGAACCTTCCCCCCTTTCCTACGTTGAGCCACGAGCTGTATCAGGCGGCGCAAAGTCGGCGCAAAGTGCCGATGGAGCGGTATTCGTCGGAGCATCGCTCCGGGACCCAGACATCAGGGGCATCTGCCGCCAACTGTGCGACCGAGGTGTTCCGACGCTCGTCGTCGGCCGCTCGATCTCGCACGAGCCAGACGGAACGGCTCCAGCGAGTTCAGTTGTCATCCACCAGTTGGCCAGCACGGCCCTCGTCAGCACCATTCCTCGCGTGCTTCAAGCCGGTGAGTTCACTCACGAGGGGTTGGCTCGACTCGCATCGGACCACACTCCGGTATCCGAGTCGTTGTTGCCGCACTTGCGCGCGATCGTGACTGACCAGATCCCCCAGGCAGAGAAGGTCGCCGCCATCGAAGGTTTGTGGCGACTAAGGGCCGACCTATCGAGGCACACGCTCGAACCTCTCATCGGCGATGGGAGAGGACCTCTCGCGATCGACGCACTGGGCTTGGTCCCGTTGTCCCGCGATGCCGCGCCGCTAACCGAACACGCGCGAGCGATTTCAGACGCGACCGGCGACGAGCGATTCAAGGCGGAGGTCGGGCTCCTCCAGAGGATTGTCGCCGACCAGGAGGCGCCGTGAAGTGAAGGAGCTCCCCGGGCCAGAGGTTCTCTCTCCCACCGTCTGCGCTAGCTCGATTCCATGAGTTCGATTTTCGTTGCGGCGATGATGAGTGCGGCTCAGCGCACGACGCCGGATTGCTCGAGAAGGACCGTCGCTGAGTGGATGCCGCCGTTCAGCCGCCGCTGACCCGGTAGTGGCTATGAGCGCGCATCCCCGGTGCCGCCGTTGTCCGAAACGGCGAGCGGCGGGAACGGTCGACGCGACACCGGGTCGGGCCAAGGCACTCCGTCGTTGTAGAGGCTCGACATGGTCGTCGCCCACCGGCGAACGGCTTGTTGGATAGCCACGTCGGTGGCGACCGTGTCCGTCGCTCCGAGGAGATGAGCCATGGAACTGCGGAGCGGGTCAGGGTCGCCCCACACGAGATCGGCGAATTCGGGATCTGACACGCCGGCGACGGCGCTGGCTCGTTCGGCGGTCCACCATCGAAGTGCTTCTTCGAGGGCATCCCAGACGGTGAGGCCGTGGCGGTCCCCGCGTCGCAAGAAATCCACGGCCGCGACGAGGTCCAGCAGGTGGCTGCCGCCTTCGGTCAGGTCCTCTGACATTGGCCCGTCCTTCTCGGCCCGGAACAAGTCGTCGTAGCTGTCTGGTGTGCTCACTGTTGAACCTCCGGATGGCTGAGGGCGGACGCGTGACGAGCCAGCGGGCTTGCGGTTCGTCGGGTTGTCGCGACCTGCGACGACGGGGCGCGTGGACAATGGTGAGTCGTCACGGGTCGATCTCCAGATTGGAATTGGCGCCGGGCGTATTGAGGGCGAGAACGGGAACGAGGTCGTCGGGCTCGGGCAGCGACGTCAGCAGATCCGCCGATACGTCGGTGGAGTGGGAACCGTCAGGTTCGGGAAGCGAAGCAAGGAGTGCCGCGGTGTCTCGATCGGCAGCCGGCGTACGAGCGGGGGACGATTGCGGCGGGAGGTTCGCGGTCAGCCAGGCGTTTCGGTCGCGGCTCAGCGGGGGGACCGATCGCAGGTCGATCACATCCGGCGGATCGA
>JBBQHT010000435.1:0-2891 GCA_038324235.1 Acidimicrobiales bacterium
GATCCGGCCTCGTCCTCCGCGAAGCAGAACGTGTACTTGCCCGGGTTGCCGAGCGTCGCGCGGTCGACCCCGCCCGGGAGGCCGCCGCCGACGTTGCGCACCACGAGTTGCAAGGCGCGGCCGATCGTGGCGTTGGCCCGGTTGCCCTGGCCGAGCGCGTTGACGCCGCTGTTCATGCCGATGGCGGTCGTGATCGGACCGTTGGCGATGACCACTGGACCGGAGAAGTAGGTCGTGGCGAGCAGCCCGTGCATGTTGAACTCGTCCGTGCACGCCCCTTCGATCGCGGCGAGCACCACCGGCAGGTACTCGGGCTTGCATCCGGCCATGACCGCGTTGATCGCCACCTTCTCGACGGTGCACTCGATCAGGTCCGGGGGGACCACGGCCACGGTGTCGTCGGGGTGGCGGGTGGTGCCCTCGAGCATCCGCAGGACGCGTGCAGGCGTGGGCGGGACGATGGGCAGTCCGTCGGTCCACCCGCGATCGAACATCGCCTCCATCTCATCCTCGAGGGCCGCCAGCTCGACGGGCCGGCTCCGGAGCCGTCCGCCTTCGTGGCGCACGAGCAGCTCGGTTGCGCGGGAGGGGTCGAGGGTCAGCGATCCGCAACCCGGGCGGTAGTCGGGGAGGTCGGCGCCGAGGTCCTCGATCCCGGTGAACGCCTGCCACTGCTGGCGCGACCAGCCCACGATGCGCTCGAGCTCGCGGCCGTCGTCGTCGACGCGCAGGAGGGTCGGGACGGTCTCGATGCCCAGCGCGTAGGAGAGATCGAGCGCGGTGTCGTCGACGTGGCGATCACTGGCGCGCAACGGGAGGTCCTCAGGGAAGGTCGGGTCGTCCTGGGTCAGCACGGTCAGGGCCAGCGGCGACGTCGGGTCCGTCCGGCCGGACGCGGGCGAGTCGAGCGATCGGCCCAGATCGCGCAGGGCCGGTGCCACCATCACACAGGTGGGG
This sequence comes from Acidimicrobiales bacterium, assembly GCA_038324235.1. Classification (GTDB taxonomy): domain Bacteria; phylum Actinomycetota; class Acidimicrobiia; order Acidimicrobiales; family Acidimicrobilacustridaceae; genus JBBQHT01. The sequence continues at coordinate 958 of JBBQHT010000435.1, forward strand.
CAGTCCCGCTTGACGACGGCGACGAAACCGGCCCGCGGCTCAAGGGCGTCGGGCCAGCGGTATGCGGTGTGGTCGTCCCCCGTGCGCACGAACGCACCGTACGCCGTTCTGGGGGCGGGGGTGCTGCTCAGCGGGAGGGATCTTCGCGCCAGGGACTCAGTCGTGCTCACCGAGGAACTCGATGATGAGCTCGTTCACCCGGTCGGGCTGCTCGTACTGCAGGAAGTGACCGGCGCCGTCGATCGCCTCGGCCCGTGATCCCTCCGGGAGGGCCTGGCGCGTCTCGTCCACCACGTCGACCGGCACGCACCCGTCGGAGGAGCCGTGGAGGTAGAGCGTCGGCTGGGTGTGGGGCGAGAGCACGGCGAGTTGGCCGTCGAGGTACGCCGCCGGCACCAGGGCCATGTCGTACATCGTGCGGTACGTGCTCAAGGCGGCCGTCAGGTGGGCGGGGTCGCGGAGCGCGTCCTTCACCGGGCCGAGCGCCTCGGTGGCGTCGAAGCCGGGGGACCAGTCGGCCCACAGCCGCGCGATGAACTCGAGGTCGTCGTACGACACGATCATCTCGGCCGATGCCTGGAGGAACACGTACTGGTACCAGAACATCTTGAGCTGGTCGTAGTCGAGCAGGCGGGTGGCCATCACGGCAGTCGGTGGGATGGACGCGGTGACGATGCGCCGCCAGTTCGCCGGCGCGGCGCCCGCGGCGCCGTACGTGGTGAGCGCGCCCCAGTCGTGGCCGATGAGGACCGCCTGATCGTCACCGCCGAGGCTCGCGTGCAGCGCGTTGATGTCGGCCACCCAGGCACCGAGCGGCGAGAGGCCGTCCGCGGGAACAGCAGTGGGTGCGTATCCCCGCATGAACGGCGCGACGGCGTGGAAGCCGGCCCCGGCCAGCGCGAGGAGCAGCGGCTCCCACCCGTGCGCAGTGTCGGGGAAGCCGTGGACGCACACGGCCAGCGGTCCGTCGCCGGCCTCGAGGTAGACGTAGTCGACATCGTTGAGCGTCACCGTCTGCGTGGTCACCGTCGTCGCGGTCATGGTCGTGGGTCCTCCCCGGAGAGCCACCGCCAGCGCGGTGACGCACGTCCCCCGACGTGCGGCGGCGAACCTACCTGCATCGCCGCGCGCGGACCCGTGCCCGCCGCTTGAGACAAGTGTCACAGCGCGGGTCGGTGCGAGCTGGGCATGAGTAAGGTCAAGTGAGTTTCGGGGTCGTTTCGCCCGGGGGGTTTGCGAATTGAACGTGACATTCTTCGGCGTACGGGGTTCCACCCCGTGCTCGTGTGAGACGAATCAGCGATACGGGGGCAACACCGCGTGTGTCGCGCTGGAGGCACCCGGCTGCGATCCGATCGTCCTCGATCTGGGCACCGGTCTGCGCTTCTGGGGGGACACGCTGCCGACCGACGGGACCTTCCGCGGGCACGCTCTCGTGACGCACCTGCACTGGGATCACGTCCAGGGCCTGCCCTTCTTCGTCCCCGTCAACCGCCCGGGCGCGCAGTTCGACATCTACGGCCCCACCCAGGACGACGGCGTGTCCCTCGAGGACGCGTTCAGCGAGTTCATGCGCCCGCCGTACTTTCCGGTGCGCGTCGCCGACCTCGCCGGTGAGTTCCGGTTCCACGCGCTCGACGACGGTGAGCACGTCGTGGGCGACGCGAAGGTGCGCTCGCATCGGGTGCCCCACGTCGGCATCACCAACGGGTATCGCGTCGAGATGAACGGTGTCTCGGTCGCCTACATCAGCGACCATCAACAACCCGTCGACGGCAGCATGGACATCGCCAAGGGCGTGCTCGAGCTGTGCGCCGGCGTCGATCTGTTGATCCACGACGCGCAGTACACGCCCGGCGAGTTCGCGCAGAAGGCACACTGGGGTCACTGCACCGTCGAGTACGCCCTGCACGTGGCTCGCGAGGCCGGGGTGC
>JBBQHT010000436.1:0-2886 GCA_038324235.1 Acidimicrobiales bacterium
CTCGCCGCCGACGGCGAGCAGCTTGCTGCCGTTGGAGAAGAACTCGGGCGCCCCGCACTCGTCGGTGAGGATGTGGGCCACCTCGTGGGCGATCACGCTGTGGTACGGCTCGCACAGCGTGGCCAGCGCCAACGAGTTGGCCGCGGTGCCGTTGAACACGAAGTACACGTCACACGGGGTCTCGAACAGCTCGCGGATGCTGTCGGCGGCCGCCGCGGTCCACGGGTCCTCGCCGTAGGACGGGACGGCGCCGTCGTCGTCGGCCTCCGCGAACGCGGCGCGCGCCTCGGGGCACCAGGCGGCGGTGTTGTCGCTGGCGAAGTCGTAGCGCACGCTCGTTCCCCTCGTTCCTCTCGTGTCCTGTCGGGCCGGTTCAGCGACCGGCCGCGGCGACGCCGGCGGCGGTGGCCGCATGGCCGATGATCTCGTCCACGATGGCATCGGTGTGCGCGAGCCCCGGCAGGAGCACCTCGTACGCGCCCGGTGCGATCGCGACGCCCAGATCCAAGAGCGCGTGGAAGAACACGCGGTAGACGTCCTCGTCGGTGGCCTTGGCCTCGTCGTAGTTCGTGGCGGCCGTGGCGCCGAAGTAGATGCCGGCGAGCGACTCGAAGCGGGGCACGACGACCTCGAGCCCGGCCCCGGCGATCGCGGCCTGCAGCCCGTCGGCCAGGCGCGTGGCGGTGGCGCGCAGCGCGTCGTACGCGTCGTTCGTCAGCAGTGAGAGCGCCGCCAGACCCGCCGCGGTCGCGAGCGGGTTCCCCGAGAGCGTGCCGGCCTGGTACACGGGTCCGAGCGGCGCGAGCACGTTCATGATGTCGGCGCGTCCGCCAACCGCGCCGACCGGCAGGCCGCCGCCGATCACCTTGCCGAACGAGGTCAGATCCGGCGTGACCCCGAGCTGGCCCTGCGCGCCGGCCCGGCCGACGCGGAAGCCCGTGATCACCTCATCGAAGATGAGCACGGCGCCGACGCGATCGCACTCGGCGCGCAGCCCCTCGAGGAACCCGGGTTGCGGGAGGACCAGGCCCATGTTGGCGGCGACCGGCTCGACGATGACGCAGGCGACCTGCTCGTCGAGCTCGGGCACCACGTTGAACGGGGCGACGATCGTGTCGGCCACCGCGCTGGCTGTGACGCCGGCCGATCCGGGTAGGCCCAGCATCGCCATGCCGGTGCCGCCCGCGACGAGCAACCCGTCGGAGTGGCCGTGGTAGCAGCCCGCGAACTTCACGAGCTTGGGGCGATCGGTGAAGCCGCGCGCGACGCGGATGGCGGTCATGGTGGCCTCGGTGCCGCTGCTGACCAGGCGCACCTCGTCGATGCTCGGCACCCGCTCGACGATGGCTTCGGCGAGCAGGACCTCGCGCTCGGTCGGCGCGCCGAACGACGTGCCGCCCCGCGCCGCCTCGATGACCGCATCGACGATCACCGGATGGGCGTGCCCGGCGATGATCGCGCCGTAGGACTGCACGAGGTCGATCGAACGAGCACCCTCGACGTCCCAGACGTACGGACCTTCGGCGCGGGCGACGAAGTACGGCGTGCCGCCGACAGCGGCAAACGCGCGCACCGGTGAGTTCACCCCGCCGGGGATCACTCGTCCGGCTCGCTCGAAGAGCGCCTCGTTGGTCAGGTCGCGGTGGGGGTCGGATCCGGGGTGGGTGGTCATTGCATCGTCTCGGCGATCTCTCGGGCGAGGTAGGTGAGGATGATGTCGGCGCCGGCACGCTTGATGGCGGTGAGCTGCTCGAGGGCCACGGCCGGTCCGTCGATCCAGCCCCGCTCCGCTGCCGCCTTGATCATCGAGTACTCGCCCGACACGTGGTAGGCCGCGATCGGCAGGTCGAGCTCGGCGCGGGCCCGCACGATGATGTCGAGGTAGGACAGGGCCGGCTTGACCATGATCATGTCGGCGCCCTCGCCGACGTCGAGGCGGATCTCTTCGAGGGCTTCACGAGCGTTGCGGTAGTCCTGCTGGTAGCCCTGGCGATCCCCGCCGCCGGCGATGGTCACGTCGACCGCGTCCCGGAAGGGACCGTAGAGCGCGGACGCGTACTTGGCGGCGTAGGCGAGGATGATCGTGTCCTCGAAGCCCTCCTCGTCGAGCGCGTCACGGATGGCGATCACCTGGCCGTCCATCATCCCGCTCGGCGCCACGATGTCCGCGCCGGCAGCAGCCTGCGCGACCGCCGCGCGCATGTAGAGCTCGAGGGTCTCGTCGTTGTCGACCTCGCCGTTGTCGTCGACGACCCCGCAGTGGCCGTGGTCGGTGTACTCGTCGACGCACAGGTCGGAGATGAGCACGATCCCGTCGCCGACCTCGTCGCGCAGGTCGGCGAGCGCGACCTGCACGATGCCGTCAGGGTTCCACGCCTCGGAGCCCTCGGCGTCCTTGCGCTCGGGGATGCCGAAGAGGATCACGGCCGGGACGCCGAGCGAGCGCAGTTGCTTCACCTCGGTGACGAGGGAGGACCGCGTGTGCTGCACGACGCCCGGGAGGCTGGCGATCGGCTGGGGCGCGTCGATGCCCTCTCGTACGAACAGCGGGGCGACCAGGTCGTCGATCGACAGGTGGGTCTCGGCCACCAGCCGCCGCAGGGCGGGGGTGCGGCGGAGTCGGCGCATGCGCCGCTGGGGGAAGGTCACCCCAGGATCCTACGGGGAGGCCACGCGAACCCCCGAACCCGCCCGGAATCGCCCGCCCGAGAACCCGGAACCAACGCTTCTCGGCTCCTGTGAGGCCCCTCAGCGGGGATCGGGAGACACAACCGGAGCCCAGAACGCAAGGCGAGGGGCGCTGCGGTGGCCGAGTACCCGGGGTAAGGGGCGCTGCGGTGGCCGAGAACCCGGGGTAAGGGGCGCTGCGGTGGCCGAGAACCCGGG
>JBBQHT010000437.1:0-2876 GCA_038324235.1 Acidimicrobiales bacterium
GAGCAGATGATCCCGGGCGATCGCCACCTTCTCCTCGTCGGTGTAGCCGTCGAGGCGGATGACCTCCATCCGGTCGAGCAGCGGCCCGGGGATGGTGTCGAGCACGTTGGCCGTCGCGATGAAGAGCACGTCGGACAGGTCCAGGTCGACCTCGAGGTAGTGATCGCGGAACGAGTGGTTCTGTGCCGGGTCCAGCACCTCGAGCAGCGCCGAGCTCGGATCGCCGCGCCAGTCGGCGCCGACCTTGTCGATCTCGTCGAGCAGGAACACCGGGTTCATGGTGCCGGCCTCGGTGAGCGCCCGGACGATCCGGCCGGGCTGCGCGCCGACGTAGGTGCGGCGGTGGCCACGGATCTCGGCCTCGTCGCGGACGCCACCGAGGGCGACGCGCACGAACGAACGGCCGAGGGCGCGGGCGACGGACTCGCCGAGCGACGTCTTGCCGACGCCCGGAGGACCGACGAGCGCGAGGATCGACGCCTTGCCCTTGGTGGGCGAGGAGTCGTCGTCGGGGGTGCGCCGCTCGATGCGCAGCTTGCGCACGGCGAGCTCCTCGACGATGCGGTCCTTGACCTCGTCGAGTCCGGTGTGGTCGGCGTCGAGCACGGCGCGCGCCGCGGCCAGATCGAGGTGGTCCTCGGAGCGCTGGCCCCAGGGCAGTTCGGTGACCGTCTCGAGCCAGGTGCGGATCCAGCCGTACTCGGTGTTCTGCGGGCTGGTGCGCTCGAGGCGTCCGATCTCGCGCTCGATGGACGTGCGGATCTCGTCCGTGACGGTCATTGCGGCGAGCTTCTCGCGGAACTGCTCGGCGGCGTCGGCTTCGTCGCTGTCGTCGCCCAGCTCCTTGCGGATGGCGGCGAGCTGCTGTCGCAGCAGGAACTCACGCTGCTGCTTCTCCATGCCGTCGCTCACGTCGGTGCGGATCTTCTCGGCCAACTCGTACTCGGCGAGCGCTTCCTTGGTCCAGGCCGTGACCTTCTCGAGGCGGGCGTCGACGTCGATGGTCTCGAGCAGCTCGACCTTGCGCTCCAGCGCCAGATCAGGCCACCAGCCGGCGGTGTCGGCGAGCGCGCTCGGCGTCTCGACGTCGCGCAACAGGCCGGAGAGACGCCGGCCACCGAGGTGCTCGAGGAGGCTGCGGGCCGCCGCGCGGTACTCGCGGGCGAGGGCGTCGGTGCGCTCGGTCGGCGGTGTGTCCTCGATCGGATCCACCGAGACCCACAGAGCGGTGCCGGTGCCGACCACGCCGGCGCCCAACGCCGCGCGACGTTCGGCGCGCACCACGATCGCCGCGGTGTCGTTGGGCAGGTTCCCGTGGTCCTCGATGCGGGCGATGACGCCGACACGGGCGAACCGGTCGGCGATGCGGGGGACGAGGACCAGCGAGCGCCCCTCGCCGGCGGCTTCGACCGCGGCCTGCGCCTCGGGGCTCTCGAGGCCGATGGTGACCACCATGCCGGGCAGGATGACGCCCGATGCCAGCGGCAGGATCGGCAGGGTGGGGGTGGTGGTCTCGGCCATGGTGGCAGCTCCCGGATCGCAGCGAAACGTAAGGTTGGTAGAGCAGTTACAGAATTACATCGCACCAACCGGCGATTTCCTCCCGGCATTCCCGAAAACTTGCGCGCATCGCCAACAAGTTTCCTGTTGCCCTTCGTCACGGCACGGCGGCATCGACCCCCGGTGGCGGCTTCGGCCCGACCACACAAAGCGACATGCACGCTTGTCGAAGACGGCCCGGAGCGCTAGCCTCGCCGGTTTTCGAGGCGTTGCCCGCCCCCCACCCCCGGGAGTTCCCATGTCTTTGTCCCCGTTGCCCTTGGCCGGTCAGGCTGCGTTCGTGACGGGCGGAGGCACGGGCATCGGCCTCGCCTGCGCCCGCCGGCTCCTGCTCGACGGGGCGGCCGTCACGATCGGCGGTCGACGCGAGGACCGCCTGCTGCTCGCGGTCGAGGCGCTCCAAGCCGAGGCCCCCGCGGGTGTGGTCGTCCAACACGCGGTGTGCGACGTGACCGACGAGGCGCAGATCGAGGCCGCGGTTGCGCGGGCCGCGCAACCGGTGGGCGGGCTCGACATCGCCGTGGCCTCGGCCGGTCGGGGCAGCGTCTCGCCGATCATCGCGACACCGGTGGAGGAGATCGAGGGCATCCTGGCCACCAACGTCACCGGCGTGCTGCTCACGATCAAGCACGCCGCGCGAGCCATGATCCCCCGCGGCGGCGGGGCGATCACCGTGATCTCGTCGCTCGCGGCCACGACGACGCACCCGCACATGGGCCCGTACAACGCCAGCAAGGCCGCGGCCGACATGCTCATGCGCACGGCGGCCGACGAGCTCGGCCAGGCCGGCATCCGCGTGAACAGCGTGCAGCCCGGGTTCGTCGACACGGAGATCGTCGAGATCCCCATGTCGGATCCGGCCGTGCTCCAGTCCTACCTCGCCGCGATGCCGGTGTCGCGGGTCGGCCAGCCCGAGGACATCGCCGCCGCGGTGCGGTTCCTCTCGGGCCCTGAATCGAGCTGGATCTCGGGCGTGTGCGTCCCGGTCGACGGCGGTCATCACCTGCGGGGCGGGCCTGACTACTCGTCGCTCGCTCGCCTGCTCTACGGCGACGACCTGGTCGACGCCCGCCTGCCAACCTGAACGCGGGGAGGGGCCGCCGCGGAGCCGAGAACGCGGGGGGAGGGGCGCTGAGGTGGCCGAGAACGCGGGAGGAGGGGCGCTGAGGTGGCCGAGAACGCGGGAGACAGGGGCCCTGAGGTGGCCGAGAACGCGGGAGACAGGGGCGCTGAGGTGGCCGAGAACGCGGGGGAGGGCGCTGAGGTGGCCGAGAACGCGGGAGGTCAGACCGGCCAGGGGCGGGTCGGGGGCGGCA
>JBBQHT010000438.1:0-2805 GCA_038324235.1 Acidimicrobiales bacterium
GATCCAGCCATCGACCACGACGCACAGCCAGCTGTCCGAGGACGAGCAGATCAGCACCGGCGTGCAGCCGGGCCTGGTCCGCCTCTCGGTCGGCATCGAGTCGGTCGAGGACCTCATCGCGGACCTCGACAAGGGCTTCGCCGCCGCCCGCTGACCCACCGATTCCGGATCCACCGATCGACCCCGCGGTCAGCGGGTGACGGTGCAGTCGTCGCCTGGGCGGGGGCCGGTGGCGCCGCCGGGCATCTGGTACACGTGCACGACGAGCTCGTGGGGGCCCGACGGTTCGAACCCGCCGGTGTTGCTCGTGCCGCTGTAGGTGAACGGCAACCGCTCGATCACCTGGGCGTCGCGCGCCGCATCGGCCCCGTACACATCGGTGATCAGCTTCACGATGTCCGGGTCGTTCCCCCCGACGTCGGTGCCGTGGTTGACCACGAAGCCGAGGTGCTCGCAGCGCAGGAACACCGGGACCGTGCCGTGCCGCATGGCCTCGTAGTAGGCCTTCGAGTTCACGACGCCGTCGATGTTGATGACCTGGCGGTGGGAGAAGTACCCGACGACGCCGGCGTCCCACGACGCGAAGACCGCGTCCTCGGGCGTGTTGGCCCGCAGCCAGGCGCCGGCGTCGCGGTTGGCGACCTGGATCGACAGCAAGGTCGGGTCGGTGAAGAGCGACAGCTCGTAGCCGAAGCCGAGCAACAGGGGCAGGCCGAAGATGGCGAGCACGGGGGCGAGAGTGCGCCCGGCCGCTCGTCCCGCCGGGGCGCCGGCGAGGGCGACGCCGATGATGTCCGCGACGGCGAGGGTCATGAGCACCACGAGGTAGAGCAGGATCGGGCAGTAGTACCAGAGCCACTGCTGGGTCTGCGCCACGTTGTAGTAGCCGACGACCAGCACGCAGAACGCGGCATACCAGCCGCTCTGCACCACGAACGCACCGGCGAGCGGGAAGCGCGCCGAGCGGCTCGCCTTGCGCCCGTGGGCCCGCCGGAACGTGTGGCGGCCGAGGGCGCCCGCGGCCAGGACGAGGACCGACAGGATCGCGAGGGCCGCGGCGTCGAGCGGGGCACGCTTCACGAGACCGCTGATCTGCACCGGTGTGCCGAACGCCGCGTTGTTGGCCAGCAGGTACCCGACCAGGACGACCGCCGGCAGGGTGAAGAGCTCGACGAGGGCTCGCGCCACGTGGGGGCCCGAGACCCTCGCCGCACCCGCGGCCCGGGCGCGCACGAGGGTGACCCCCTCGGCGAGGCACCACAGGCCTAGGCAGCCGAGCAGGATCACCGCGTCGGTGCGGGCGAGGAACAGCAGCGCGAGCAGCCCGCTCACGCCGAGGTGCCACCGCGAGGATCGGTCGATCCACCCCTGCGCCCGGTCGGGATCGGCGGGGGAGCGAACCGCGACCAGCAGGAGCAGCGCGTACAGGGCGACCGCGATGCCCGACTCGAGGCCGTTCACGAACGCCTTCATGATGAAGGGGTTGGCGATGAGCAACAAGAACACCGCGGCCAGGGTGAGGCTTGCGCCGCGCCGTGCCGCGGTGGGCAACGGGGTGCGGGTCGCGCGGCTCCACCCGGCGACGAAGCGACTCACCAGTGTGGCGCTGATGACCAGCGCTCCGCCCCAGCCGACCACGAGTTGGAACACGAGCAGCGCCCGGGCCGCGCCCATGTCGTCGAGCCCGAAGGCGAAGGGCACCACGCTGAGGGCCATCCACAGCGGGTGGTAGCCGTTCGTGTCATTGAGGCGATCGAAGGTGGATCCGTGGCCGGCGGCGATGTTCCGCGCGATGCCGAAGTAGTAGAAGGCGTCGTCGAAGGTGAACGCGAACACCCCGTCGTGCCACACGAGCAGGACCACCACCCAGCCCATCACCGTCAGCGCCGCGGCGCCGAGCAGCGCACGCCTCGTGAAGCGGGCCGCGGTCGCGTTGTCCCCGTTGTCCCCCAGCTCCGGCATCGGGTCAGTCTCGCATCCCCGGGTCGGCCCCTCGGTGCAGGACGGTCTCGACCTCGCTACATCGTCTCGGCGAAGCTGACCTCGCCCTCGCCGCGCAGCACGTTCTTGAGCAACTTGCCCGAGGCGTTGCGGGGCAGCTTCTCGGACGTCAGCTCGACGTAGGTCGGGACCTTGAAGTTGGCAAGCTTGTCCGCCACCCAGGCCCTGACCTCGTCCGCGGTGATCGTCTGGCCGGCCTCGACCTGCACCACGGCCTTGACCTCCTCGCCGAGTGAGGGGTGCGCCACGCCGATGACCGCGGCATCCGCGATGGCCGGGTGGTCCACGAGGCGCTGCTCGATCTCGACGCAGTAGATGTTCTCGCCGCCGCGGATGATCATGTCCTTGGCGCGATCGGTGATGTACAAGAAGCCGGCGTCGTCGACGCGGCCGATGTCACCGGTGTGCAACCACCCGTCGATCACGGTGGCCGCCGTCGCTTCGGGCTTGCCCCAGTAGCCCGGCATGATGATCGGTCCCTTGATCAGGACCTCGCCGGTGCCGCCCTGGGGCACCTCGGTGCCGTCGGCCGCGACGATCTTGATCTCCACGACCGGGACCGGGGGCCCCACCGAGGTGGGCTTGTCGATCGCGTCCTGGCCGTTGACCACCGTCGCCACCGAGCTCGACTCGGTGAGCCCATAGGCGTTGGACGTGCTGCGAACGTTGGGGAAGGTCTCGCGCACCTTGCGTTGGAGCTCGTCGGCCGACGGCGACCCACCGAAGGCCACCGACACCACCGTCGAGGTGTCGAAGTCGTGGCGGTCGGGCGACTCGCACACCCGCCACACCATCGTGGGCACG
>JBBQHT010000439.1:0-2800 GCA_038324235.1 Acidimicrobiales bacterium
TCGAAGGCCTCAAGTGGCTGCTCATCATCGCCCTCGTCCTGTTTGTCGCGAGCGCGTTGACGGGCATGCGCGGTCGTCGCGCCTGACCGTCGCACTGCTCGCCACGAGCCGCGCTACGAGAAGCGGTACCAGCTCGAGGACAGGTTCGGGTTGGTGCCGTTCTGGGTGGTGACGAACACGTTGACGAGGCCGACGGGACGGGCGGGCGTCACGGCGGTGATCGTCGTCGCGTCGACCACCACGAACGACGTCGCGCCCGTGGTGGCGAACCGCACCTGGTTGGCGCCGGTGAACCCGGTACCCAGGATCGTGATCATCTGACCCCCGGCGGCGGTGCCGCTCGCCGGGCTGATCGCGGTCACCGTCGGCGCCGGGCCGGTCAGCAACCGGAACGAGTACCAGCTCGAGGCCAGGCTGGGGTTGGTGCCGATCGGGTTGGTGATCCACACGTTGACCAGCGCCGCCGGGTACGGCGGCGAGATGGCGTTGATGGTCGTGTCGTTCACCACCGTGAAGGTCGCCTGCGCCGTCGGGCCGAAGCGCACGCTCGTGGCGGTCAGGAAGCCGGTGCCCTTGATGGTGACGGGCGTACCGCCGGCGACCGTACCGATGTTGGGGGTGAGCGAGGTGACGGTCGGCGCGCTGGTCGGTGGCGCCACGAAGGAGAACCACGCCGAGGACAGGCTCGCGTTGGTCCCGCCCGTGTTCTGCACGAAGACCGTCACGAGCCCGGCGGTCCGCGCCGGGCTCACGGCGGTGATCTTGGTGTCGTTCACGACCACGAACGACGTCGCGGCCGTCGGGCCGAAGCGCACCGAGGTGGTGCCCGTGAACCCGCTGCCGGCGATCGTCACGGTGGTCCCGCCACCGGTCGTACCGACGGTCGGTGTCAGCGAGGTGACCATCGGAGGGGTCGTGGGCACCGTCGCGGCAACGGCCGCCGCGGCGTTGACGATGCCGGATCCACACAGCGCGACAGTGCAGGTGCTGCCCGCCGGAAACGCCGTGACGGTCGACTGCAGCAGCGCGAGGACCTGAGCGGGGGTCAGCGTCGGGTTGACCGAGAACAGGAGCGAGGCGATGCCCGCCACGTGGGGCGAGGCCATGCTCGTGCCCTGGTAGTAGGCGTAGCTGTCAGCCGCGGGCACGGTGGTGCCGGTGTTGAGGGTCGACAGCACGCCGTTGGCCGTGGCCACGTTCATCTCGCCGCCCGGCGCCGCGATCTTCACGGTGGTGCCGTAGTTGCTGTAGTACGAGCGGCTGCCGGCGGGGTTGGTGGCCGCGACCGCGACCACCCCGACGCAGTCCGCGGGCTCGAAGTTGACCGCGTCCGCGTTGCTGTTGCCCGCGGCCACGACGACGACCGTGCCGGCCGCCACGGCGGCGGAGATGGCGGACTGGTAGGTCGCGCTACACGCGCCGGAGCCGCCCAGGCTCATGTTGATGACCTTGGCCGGATTGGGATTGGCCGGGACCCCCGCCACCGACAGACCGGCAGCCCAACGGATGCCGTCGGCGATGTCGCTGTTGTAGCCACCGCACTTGCCCAACACCCGCACCGGGAGGATCTTGGAGACGTGGTTGATGCCGGCCACGCCGATGCCGTTGTTCGACGCCGCCCCGATCGTGCCGGCCACGTGGGTGCCGTGCCAGGTGCTGTTGTGGACGGCGCAGCCCGCGAGGGTGCCGCTCGCGCTGTCGGCCGACGTGACCCAGTCGCCCGGGTCGCTCGGATCGCTGTCGCGCCCGCCTCCGTCGTTGGCCACCGTGGCGCCCGAGATCATGTCGTAGCCCGGCAGGAAGCGACCGGCGAGGTCGACGTGATCGAGCTTGCCGGTGTCGAGCACGGCGACCACGACGTTGGTCGAACCAGTCGTGATGTCCCAGGCGCCGGGCAGGTTGGCGCCATAGGAGCCGCTGGTCGGGGCGGCGTCGTCCCACTGGCTCGGGAAGGAGGGGTCGTTCGGGACGAACGTTGGCTGAGACATCGCATCGGGCTCGGCGAGCACGACCCCGGGCCGAGCCCGCCAGCGGGCGGCGAGCGCCTCGACCGCGGCCTTGGTGTGGCGACCGGGCAGCTTGAGCACCCAGGCGCCGTCACCGACCTGGCGAAGGGGGCGGACCGGCTCCCCGGCGATCGTGCTGAGCGCGTCGAGCCCATTCGGTGTTCCGGCGGCGAAGCGCACGATCAACTGGTCTGTCGGTTGCGCGTCGCGATCGGCCAGCCCTGTGGCGATCGTCGATGCGGCCCCCGCCGCCACGGCCGTCGCCACCGTGCCGGCGAGCGCCAAAACCCCGACCAGCAGGAGCGCGGACGCCACGACCGTCGGGAGCATCCGTCGGGGGACATCGGACGTCCGCCCGAGTGCCGCCGGCGCACCACTGGAGGGTTGCGGGTAGATGCTCACTCGGGTCACGCCTCGCGTTTGGGGACGCCTCATCATGCACCGAGCGCCTGCATCATTCTCGGTCACGGTCCGCTCGGGCTTGAGCGCCCGGATCTCGTCGCGTCCGGGATCTCGGCGACGATCAGCGGCGTCGCTCCCACCCGGCGGCCCAGGAAGTGCAGGACGCTCGCCGCCTCGACGCGGAGCGCGGCCACGATCTCGGCCTCGAGCGGGGCGAACGGCTGCACCGTGACCACACCGGCCGGCAACGTCCAGGTGCCCGCCGCCCGACCCTCCACGAGGACGATGGGTCGGAAGATGCCGTTCACCGTCACGACATCGCGGCGGTCGCCCAGCACCCAGGACCGGTCGCGCCAGCCGTGCAGGATCGGCTCGAACGAACCGAGCAGGCG
>JBBQHT010000440.1:0-2789 GCA_038324235.1 Acidimicrobiales bacterium
GTGGCTGGCCACGGTCATGTTCGCCGCCGGCATGGGCGTGCGGTACCTCCTGCGCACGATCGGCCGGACACCGTTCCGGGGCGACGGCGGCGAGGAGCGGACCCGGTTCGCGCTCGGCTCCGCAGGGATCCTCGTGGCGACCTTGGCCTACATGCTGAGCCCGTATCTCCTCGACTACTCGGCTCGCATCTCGGTCATCCTGCTCCCCTGGGCGGCCTTGCCGTGGCTGATCGCGCTCGCGGCCCAGTCCCTGCGCCATGGCGGCTGGCGTTACCCCGCGTGGTTCGCGTTCGTCGTGCTGCTCGTCGGCGGCATCAACGCGACCGCCTTGATCATGATCGGCATCGGCCCCTTGCTGTGGGTCGCGCACGCGGTGTGGGTCGACCGTGAGGCGACCGGACGCCAAGCCCTCGCCGCCATGGCTCGCATGGGTGTGCTGACGCTGACGACCAGCCTGTGGTGGATCGGCGGGCTGTGGGCAGAAGGGCGCTACGGCCTGCCCGTGATCCGGTACACCGAGAGCTACCGCACGGTCGCCGCGTCGTCGAACGCCCCCGAGGTCCTCCGCGGACTGGGGTACTGGTTCTTCTACGGCGACGACAAGCTCGGCCCCTGGATCGAACCGAGCGTCACCTACACGACCCGCGGGTGGGTCCTGGCGCTGTCCTACTTCCTCCCGATCGCCGCGTTCGCCTCCGCCGCCCTGCTCCGATGGCGGTACCGCGCCTACTTCATCGCCCTCATCGTGTTCGGCACGCTCACGGCCGTGGCCGCCCACCCGTGGGACTCCCCGTCCGGCCTCGGTGGCGTGTTCAAGGAGTTCACCCGGACCGACGCGGGGCTGGCGCTGCGGTCCACCCCCCGGGCGGTGCCCCTGATCATCCTCGGTACGGCGGTGTTCCTGGGGGCGGGCATCGATGCCCTCGGTCGACGCATCCCGCGCCTCGCCTGGCCGGCCGCCGCGGTCGCCTGCGCGCTGATCCTCGCCAACATGCCGCCGATGTGGAACGGCACGATGGTGGCGGCCAACCTCGAGCGCCCCGAGCAGATCCCTTCATACTGGAACGAGAACGCGGCCTACCTCGACGCCCGCGGGGAGGGCACCCGCGTCCTCGAGATCCCCGGCGCCGACTTCGCCAGCTACCGCTGGGGCAACACCGTCGACCCCGTGTTGCCGGGCCTCATGAACCGGCCCTACGTCGCCCGCGAGCTCTTCACCTGGGGTTCACCGCCTTCGGCCAACTTGATCAACGCGCTCGACAGCCGGCTGCACCAAGAGACGATGGACCGCGAAGCCCTGGTCCCCATCGCGCAGTTGATGGGTGTGGGCGACATCAACGTGCGGTCGGATCTCCAGTACGAGCGCTACCGCATCGCGCGACCCCGGGCGTTGTGGGATCTGATCCGCCGCACGCCCGGTCTGGGTGAGCCGGCCCGCTTCGGCCCGAGCGATCCCCCGAACCTGGCCGGCCCCGAACAGCCGATGCTCGACGAGGTCGAACAGGGCACACCGCCCACCCTCGAAGAACCCCCACGGGTCGCCGCGTTCCCGGTGAAGGATCCGCTGCCGATCGTGCGCACCGTGAGCGCCGACCAGCCCCTGCTGGCGGCGGGCGACGGCGAGGGCTTGGTCGACGCGGCCAGCCTGAACCTGATCAACCCCCGGCAGGCGATCTTCTACAGCGCGAGCCTCGTCGGCAACCAGACGGCGTTCGACGACGTGTACGGCAACGGCGCCGACCTCATGGTGACGGACTCGAACCGCAAGCGCTCACGCCGCTGGGGCGCCCTGCGCGAGAACACCGGCTACACCGAGCGCGCCGGGGAGACCCCGCTCGCCTTCGACCCGACCGACCAACGCCTCGACGTGTTCCCGGGTGCCGGTGACGATTTCTACACCGTCACCCAGCAACGGGGTCAGCCCGGGTCGACCGTCGGTGCCGTCGCCACAGCCACCGGCTACGGCAACCCGATCACCTACACACCTGACGATCGGCCGGCGAACGCGCTCGATGGCGATCCGCTCACGGCGTGGCGCGTCGGCGCGATCTCCAACGTCCAGGACGAGAAGCTCTTCATCGACCTCGACAAGCCCGTCACCACCGATCACGTCAACCTCCTGCAGCCGATCAACCTCGAACGCACGCGCTGGATCACCAAGGCGCGGCTGATCTTCGGCGAGGGCGAGACGACGAGCTCGATCGACGTCGACCTCACCGACGCCTCCCGCAACGAGGATGCCAGCGGCCAGAACGTCACCTTCCCGAGCCGCACCTTCACCAAGCTCACCATCCAGGTCCTCGAGACCAACCTCGGCAACTCCACCCAGTTCGACGGCGTGAGCGGTGTCGGCTTCGCCGAGGTGCGGATCCCGGGCGTGGAGAACGAGGAGCTGGTCCGGGTGCCCACCGACCTGCTCGACCGGGCGGGCCCCTCCTCGATCGACCACCGCCTGAGCCTCGTGTTCACCCGGCAGCGCTCCAACCCCGCCGAGCCGGTTCGCACCGACGAGGAGGTGGCGATGAGGCGGGTCTTCTCGCTGCCGACCGCGCGCGCCTTCTCGGTCGGCGGGACCGCCCGCCTCTCGGCCTACCTGCACGACGACGTCATCGACCGGTTCCTCGGCCTGCCCGATGCCGCCGCGGGTGGCGTCACCGCCCGCGCCGACGTGCACCTGCCCGGCAACCTCGAGCAGCGCGCGTCGGCGGCGATCGATGGCGATCCGACGACGTTCTGGACCTCGATCTACCAGAACCAGACGGGTCACTGGCTCGACTACACGACCGCGG
>JBBQHT010000441.1:0-2785 GCA_038324235.1 Acidimicrobiales bacterium
CCCGCGACCGCGCATCTTGAGCCTGTGCGCAGGCGACGGTCGCGATGTCATCCCGGTCTTGACCGAACGGGGACCGTCGAGCCCTGCTCGTGCGCTGCTCGTCGAGCAGAACGCCGCGCTGGCCGATCGCGCGACGGATGCGGCTCGGTGGGCTGCCCTTGCCGACGTCGAGGTGCGGTGCGGGGACGCGGCGGACCCAGGGTCGTTCCAGGACGTCCTGCCCGTGGATGTGCTCCTGCTGTGCGGCATCTTCGGCAACATCGCCCCCGCCGACGTGCAGGTCGTGATCGGGTCCCTCCCCGCGTTGATGGCCGTGGGCGGACAGGTCATCTGGACCCGCGGTGACTCGTCGCCGGACATGCGGCCGCAGATACGAACGTGGTTCACCGACGCCGGACTCCCGGAGGTGGCGTTCGACGGCGCACCCGAGCCGTTCGGCGTCGGCGTCAACCAGCTGACGGGGGACGGCGACGACGCGGCCAGGCCGCTCCCGCCACGGCTCTTCTCCTTCGCGGTGTGACGCCCACCGCGATCACCAACGAAGGTGCGTGACGATGCGCTCGCGGGTGACGACGTCGTCGGGGCCGGTCCACACGCTGATGTGGGTGCCGTTCTCGATCTCGAGGAGCTCGCAATTCGGGATCTGGTTCGCCGCGTACGTGCTGTGCTCGAACGGAACGTCCGAATCGGTAGAGGCATGGACGAGCAGCACCGGCGCGGTCACCGTGGCCAGCGGCAGGTCAAGAGACGGGAACTGCCCGCGATCGTTGGTGAAGCCTTCCTCGCGTGCGCCCGACACGGTGGACAGCCAGCGCAGCACCCACTCGCGCCGAGACTCGTCCGCCCAGATCGCGCCGACGAGCTCCTTCGCCGCAGCCTTCGACAGGTCGCCCTCTTCGGTGACGAGCATCTTGACGGTGGCCTTCGGCGAGTGCCTCGCCATCTCCTTCATGAGCCAGGCGCCCGGCCGTCCGAAGAGGATCGCCTCCTGGGACGGGTGCTCGAACGTGTACGGCTTGGACACGGCGGCGATCGCCACGAAGGCCGAGACACGAGCGGGGAGGTCGGCGGCGAGCTGGTAGCTCGACGGTCCCCCACCGGACCAGCACATCAGCGCGAATCGATCGACGCCCAAGGTGTCCATCAGTGCGGCGTGCAAGACCGCTTGTTGCGCAGGTGTGGCGACATCGGCGGTGAGCGGCGTGTCGAGGTAGCCCGGGCGAGACGGCGCAACGACCCGCATGCCGGCGCGCACGAGGAACTCGCCCATGAGCGCGCCCTGGTCGCACCCGCCGGGGGTTCCGTGGACGAAGAGGACCGCGGGCCCATCACCGCCCGAGTCGTAGGCCTCGACGGTGCCCACCCCCGTCTCCACGACCGTTGTTGCCCCATCCGCTGCCACGATCTGGCCTCCTTCGATCAACGCCTTCGCCGACGATAGGTGATGGCCACCCGCCCCACCGAACGCTCGCCGCCGGCTCGACGTCCTGATGACCACAATCTCCGACCCGCTGCCCTGAGTGGTACTTCTGGCATGATGCACTGGGGCTTTTAGCCTGGGGAGACGCATCTTCGAGTTTTGCTGGCTAGATTGGGCCGATGGCGACCTACTCCCCCACCCAGGTGGCAGATCTGTTGGGAGTCAGCACGGACACCGTGCGCCGGTGGTGCGACGAGGGGCGCCTAAAGGCGACCAAGAGCGCGGGCGGTCACCGCACCGTGTCGGGCAAGGAACTGGCCCGCTACCTGCGCGAGCAGACCAAGGCGTTCGAACCGGCCTCGGTGTTCGCCCAGTCGGCCCGCAACCGGTTCACCGGCATCGTGACCAGCGTCGAGCGGGACAAGCTCACCGCGATCGTCGAGGTCCATTCGGGTCGCAACCGCATCGTGTCGCTCATGACCCGTGAGGCCGTCGATGAGCTCGACCTGAAGGTGGGCGACGTCGCCACGGCCGCAGTGAAGTCCACCACCGTCATCATCGAAGTCCCGCCCTCCTGATCGCGTCCACCTGATCGCACCCACCACCTTCGTCCACCCCCGAGAAGGGAACCTGCCATGCGCCCAGCCCACCGTC
The DNA here is from genome assembly GCA_038324235.1 of Acidimicrobiales bacterium. Lineage (GTDB taxonomy): Bacteria > Actinomycetota > Acidimicrobiia > Acidimicrobiales > Acidimicrobilacustridaceae > JBBQHT01. The sequence goes on from JBBQHT010000441.1 coordinate 2,075, forward strand.
TCCTGCTCGCCCTCCTGGCCGCCCTTGCGTTCGTGGGGGCGGGCTGCAGCTCGAACCCGACCAACACGACCACGGGTACGACCGCGACGCCGGCTGGTTCGTCCACGCCGGCCACGACGGGCGGTACGGTCCGCGGGGCGATCACCGTGTCGGCGGCGGCATCTCTAACCACCGCGGTCAAGACCATCGGCGCCGACTTCAAGACGGCCAACCCCGCAGTCACGGACGTGACGTTCAACTTCGACTCCTCCGGCACCCTCGTCACTCAGATCCAGGGCGGCGCCCCCGCTGACGGTTTCGCCTCGGCCGACGAGGCGAACATGAAGAAGCTCACCGACGCCAACCTGATGGCGGGAACGCCACAGGTCTTCGCCCGCAACCAGCTCACGATCGTGGTCAAGAAGGCGAACCCCCAGAACATCAAGACCCTCGCTGACCTCGCCACCGCCGGCACGATCTCGCTGTGCAGCCCCGATGCCCCCTGTGGCAAGTACGCCGATCAGATCCTCAAGGCCGCCAACGTGACGATCCCACCCGATCGGATCACCCGAGGCCAGAACGTCAGGGCCACCCTCACCGCCGTCGCGGACGGTGACGCCGATGCCGGCATCGTCTACGTCACCGACGTGACCGGCGACAAGGTCCAGGCCGTCACGATCCCCGACGCGCAGAACGCCATCGCCACCTACCCGATCGGCGTGGTCAAGGCCG
>JBBQHT010000442.1:0-2761 GCA_038324235.1 Acidimicrobiales bacterium
GGTCCGACGCGAGGACATCCGGTGAGCCGCCTCGACTGGCGTGACGACCGGGGGCAGGTCGCCGGCATCGAGGTCCTGCCGTTGGGCCTGCTGATCTTCGTCATCGGCGCCCTGGTCATCACCAATGCGTGGGCCGTGGTCGACACCAAGATCGCCGTCGACTCGGCTGCCCACGAGGCCGTCCGGGTCTACGTCGAAGCCGCTGACCAGTCGACCGCGCAACGCGACGCCGGCCTGGCCGCGAGCGAGACGATCACGGGGCACGGGCGTCGAGCCGACCGGCTCGGCCTGCGCATCGACCATGAGGGCGGCCAGCCTTTCGCCCGGTGCGTACGCGTCACCGCCGAGGTCACGTACCCGGTGCCGGCCCTCCGCCTGCCGTGGGTGGGCGGGCTCGGCCATGCCTTCGACGTGCGGTCCCGCCACACCGAACGCATCGACCCGTTCCGCTCGGGCCTCGACGGGACCGGCACGTGTTGAGCGACCGATCCGGATCGCGCCGCCGGGATCGCGGCAGCGTCCTCATGCTGATGCCGGCCGCCGTGCTGATCGTCCTGCTGCTCGGCGCCATCGCCGTCGACCTCACCGTCGTGCACCTGCGCCAGCGCGCCGCGATCAGTGCGGCCGGCAGCGCGGCCAACGACGCCGTGACCTACGGCCTCGACGAGGCCGCCCTGAGGCGGGGCGTCGGCTACCGGCTCGACCCAGCCCGCGTCGCCCGCGCCGTCGCCCAATCGATCGAGTCGCAGGGACTCACCGACGACCTCGTCGGGCCGCCCGAGATCACCGAGACCGACCCGGGAGCCGTCACCGTCGTGCTGCGCGTGCGGGCGCGCTACATCTTTGCCCGAGCGCTCCCCCACGGCCCGACACAGACCACGGTCACCGCCAGGTCGACGGCCTCCGTCGAACAGCGCTGACCCGAGCCAGCATCGTTCGCTCAGTTGCGCGCACCACTAGGCGTCGCGCGTGCGCAAGAGAGCGATTCCGGCGGCCAATGCAACACCCGCGTAACCGATCATGGCGAGCCACGATCCAGGATTCCAGCCCGAAGGATCGATCATCGTCATCCTGCCCCCCACACCAGCCGGGAGCCATTCGGCAATCTTTGCAGCGGTCTTCCCAAAGGCCAGAAGGACAATTCCCAGGATGAACTGGATCACCACCATGACCGTGATGGCGGCGGCAGCGTGACGGACGATTGCGCCGATGCCCAGGGCCATCACCGCGGAGAGCGACGCATAGAGAACAGCACCGAGCACCGCTGCGAGCACACCGCGTTGGCCCAGCTCGAGGTGATAGCCCTTGCCGGCATAGACGGTGCTCATGATGAAGAACGACCCCAGAACCGCGACCAGTGCCAGCGCTCCGGTGGTGATCAGCAGCGCGATGGCCTTGCCCAGCATGAACATGAGTCGGCTCGGTACTGCTGCCAGCGAAGAAAGGCTCTCCTGACGATGGTGTGGGTCAGGCTGCGGTCTGAGCGGCTGGTCGTTCGTGGGGGAGCTTGAGGTCGATGGGGCCGGCGCCGAGCATGACGAGCGCGAGGGCGGCGTCGGCGGAGTGGAACCCGTACGCGCGTCGGATGATGAGGCGGACTTTGGTGTTGAGGCCCTCCACGCGTCCGTTGCTGATGCCGTGCTCGATCGCGTTGAGGATCATGTCTCGGCGCTGACGCATGGTCTTGGCCGCCTTGATGAACGGGGCGAGCCGTGATCGTTGCGCCCGGCCACACCACCGGTCCAGGAGCACGGCGGCCTGGTAGCGGGTGAGGTCGCCGGCGAAGATCGCCCGGAACTGTTCCTTCATCTCATACGCCCGCCAGATCCCGCCTCGGTTCCGGCGGATCCGGGCGAGCTGAACGGCCTGGTTCTCGGTCAGGTCTTCGGGGTTCTTCAGCAGCGACCACCGGCTGCCCTTGAAGTCTTTGGCCCACCTGTCATCGGGGAGGCGGCGCAGGGTCTGCCACAGTTCCCGGCGGACCTCGTCGAGTGCGTCACCAACGAGCTTCACAAGGTGGAACACATCGGCGCACACGACCGCTTGAGGGGCGTGACCTTCTGCGGTCACGGACTTGAGGAACGCCGGGCGCAGATCCATCGAGACGGCCTCGATCGCCACGGATCGTTGGGGTCCGAGCTCGTCGAAGAACCCGTCGAGCGTCGCGGCGTCCTTGCCTTCGGCCCCCCAGATGACCTTGCCGCGGTCGTGGTCAACGACGAGGGTCAGGTACTTGTGGTGGCGCCGCCAGCTGATCTCGTCGACCCCGATACGGAACAGCCCATCGAGACGGCCTGGGTCCAACTCGGTGGCCACGACCCGCTGACACGCCCGCCCCACCGTGCGCCAGCTGACCCGGCACAGCCGGGCGATCGCGGTCTTGTCGGTCCGCGTCGCCAACCACGCCAGCAAGTCATCGAAGTCGCGGGTCAGGTGCGCGGCCGGGCGGGCGAACGGGACCGCTTCGACGACGACACCGTGGGTCGGGCACACCAGACGTCGGAGCCGGGCAACGACCTTGACCCGCCACACCCCCATGTCGAGGTGACGCCACTGCGACGGGCGCGGTCTCGTGTCGTACCGGGCGGCGGTCGAGAACGAGCAGTGAGAACAGACCAGCCGCTGGCGGCGCAGCACGACGGTCACGGTGATCACGTTGATCCCGAACACGACCGAGGTGACGTTCACCCCGTCGAGGCGTAGAAGGCGCTTGAATACAGTCGTGACGCGCATGGGCGCGGGACCTCCCAGGTTCTCGGTT
>JBBQHT010000443.1:0-2740 GCA_038324235.1 Acidimicrobiales bacterium
CAGCACGACAAGTCGTCCTGGCCGGCGATGAAGGAGCGGCTCACGGCGTTGTTCCTCACCAAGACCCGTGACGAGTGGTGCGACCTGCTCGAGGGCAGCGACGCCTGCTTCGCGCCGGTCCTCTCGCTCAGCGAGGCGCCCCAGCACCCGCACAACGTCGAGCGCGGCACGTTCGTCGAGCGCAACGGCATCGTCCAGCCGGCGCCCGCCCCCCGGTTCTCGCGCACGCCCGGCGAGATCGCCCGCCCGCCCGCGTTCCCCGGCCAACACACCGACGAGGCCCTCGTCGAGTGGGGTCTCGACACCGACGTCGTGGCCAAGCTCCGCGCCGATGGTGCCATCGCCTGATCCATCACGGGGCGGGTGCCTCGCGGGGCTGTGGCCGATAGATTCCCGACGTGGCCACTCTCGTAACGTTCCATGCCCATCCTGACGACGAAGCGATCAGCACCGGCGGCACGATGGCCAAAGCCGCGGCAGACGGGCACCGCGTCGTGCTGGTGATCGCCACCCGCGGCGAGCACGGCGAACCCGTTCCGGGGGTCCTGGCCGACGGCGAGGAGCTGTGGGAGCGGCGCGTCGTCGAGTCGCACCGCTCGGCCGAGGTCCTCGGCGCCGAGCGGGTCGAGTTCCTGGGGTACGTGGACTCGGGCATGATGGGCGAGGCGACCAACGACAACCCCGACTGCTTCTGGCAGGCCGATCTGGACGCGGCGGCGGAACGGCTGGCGGCCATCCTGCGCGATGTCGACGCCGACGTGCTCACGATCTACGACGACCACGGCGGCTACGGGCACCCCGACCACATCCAGGTGCACCGCGTCGGCACCCGGGCGGCCGAGCTCGCGGGCGTCGAGCACGTGTTCCAGGGCACCATGAACCGGGACCGCATCAAGGAGATGATGGAGTCCGCGGCGGCCGAGCCGGCCTTCGCCGAGATGGCCGAAGAGGACCGCCCCAACATGGACGACAACCCCTTCGGTGAGCCCGAGGCGAACATCACCCACCGGATCGACGTCGGGGAGTTCGTCGAGCAGAAGCGCCAGTCGATGGAGGCTCACGCCAGCCAGATCTCGGACGAGTCGTTCTTCATGAAGATGCCGGCGGAGATGTTCGCCATGGCGTTCGGCGCCGAGTGGTTCATCCGGTCGGGTCAGACCCGGGCCGAAGGCGAGCCGTTCAGCACCGATCTGTTCGAAGGGCTGGTCTGATGCCCAAGTTGTATCTGGTGCGCCACGGCCAGGCCGCGGCGGGATGGGCCGAGGACCCCGACCCGGGGTTGGACGATCTCGGACGCCGCCAGGCCGAGACGATGGCGGACGCGCTCGCCCCGCTCGGTCCGCTGCCGATGCTCACCAGTCCGCTGCGCCGGGCTCGCGAGACCGCCGTTGCGCTCGAGCATCGCTGGGCCACGATGGCGGTGGTCGACGCGGCCGTGACCGAGGTGCCCGCGCCATCCGACGACCTGGCCGAACGCCATGCGTGGCTCCAGATGGCGCTCGGGTCGACGTGGACCGAGCTCGGTCCTCGCTTCGTGTCGTGGCGCACGATGGTCACCGACCTCCTGCTCGGACTGCGCGAGGACACGGTGGTCGTCACGCACTTCGTCGCGATCAACGCCGCCATCGGGCGGGCGACCGACGACGATCGGGTGATGGTCGCGCCGGTGGGCAACGCGTCGGTCACCGTGTTCGAGCACGACCGCAAGGTCCTGCACCTGGTCGAGACCGGCGCGCCAGATGCCCCCGGCTCGCCGGGTCCGATCCTCCCGGGCACCGGCGCGCCCGGACCTGTGGCCTCCTAGGTGTCGTCGTGGTGATGCCCGTGAACCCGGTCCCTGCCCCCAGCACCTGGACCCACACGGGGTTCGCCCAGCAGATCGTGTTCGGCCCAGGGTCCCTACGACGCCTACCCGACCTGGTGAAGGCGATCGGTGGGCGCCGCGTGCTCGTCGTCACCACCGAGGGGCGTGCCGCGTCCGACGACGGGCGCCGGTTGGCGACCATCCTCGGTCGCACCCTGGCCTCGACCTTCGCCGGCGTCACGGCGCACGTGCCGGCGCCGGCGGTGCAGGCTGCCCTGTTGCAGTCGCGGCGCGACGGCGTGGATCTGATCGTGTCGTTCGGGGGCGGGTCCTGCGCAGACCTGGGCAAGGCCGTCGCCTTCTTCGCCGAGCAGGAGGCGGGCACGCCGGGGATGTCCTATGTCGACCGGCCGGTCCTGCCCCACATCTCCATCCCGACCACCTACTCGGGCGCCGAGCTCACCCCGTTCTTCGGCATGACCGATCCGCACACCCGAGCCAAGAGCGGCTCGGGTGGGTCCACCATCGCCCCGCTCGCCGCGTTGTACGACCCCGAGCTCACCCTCGGCACGCCCGCCCGCGTCAGCGCCGAGACGGGCATGAACGCGCTGGCCCACTGCGTCGAGGTGGCGTGGTCGCCGCACCGCACCCCGGAGGCCGAGGGCATTGCGCTCGCCGGAGCAGCTCGCATCTACGACGCGCTCCCCACCGTCGTCGCCGCCCCCACCGACGCCGCCGCCCGCGCCGCCATGTTCGAAGGCGCGGTGCTCGGCGGGCGGTGCCTGCAGAACGCGACCATGGGGGTGCACCACGGGTTGTCCCAGTTGGTCGGTGGCCGTACCGGGATCCCCCAGGGACTGGCGAACGCGGTGATCCTGCCTCACGCGATCCGCTTCAACGCGCCGTTCGCGCCGGCGGCGCTCGACCGGCTGGCTG
>JBBQHT010000444.1:0-2738 GCA_038324235.1 Acidimicrobiales bacterium
GGCGATTTCCACTCGGCGACCGCGCCGGCCCTACGGCTTGGGCCGGGGTTCCTTGGGCAGCCCGAGGATGCGTTCGCCGATGATGTTGCGCTGAATTTGGCTCGTTCCACCGGCGATGCGTGCGCCGGGTGCGGACAACAAGCCGTCGGCCGCAGGTCCTGCGAGCAGGGCGTTGGCACCCGCTGACTCGACCGTTGCCGCGGCGGTGTCGAACATCAACTCCGTGGTCCCCAGCTTCGCGATCGATGCGAGTACGGACGCCACCGGACCTTGGCGTTCGCCCATCACCTTGAGCAACGAGCCGCGGATCCACAGGTCGGCGATGCGCTGTCGGCTGAGGGCGTCGAGCTCTCCACCGAGGGTGAGCATCGCGTCGAGCCGGCGCTGGAATGCGATGCCGGCCGCACCGATGTAGCCCCGTTCGTTCGTCAGCGCGGACATCGCCACGGTCCAGCCCATACCGGCCGGGCCGAGCAGCGCGTTCGCCGGGAGCTCGACATCCTTCAGGAAGACTTCGTCGAACTCGGCGCCGCCGTTCATCTGCCGGAGTGGCCGCATTTCCACGCCGGCGGATCGGGTGTCGACAAGGAAGAACGAGATACCGCGATGGGGAGCGGCGTCAGGGTCGGTGCGCGCCAGCAGGATTGCGCGATCGGCGACCCGGCCGTTGGAACACCACACCTTCTGTCCGTTGACAATCCAGCGGTCGCCGTCGCGTTCGGCGCGCGTGGTCAGTGACGCCAGGTCCGATCCCGCATCCGGCTCGGAGAACAGCTGACACCAGACCCGCACGCCGGTGAGAATGTCGGGGAGCTCTTCGGCACATTGTTCGGGGGTTCCGTACGCGAGCAGGGCACCCGCGGTCAGCACGTTGCCGACCATGTTCAGCACCGGTGGCACCTCGGCGATCGCACACGCGGTGACCCATGCGCCGGTGTGTTCGGGAGTGAGACCGCGACCGCCGTACTCCGTCGGCCAGTGGATCCCTGCGAACCCGGCCGCGTGGATCCGGGACTGCCACGCGCGGGCCGCATCGGCCAACGCGCCCGGCACGATCGCTCCGTAATCCGGTGGTGCCACGTCTCGATGGGCGCCGAGCCACTCAGTGGCAACGCGTGCGAACTCGTCGACGCCGATCATCGGGTCGACTGTACGTGCCGGTGGCGGGACGGTGTCGGCCGTCCCGCCCGTGCACTGAGGTGATGCGTCCGCGTTACGCGCTCGGCGCAGCGTCGAGGTCCGGACCGGTGCTGCGCAACTTGTCGACCTCGGCCATGGCGCTGCGGAGGTCGGTCAGCCACGAGTCCGTGTGTTCGCCGACCAACTTCACACACCAGGCGAGCGCTTCGGAGCGAGAGCGGGCGACGCCGGAATCGACGAGCGTGTCCAGCACCCGACGTTCGTCCTGACGCAGCCGCGTCATGATCGGTACTGCGAGGTGACTGAACATCACCCGTTGGTCACCGATGGTCGCGCCCCATGCCACCTTGCGGCCGTAGCGGGCTTCGGCTTCGTCCGCGATCTGCATGCGGGTCTCGCGTGTCTCCTCGCGGAACCGGCTGATCCGGCCGACGGCCGCCGCGGGTGCCGGGTCGGTAACAGTGGAGGCGTCCGGCGTGTCGGGTGCGGACAGCTCGCCGACAACGACGATCTCTTCGCGATCGACGCGCACCGATGGTGCGCCGGCGAACCACGCTTCGGGCAGACGACCGAGGAACCAGGCCTCGGCGTCGTCGGCCGGAGGCACGTTGGCCTGTTGCCAGCCACCGGGCCGCCCCATTCCCCTCCCGCCGCGACGCCGGCCTCGCGGATCGTCCGATCGGTCACGACCGGGTTTGCGTCGCCGGCCGGATTCTGCAGTTTCGTGTTCGAGTCTCATTTCTTTGCTTCTTCGTAGTGTCGATTACAAGATTACACACTACAAGTACGACGACGGGGAGAGTATTCCCAAGGCCAGGAACTGCCAGACGTCATGGGACGTGTCCGGGGGCTCGAGTCGCCGGTGGCACCGGGGGAGGAGAACACTGACGAGCCGCGCCACAGCACACCGACGAATCGGTGTCGCCAGCCGGATCGCGCGCCAGGAGGTTGTGATGGAATCGGGACTGCTGCTCCCCGAGCGACCGTTCGACTCGCTCGCCGATTATGTCGCTGCGGGTGGTGGCCTCGCCCTGGCGAAGGCGCGCACGCGCGGGGCCGATTGGGTTCTCGACGAGCTGGACCATGCCAACCTCCGGGGGCGCGGCGGCGCCGGTTTTCCGGCCGCGCGCAAGTGGCGCTCGGTGATCGCCGGAGGTGCGGCGCTCGGCGATCGGTACGTCGTTGCGAACGGTGCGGAGGGCGAGCCCGGAACGTTCAAGGACCGCGCCCTGATGCGCGCCAATCCCTATCAGGTGATCGAGGGACTCGGTGTCGCGGCTCAGGTGGTGGGCGCGCGGGAAGCGTTCATCGCAGTCAAGGCGAGCTTCGTCACCGAGATCGCGGCCCTGGAACGCGCACTCCACGAAATGGCCGATGCCGGCCTGCTCCCCGACGCACCCGTCACCCTCTTCGACGGGCCGGAGGAGTACCTCTTCGGTGAAGAGAAGGCGTTGCTTGAGGTCATCGAGGGCAACGACCCGACGCCGCGTTGGTTGCCTCCGTATGTCCACGGCCTGTTCGCGACGACACCGCAGGAGGGGTGGTCGGCCGGGGTCGGACCGGCTGACGACCCGAGCATCGTGGGTTCCAACCCGACG
>JBBQHT010000445.1:0-2738 GCA_038324235.1 Acidimicrobiales bacterium
CGTCGGCGGTGTCGTGGTGCGCTGGGGCTGGGAGCGGGTGCAGCGCTACGGCTCGATCGGTCCGACCTCGCGGTACGCCGCGACGTTCGGCCGGTTCGGCACGGGCAGCGTCGTGGTGTTCCCGTACGAGTCGATCGTCAATGAGTACGCGATCTCGATCGGCTGCCACACGATCATCGGCAAGGGCGCCGTCATCGCCTGCGGCTGGGGTCCCGGCCACGAGGGCCTGGCGCCCGACACGCTCTCCATCGGTGACCGCTGCCTGCTCGGGCGCGGTTCGAGCATCGTCGCCCACAGCTCGATCGTGATCGAGGACGACGTGTGGACGGGCCAGCAGGTCCACATCACGGACATGAACCACGGCTACGTCGTGCTGGACCTGCCGATCTCCCAGCAGGCCGAGCCCGACGCCCCGATCCGCATCGGCGCCGGCTCGTGGCTCGGGCACCACGTCGTCGTGCTGCCGGGTGTGACGATCGGACGCCACGTCGTGGTCGGCGCCGGCAGCATCGTCACCCGTGATCTTCCGGACTACTGCGTGGCCGTCGGTTCGCCGGCCCGTCCGGTGCGCCGGTTCCTGCCCGACGAGGGGTGGGTCGACGTCGACCACGACGGCGGGATCGTTGCCCGGACCAAGGATGGCGTCGCCGGCCTGGCCAACCTGCTCGGGGATCTCGAGGCGGACGAGCACGCGCAGGTCGCGGCCCGCACGGTCCTCGCCGAGGGCGCCGCCCTCGAGGCGTTCGCCGAAGCCCACGACGCCCGCTGACCGACCTCCAACGCCATCCGCGTTCTCGGCCATGGGGGTGCCCCTGTTTCGGCGTTCTTGGCCGTGTGGGTGCCCCTGTTTCGGCGTTCTTGGCCGTGTGGGCGCCCCTCGTCGACCCGAGCAGGGGCGCCCACGTAGCCGAGAACGCGGTGTTGGTCGGTGCGGGATCAGCGCATGTTGCCGGTGTGACCGAAGCTGAAGCGGCCCGGTTGGGGCCACACGGTCAGGCCGTGGGGGTTCTGGCCAGCCGGGATCCGGTTGATCAGCGTCCCGGTCGTGGTGTCGAACACGTACACCTCGGCGTCGTAGCGCCCGCCGAGCCAGAGCTGCTTGCCATCGGCGGTGAGGTTCCCCATGTCCGGGCTGCCGCCGTTGGGGACCATCCAGTTGGCCTCGACCTTGCGGGTGGCGAAGTCGAGCACCGCGATGCTGCCCTTGCCCTTGCCCTTGAAGCTGCCCGGCGAGGGGATGGTCTCGGTGCCGCGGTTCACCACATAGAGCTTCTGGCCGTCGCGGCTCGGGTAGAGCCCGTGCGCCCCGACGCCCGTGTGGATGAAGTCGAGCTGGGTGAACGAGTCGCCGTCGAGCACGTACACGCCGTCGGTGATCAGGTCGGCGACGTAGAACACCTTGCCGTCGTTGGCCACCCGCACGTCCTGGGGCTGGCTGATCTTCTTGATCGGGTTGGCGAACCCGCTCTTGGAGATGTCGAGGGTGAGGGTGCCGACGACCTGGCGAGACTCGATGTCCACCTTGATGAGCGTGCCGTTGAACTCGCACGTGGCGATGAAGTAGCGGCCATCCGCGGAGTAGTCGATGTGGTTGATGCCGTCGCAGTCGGTGGTGAGCGAGCTGTGCACCTGGAAGGTGACGGGGTCCGCGAAGTCGATGCGCTTCTTCGCCTCGGCGATGATGATCGCCTCTTTGCCGTCGGGCGTGAAGTACAGGTTGTAGGGGTCGTCGACCGGGATCGCCTTGCCCACCTTGCCGGTCAGCGGGTCGATCGGGGTGAGCGTGTTGCTCGAGTTGTTGAGCACGTACAGGGTCTTCATGTCGTACGACGGCACGACGTGCTGGGGGATCGTGCCGGTCTTGAACGTGTCGATGACCTTCATCGTGGTCGGATCGATCACCGACAACGTGCCCGAGACCTCGTTGGGCACGTAGACCCGGAACAGCGCCCCGTTGGTCGCCGGGTTCATCTTCCCCGCTCCGGCCTCGCTGTAGATGTTGGACGGGTCGACCACGGGGGGCATGCCCGCCACGGTCTCGATCTTCGGGCCGCCGGTCTGGGTGCTGGCGTCCGGCGTGGCTGACCCACCGTCGGCGGAGTTGGTGTTGGCGCCGGTCTCGCCCGACCCGGCGGCGGTGCCGTTGTTGGCGGCGACGTCGGTGCCGCTCTGGCCGCAGGCGGCGGCCAGCAGGGCGGTGAGCACCGTGAGGACGACCAGGGCACGGGTCAGCGGGGCGGTGGAAGATCGGGGCATGGTGTCGGCAGTCTGGCATGCCGGCCGACTCCCGCCGGGTCACCAGCGGGTCGCCGGCGGGGTCCGGTGCGGTGCCGTGGCGACCCGCCGAATCGGTGCGATGCTCGGGGGATGGCCGACCGACCGCTCCTGCGCCTGGCGCTACCCGTCGTCGCGGTCGTGGTGCTGGTCGGGGGCGGCGTCGCCGTGTACCAGGCAGGTGTGCGGGCCGGCTCGGTGGCGGACCCGCCCACCAGCGCCCCGGGCACGACGCAGGACCCCAACCGGCTCAAGGCGCAGCCGATCGACGTGGGGTTCGCGGCCGACATGAACGATCACCACGACCAGGCGGTGCAGCTGGCGCTGCTCGTGATCGACCGGTCGGACTCGCCGGCCATCCGCACCCTCGCGACCGAGATCGCCACGGCCCAACGGCGCGAGGGCGGGATGTTGCTCCAGTTCCTCAAGGACCGTGGCGCGGACCGCGTGGACCCGTCGCGCAC
>JBBQHT010000446.1:0-2731 GCA_038324235.1 Acidimicrobiales bacterium
CACAGGCCGTCGGTGGTCGGCACCGCGGGCGCGCCACCGGGCGCTGCCACCCCCGCGGTCGCGGCCAGGCCGGCCGGATCGGTCACCTGTGTGCCTTCGGGGATCCCACCATCACCACGTCACGTTCCCTTCTTGACCACCGTGGTCGTCGCCCCGTCGCCGCCCTCGCTCGGGGTGCCCGCTTCCCCGCTGGCGGTCGTCGTCGTCTTCGCGGCCCCGCCCCCACCGGCCTTGGTCGTCGAGGTCTTGCCGCCGCCGCCGGGCGGTGCGGTGGGCGGCGTGGCGTTGGCGGCGAGCTTCTTGGCCGTGAACGGACCCCACTGCGCATCGACCCCGGTGGCATCGGCGAGCACCAGGCCCACCTTGGTGCCGTCGGGCTTCGCGCCGGCGCCCTTCACGGTGAACATCGGGGTGTTGTTGACCAGGATCGTCACGGTGCCACCGACGAAGGTGACGCCGACCGAGGTTCCCGGCTCCTGCTTCGCGAGCCCGGAGCTGCCCATGGCGGTCGACTTGCCCTCGTCGATCTTCATCAGGTTGTAGCTGCCGAACTTGGGCGAGGCCACGAGCATCCAGTAGTTGTACGCGTTCTTGTAGCGGAAGACGAGGCCCCAACCCGGGGCGATCTTGCTGACGTCGGCCGAGACCCCGCCGCTGGACGACTTGAGATCCACGAGCGCGAAGGTCTTCCCGGCGCCGTCCTTGTTGGCCTTGGTCACGTAGGCGTGGCCGTCCTGGGTCGCCCAGGCCCCTCCGGCGGTGATCTCCCAGTCCTGCCCCGTGTCGGTCTGGGGCAACCCGTCGGGGGTCGCGACCGCGAACGTGGCCGAGATGTCCACATCCGCCCCGGCCTTGGTGGCCGTGTCGGCGGTCTTGCCGCCGAAGATCTTGTACGCGCCGAACCCGACGAGGATGAGCACGGCGACGATCACGGCGATGAGTCGCCAGCTGAGCAACGAGTCTTCGGCGTCCCAGCCGTCGTCCCCGGTTGGGGTCGCGCCCGGCGCCTGGGGCGGCGTCGAGAACAACTCGGCCGCTGCGGCCGAACGGGGCGCATCGGCGGCCAACGGTGCCGCTGGGGTGTCCCCGACGTCCGCCGCCGACGGCGCCGGCTCCACCGGCTTGGTTGCGTCCGGGCGCTCGATGGTGCCGGGGGTCTCGGTGGTCCCGGACGCGGACAGGCTTCCGGCGGTGGTCGGGGCATCGGTCGCGGCGGACGTCTCGGTGACCGCAGGCGGGGTCGGCGCCACGGGTTCGTCACGCGCGGGCGGGATCGGCGCCACCGGTTCGTTCCGCACCGGCGCGGGCGTCGCCGAGGGCGCAGGCGGTTCCGGCGCGGTGTCCGCCGGGGATGCGATCGGTGGAGCTGTGACCGACGGGCTCAGCTGGAGGTCTTCGTGGTCGAGCGCATCAGCGAACAGGTCGTCGAGGTCGTCGTCGAGGTACGGGTCGTGCTCGCCGGACTCGTCCGCAGGCTTCGTGGTGTCCATGATCTCCAGATCTTCGAGAAGCGGCCGGGTCACCTGGGACGGGTCGTCGGTGGCCCCATGACGCCGAGACGGTCACCGGTGCCCCAGGTCCGGAAAGACCCGGGCCGGGTCAGGCGACAGGCGCCGAAGAAACTACCACTCCGGCGTCGTGCTTCGACTGCACCACCCGGGTCGCGACCACGGCCAGGACGGCCGCGGCGATGTTGCCGAGCAGCCACGCCGTCGCCGTGCCCTCCGCCCCGGCGCTCGCGCTCATGATCGCGGCGGGCACGAGGGTGAACAGCGCGAATCCCACGGTGATCAGGACGGTGCGTGGGTGGTTGCCCTCGACCCGGGCCTTGGCCAGGCACATGCAGGTGATCGCCCACGGGATGCCAGCACCCACGAACCACGGGAGCAGCTCGGCCGTGAGCGCGTAGGACGGTCCGAGCACCTTGGTCACGAGGCTCGCGCCGGTGACGGTCACGACCGTCGCCACCGTCATCAGGCCGAGCGACAGGATGAGACCGTGGCGAACCTGGCTGTTCACCGTCGCGACCGTGCGGCTGCTCTCGGAGAGCACCACCTGACCGATGGTGTGCGGCACCAGGAAGATCACGATGGTGATCTGCCACGCGATGAAGAACGCGGCGTACTCACTCGCGGAGACCTCGCCGATCAGGATGATCGGCAGCGTGAACTGCGGAGCCTGGGCGGACAGCATGCCCACGTAGTTGACCGATGCGTACTTGAACGCCGGCCACGTCTCGGGGGGCAGGGGCAGCAGCCGGCCTCGCATGCGGCGTGGCGTCGAGCGGTGGATCACCACGACGCCGACGAAGCCCGAGATCGCAGGCGGGCCGGCGATGAGCAGGAGCAGGGCCATCGGGTTCTGGGCGATCGCCGGCACGAACAGGAACGGCAACCGCACCAGGTTGACCGCCACCACCCGTCCGAACACCCAGCCGAACCGGCGCAACGTGACCAGGCGGACTTCGACGAGCAGGGCGAAGGACATCCCGCTGATCAGCAGGAAGAACAGCACGAGGCCGGGACCGATGCCCCACTGGAACAGGGCATCGACGACGCTCTGGTTGCGCACCAACTGGGGCGCGGCGACGCCGAACATCATCGTGACGGCGAAGGAGGTGATCGCCGTGTACACCAGCCCCCAGAAGAACAGCACGTGCACGGTCTGGATCCGGGCGGACCCGTACCGGGCGACCGCGATGGGCAGCCCCATGCCGGACACGAAGTTCCAG
>JBBQHT010000447.1:0-2679 GCA_038324235.1 Acidimicrobiales bacterium
TCGCCGATGGCCCACTCGGCCTGGCCGATGTCGACGATCGAGCCCTGGGCGAACACCGGGACGCGCCCGGCGACCGCGGCGCGGATCTGGCCCGCCAGCCCCAGGTTGAAGCCGGGCTCGTCGTGCCCGTCGGGCCGCGTGCCGGCGACCGAGAAGATGCCGCCGCGCACGACGACGAGGTAGTCGATCCAGGGCAGCAACGACAACGCGATCTCGGCCGCGGCGGCGGGCACGATGCCGGCCCACGGCGCCAGCTCGTCACAGGACAGCCGCAAGCCCACGACGCGGTCGCCCGCGGCGACACGGACCACGTGGAGCACCTCGCGGGCCAGGCGCGCCTTGTCGGCGCCGTACTCGTCGTCGCGCAGGTTGTTGAGGCCGGAGAGGAACTGGCGGATCAGGCTGTTCTGGCCGGCGTTGATCTCGACGCCGTCGAGTCCCGCGTTCATCGCCCGACGCGTCGCGGCGCCGAAGCCCCGGACCACCGCGTCGATGTCCTCGGGCTCCATGGCCTTGGGCATCTCGCGCGTGTTGACCTCGGGCACACCCGACGGCGCCCAGAGCTCGCGCTGGCTGTAGGCCGACGCGCCCTGGCCGCCCGTGTGGCCGAGACCGGCGAGCACCACCGTGCCGTGGCGCCGTCCCACCGCCGCGAGGCGCTCCCAGCCGGGTGCGCACTCCTCGGCCAGCGGCGCCCGTTCGTACGGCCAGTCCGATGGGTGGACCGCCGCTTCCTCGCTGACGAGGATCCCCGTACCGCCCGCAGCCCGCCGCTCGTAGTACGCGAGATGGCGGTCGCCGATCGCCCGCCCGGTACCGAGGTTGGTCTCGTGCGGGCCGAACAGGACGCGGTTGGGCGCCGTGGCGGTACCCAGCGTCAGCGGCTCCAGGATTCTCACGGCGGGCAGTCTCGCACCTGCCGCGCTTCTGACTCCAAGCGACGTCGATTTCTGCCGGCCCGGACCGTTCTTTGATCCTGTTCGCCGCCCCTGTCAGGAGATCGGATCAAGGAACGCGGCGCGGCCCGCGCGGCGTGTCGTCCGTCAGCTCGACGAGCGGGCGCCGAGCGCGACCGGGGCCCACGAGTGGTCGGTGCTGCCGCCCGCGAACGCGGGGCTGGCGCCGACGCCGGCGAGGGCCGTTTCGCCGTGGCCCTTGACGCACTCGGGATCGGGTCCGTCGAGGGGCAGGCCGGTGAAGAACTTCGTCGCCATGCACCCGCCCTGGCACGCGTCGTAGCTGCCGCAGGACCCGCAGGCTCCGGCGGACTGCGGTTCGCGCAGCTCGGTGAACAGGGTGGACGAGGTCCACACGGCACCGAAGCCGCCCGGGTCGCGCACCGAACCGGCCTTGAACTCGTCGTGCAGGACGAACGGGCAGGCGTACACGTCGCCGACGGGATCGATGAGGCACACGACCCGGCCGGCGCCGCAGAGGTTCAAGCCGGGCAGCGGCTCGCCCAACGCCGACAGGTGGAAGAACGAATCGCCGGTGAGCACGTGGGGGCGCTCGAGCAGCCAGTGGTAGAGGCGGACCTGCTGCTCCTGGGTGGGGTGCAGGTCGTGCCAGGTGTCGGCGCCGCGGCCCGACGGGCGGAAGCGGGTGAGGCGCAGCTCGGCGCCGTACGCATCGGCCAGCGCCTCGAACTCGTCGAGCTGCTCGACGTTGTCCCGGGTCATGACGACGCTGATCTTGAACGGGCCGAACCCGGCGTCGCGCAGGTGATCCATCGCGCGGATCGCCTTGGCGTAGCTGCCGTCGCCGCGGACCTTGTCGTTGGTGCCCTCGTCGATGCCGTCGAGGCTGATCTGCACGTCGACGTAGTCGAGCGCGGCGAGCCGCTTGGCCTTGTCGGCGTTGATGAGCCCGCCGTTGGTCGAGAACTTCACGCCGACGCCGCTCGCCACGCAGTACTCGACGACCTCGAAGAAGTCCGGCCGCAGCATGGGCTCGCCGCCGCCGACGTTGATGTAGAAGACCTGCAGATCGTGCAGGTCGTCCACGATCGACTTCATCTCGGCGGTCGTCAGCTCGTTCGGGTCGCGGGTGCCCGAGGAGCTGAGGCAGTGCACGCACTGCAGGTTGCAGGCGTAGGTCCACTCCCAGGTCAGGCAGATGGGAGCGACGAGCCCGGACTTGAGCTGATCCGTGAGCACGGTGCCCTTGGTGGGGGCGGCGGGGAGCGATCCGACGGTGGGGGCGGGCCGGGGCGTCGCGCCCGGGCGCAGGTCCGGCAGGGTCGTCACGCCACCGGTGGCGACCGCGCCCACGGCCGTGGTGTCGTTGTTGGCAGTGCCCGTGGCGGTCGACGCGTCGGCGTGGGGCCGGATGAACGACGAGCGTTCGAGACCGGCGAGGGCCTTCTCGAACGACGGCCGGCGGCGCTCGTCGATGCCGGATGCGGCGAACGCGGCGCGGGCGCTGGGATACCGGTCGAGGCTCTCGACGAGCTCGACGAGCTCGGGCACCCGCATCAGCGTGAGGCGACGGTTGCCGTAGTGGTAGGCGAGCGCGCCGAACGGTTCAGGGCGCAGCGCCACGAGCGGATCGACGCAATAGGCGGTGTCAGGATCGAACGGCATGGTGTCGTCCTCGGGCTGGGTGTCGGCGGCGGTGGAGGTGAGCCGCGGCGGGGCCGCGGTGAGGGGCGGGGTGGCCGATCCGGGGTCGGTCCGGTCG
>JBBQHT010000448.1:0-2677 GCA_038324235.1 Acidimicrobiales bacterium
CCCAACACACGGCTGCTTCCCATGCGGCCTTTGCCTGCGCGGCAACGTCGTGGGCGTTGTCATCGAGACCGGCCGAGGTGTGGGGCAGCACCAGGTCGAGGTCCGGGACATCGACGTGTGACTCGTCCCAGTCGATCAGCGTGACCCGATCTGCGGTCATGCGGATGATGCCGGGATTGGTGTCGCCATGGATGACGCATCTTTATCGTCCATCCAGGCGCGACCACGCCGCTCGGCATCGGACGACCCCCTCGGGCGGCATCGCGTCGAGGTTGACCCTCGTCCCGGTCTTGGCGCGCAAGAGGTCGGTCGACGACCGCCAACCCGGGCGCTGCGGCCAGTCCTGAGTCAGACCGTGGAGCTGACGGAGCGTCTCGCCCACGCGACACCAGTCGGCCTCCGACTCGGGGGGTCCGCCCTCCACGTACGTCATCACCACGATGCCGTCGGCGAATGCTCGCCCGTCCTCGGTTGGCATAGGCACCGGCACGCTCATCCCGCCACGGTCCAGATGTCGCAACAGGTCGGTCTCCCACGCGAGATCAGCATCGCTGCGCCTCCCGAGACGAGCGACCGCGAGCCGCCCGTTGACCCGCACGCTCCACACCTAGTTCGCGACACCGGTCTGGAACCGCTCGACGCGAACGACGTCGTCACCCCACTGATCAAGTGCCTCCCATGCCACGCCGCACATCTTCGCGGATGGTGATGATGGAGTGTCCCCTTGCGCCCCCGTGGCCCAAATTGTCCCTTCGTTTGGCTCGGCCGACCCCCTACACCGCCCCGGAACACCGGGTAGAGATGGGGCCGGGGAGGGGCGTCACCTGGTGCGGATTCGCTGACGGTCGGCGAGTGCGGCGAATGCCCAGCTCAGAGGTACTGCATGGGACGCCGACAACGCCCTGGTACGGGCTGGCGGGCGCCTCGTCTGAGTCATAACCCGAAGGTCGCAGGTTCAAATCCTGCCCCCGTCACCACCACCTAGAAGTGCAGCCGGACCTCTCGACGGGCGTCGTCAAGGGTCCCGGTGATCCCCTGTTGGTGTTCGACGGGAAAGTCGGGTTGGCCCAGCGGCCGGGTATCGAGGCCTGCGGAGGCCACATCGACCCGCGCACGCCTCACGCCTCGAGCGCCGGGGATCGAGCACGACGGGTCCCTACTCGACCAGTTCGATGCTGGCGTGGAAGGTCCGTGGTCGATCGCCCACGTCGGGCGAGCCGGGTCCCGCGAGCACAACTCCTGGGAATCCGGCCAGTAAATGACCGCTATTAGTGCCCATGATCACCCGATGTACACACCCACATCGCACGAAGAGATCGAAGGCATCATCGGCTACATCGAGCAGCAGCTCGACGCCATTCGGGCGGCGGCCATCGGCCTGACCGAAGACCAGGCCCGCCTGCGTCCGTGCCGCAGCGCGCTCTCGATCGGCGGGTTGCTCAAGCACGCCACCTACTGCATGCAGGGGGCGATCGCGCGACTCGGTGGCGAGGGCACATCGCGCGCCGCGATCGACGCCGCCGCCTTCGAGGCGTACCAGTCGAGCTTCGCGCTGGCCGAAGACGAGACCGGGATCGGCGTGCTGGCCACGTTCGACGCGACCCGCATCGAGTACGTCGCCGTGCTGGCCGCCGCCGATCCGTCCGCACCGACCATCGAGGACCCGGCACCATGGTTCGGCATCTTCGAAAACCGCCCGGCCCGGGGGCGCTACTACCTCGTCCACCAGATCGAGGAGTTGGCGCGCCACGCCGGTCACGCCGACATCATCCGTGAGCAGATCGACGGGACGGCCTTTCCCGCCATCGCACTGTCCGCCGCGGGTATGGCGGCGAGCGACTTCTTCCAGCCCTTCCGCGCCGCTCCCGGCACGATCGGCGCCTGACGCCCACCCGGCGCCCGCCCGCCTCGCGCCCGCGGGCTCGCCCGGGCGCGGAGGCGACGCCCGCGATGTGTCGGTTACGGTGCGGGCGTGCGGGAGCGGCGTTTCGACATCACCCAACCTGGCGCGGGAGCTCGCGGTTGACCGGCGGGTCGCCGAAGAAGCGCAAAGGGCCGACCCCGAAGCGAGTGGCGCCGCCGCAGGCGACGAAGCCGCGGCATCCGGGCCGGCGCCGGGCAGTCCTGGTCGTGGTCGTGGTCGGGATCGTTGTGGCGATCGCGCTCGTGGGCGTCGTGGACACCGCTCGCCTGTGGCAGGGCGTCGATCGCGTGGATGTGACCCTGCCGGGAGCGGCGGCGTCGGTCGGGGCGGTGGTGTTCTTCCGCTTCGCGGTTTCGGCCAGCGCCCAGTCAGCCCACCGGCACCGGCGGTCGTGATGATCGATCAGGAACCGGAGGCTGAGCGCGTTCACGTGCACCCGTTCCGGGAAGGCACCGCCGTCGTTGCTCACCAGTTCCTCGCTCAGTTCGGCGAGCCGACGCCGGGCTTCGATCGCCGGGGCCTTCACAGCCTCGAGGCGGCGCTCGGGCTGCCCCGGATCGTGGAGATCAACGACGCGATCCTCGCCTCGATCTCACCTGAGGACATGGGGAACGCGCTGGCGTTGATGATCCCGGCCATCAACATCGATGACCGCGCCGAGATGCTCGGGGGCATCCGCGCCGAGGCACCGCCCGAAGCCTTCGACGCCGTGTGGGCGCTCGCTGCCTCCGTCCTCCCTGCGGAGGACCACCG
>JBBQHT010000449.1:0-2646 GCA_038324235.1 Acidimicrobiales bacterium
GAAGAGAGAAGAGAACACCGTGGTAAAGCTCCGCCTGATGCGGATGGGTAAGAAGAAGCAGCCGACGTACCGCGTGGTTGCCGCCGATTCACGCTCGCCGCGTGACGGCCGGTTCATCGAGATCCTCGGCCACTACGACCCCCGGCAGGAGCCGTCGGTCGTCGTGATCGACAACGACAAGGCCGTCGCCTGGCTCAAGAAGGGTGCCCAGCCGACCGAGACGGTCGAGAAGCTCCTGAAGATCTCGGGTGCCCGCGACCAGTTCGAGGGCAAGGTCCCGGTCGCGGTCGCGGCCGCTCCCGCCGAGGCCTCCGCCGAGTCGGCCTCGTGAGCGACGACACCAACGTGGATGACGGCGAGTACACCGACGCCGACGACAACTTGATCACCGACGACGACGCCCAGGACGACGACGCCCAGGACGACGGCGACGCGGAGTTCGCGCCGAGCGCGGTCGCCGTGCTCGAGTACCTCGTGCAGTCCGTGGTGGACGATCCGTCCGCCGTGAACGTCGATGTCGACGAGGGCGGCCGGCGCCCGGCGCTCAACGTCACCGTCGGCGACGGCGACATGGGTCGGGTCATCGGCAAGCGCGGTCGTGTCGCGCAGTCGATCCGCACAGTCACCCGGGCCGCCGCGGCCCAGGACGGTGTCGAGATCGACATCGAGTTCCTCGACTGATCTGGCCGACCTCCGTGCCGGAACAACCAGCGTTGCTCGAAGTCGGGCGCATCGAGAAGGCCCACGGGCTGCGCGGCGATCTCGTCGTCATGCTCTCGACCAACGTGACCGAGCGCATCGAGCCCGGATCCGTGCTGTTCGCGGGAGCTAAGGCCCCGCGGCGGCTCGAGATCGTGGCGTCGCGTCCGCACCAGCACCGCTTCATCGTGACCTTCGCGGGGGTGAGCTCCAAGGAGGAAGCCGACGCGCTCCACGGAGCAACCCTGTTCGCCGAGCCGATCGAGGACGACGATCCCGAGACGCTGTGGGTCCACGAGCTCCTCGGTCAGGAGGTCGTCGAGCTCGTGGCGGGTGGTGAACGCTCCCACGGCCGGGTCATCGGGGTCATCGACAACCCGGCGTCGGACATCCTCGAGCTCGAGGGTGGCGGTCTGGTGCCGCTGCGCTTCATCGTGGACCACGCCACGCCGGGACGCCTCGTGATCGAACCGCCCGCCGGCCTGCTCGAGGACCCCCAGGGTGAGTCCGACAGCCACGATGGGTCTGATGGTCCCGATGGTCCCGATGGTCCCGACGGTCCCGACGGTCCCGACGGTCCCGACGGTCCCGATGGGTCCGATGGGCCGTCATCCTGATCGCCATGTCAGGCTGAGCCCATGCGGATCGACGTGTTCACGATCTTCCCGGACATGGTCGACGCGTATGCCCAACAGGCCCTGCTGGGCAAGGCCCGCCGGCGGGGCCTGCTCGACATCCGAACGCCCGACCTGCGGGCCCAGCCCACCGACGCCCCCCGCACGGTCGTCGACGCGCCCTACGGGGGCGGCGCCGGCATGGTGCTGCAGGCCGAGCCGCTGTTCGCAGCGGTCGAGGCCGCGGACGCCCCGCGCCCGCTGTTGTACCTGGGGCCCGCCGGGCGCCGGCTCGACCAGGTCTGGGCCCGAGAGCTCGCCGGCCTGACGACCGGTTTCTCACTGCTCTGCGGTCGCTACGAGGGCATCGACGAGCGGGTGCGCGAGCACCTTGTGGATGGCGAGCTCTCGATCGGTGACTACGTGCTCGCGGGCGGGGAGGTGGCGGCGCTGGTGGTGCTCGAAGCGGTCGGGCGCCTCGTGCCCGGCGTCATGGGCAACGACACCTCGGCGGCGGACGAGTCCTTCGCCCCCGAGACCGGTGGCCTGCTCGAGTACCCGCAATACACCAAGCCCGCAGAGTTCCGGGGCTGGCCGGTGCCGCCGGTGCTGCGTTCCGGCGACCACGCCCGGGTGGCGCGGTGGCGGCGGGCCATGGCCCTGCGCCGCACGATCGAGCACCGTCCGGACCTGATCGAGGCCCGGGGTGGGTTGAGTGCCGCCGACGAGCAGGTCCTCGCCGAGTTCCCGGCCGAGTTCCTCGACGGGCATTGAACTCGGACCCTGGCGTTCCCCTGCGTTCTGGGGACCCGGATCAGGCCGACGCGCGGCCCGCTTTGTCCTCGGAGGCCTGCTCCGCCTATCCTGCAGGATCCTTTCGAGTACCACCTGATCACCCTCCATCGGAGCCTGTGCCATGAATGCCACCGACCTCATCGACCAGAAGAGCCTGCGGGACGACGTCCCCGCGTTCGCTCCGGGCGACAACTTGAAGGTCCACGTGCGCGTGGTCGAAGGCACCAAGGAGCGGGTCCAGGTGTTCCAGGGCCACGTCATCCGCCGCCAGGGTTCGGGCCTGCGCGAGACCTTCACGGTCCGCAAGGTCAGCTACGGCGTCGGTGTCGAGCGGACCTTCCCCCTGCACTCGCCGACGCTGGCCAAGATCGAAGTGGTCACCCGCGGCGACGTGCGTCGTGCCAAGCTCTACTACCTCCGTGATCGCGTCGGCAAGGCCGCCAAGATCAAGGAGAAGCGGGACTAGTCGACCTCGGTCGCTCGTCACGGTCTCGCCGACGGGGTAGATCCATCTTCTCCACGCCGGCCCACGACAACC
>JBBQHT010000450.1:0-2636 GCA_038324235.1 Acidimicrobiales bacterium
GCCAACTCGTCTTCGTGACGACGCACGACCTCGCCGATGCGGTGCAGGATCCGGGCTCGGTCGCGGCGCGAGACCGAGCGCCACGGCGACCCCGGCGCGAACGCGGCGCGGGCCGCGATCACCGCGTCGTCCACGTCGGAGGGTGAGGCCTCGGGGAGCTGGCCCAGCCGCTCGCCTGTCGCCGGGTTGCGGCGAGTGAAGACCGAGCGCGATGAGCCATCCAGCGGACGGGCGGCCCGGTGGTTCGTGGCCGGGAGGGCCTCGAGCCAACCCGAGGCCCAGGCGCGCCGATCGCTGGTCGGCGAGCTCACCGGTGGTGGTCCCCACCGGCGTCGATGCCGATGCTCGGCCGGCCGAGCGCGGCCAGCTCGCGGCAGCGGGCCTCGTCGAGCCGCAGGTCCTGCAGGCAGGACTGGTCGAAGGCATCGAGCGCGTGGGTCAGCAGTCGGGACGCCTGGAGCACGTGCACGACGGTCAACTGATCGAAGACCTGCAGGTTCGCCTCGGCCGCCCCCGCCGCGGCGCGCACCGTGGCATCGTGCCCGAGGATCTGGAGGTGCGCCGAGATCACGGTCTCGGGCACGACCGGGTTGGCCTTGTCGCCGAAGAAGCTCGAGCCCTCGACCACGTGGGGCACGACGAGCTCGCCGAGCCCGCCCCGCGGCCCCGACGACAGCAGGCGGATGTCCTGCGCCAGCTTCGCGACGACCTGGGATACGGCGGTGACCGCGGCCGCCACCGCCACGAGGTCGTCGCTGTGCTGCAACGCCGACGCCCGGTGCGGGTGCAGGAAGAGGCCGCGACCGGTGACCTCGCACAGATGGGGGACGACCCGCTCGCGATAGCGCGCCGGCGCGCCGGCACCCGTGCCGATCACGGTGCCGCCCAGGGTCACGCCCGCCAGCGGCTCGGCGGCGCTCGTCAACGCGATGCGCCGGCGACCGAGTGCGTGGCTCGTGCCTTCGAACAGGAGACCTGCGGGGGCGGCCATCGCGTCCTGCCAGCAGGTGCGGGCCAGCGTGTCGACCCCCTGCATCGCCGCCACCGTGGCCTGCAACGAGTCCAGGACGCCGGCGATGGCTGCGTCGAGCAGGTCGAGCTGGACGAGCACGGCGAGCCGGCCCGCGGTGTGGCAGACATCCGCGGTCGACTGCGAGGCCCCCACGTGTTGCTTCGGACTCACGGGGTCGTAGCCGCCGAGCGGTTGACCGACATCGAGGTTCGCCACGTTGGCGACGATCTCGTTGATGTTCATGTGCACGGCGATCGAGCCGCCGCCGCTCAGTAGATCCGCGATGCACGCGTCGAGCAGCTCGACGTCACCGGCGCGCAGGCGACCCGCTGCCCGGTCGATGGCCCGGGCCGAGGCCGCCGTCAGGGCGCCCGCGTCGGCGTTGGCGCGCGCCGCCGCCTGCTTCACCGCGCCGAGCATCGAGACCAGCCCGGGCTCGGAACCGAGGCGGAGGCCCGAGATGCCGAGCACCTCGACGGCGCGCAGCGTGTGGATGCCGTAGAGCGCCTCGGCGGGAATCGCCCGCGGACCCAACGCGTCGCGTTCGAGGCGCGTGCCCGCGCCAGTGGTGAGGTCGATGACCGTCCCGCCGTCCTGCTCGATCATCAGGTGCCCTTCGTCCTCGCTCACGAGCTGCGGCCGTACCGGACGAGCTTCAAGAGTTCACTGCTGGTGGTGCCCGGCTTCGTGTCGTAGCCGAACAGGCCGACGAGGCGGGTGAGGGGCCCGCCGATCGGGGTGACGCGGTGCAGCGAATGCCGCCCCTCGAACACGAGGAGGGTACCCGGCCGCATCGGCAACGTCAGGATGGATGCCTCGGGGGCGCCCTGGAGCACCTCGGCCACCGCCGGATAGCACTCGTCATCGGCGCGCCGCACCCGGGGCGCGACCTCGAAGTCGCCCCCGGTCGCGGAGCTGCGCACGGCGAGCGAGACGACGAAGTCGGTCTGGTCGAAGTGCCACTGCAGCTCGTCGCCCTCGCCCATCGTGGCGAGGTTGAGCGCGCCGAGCGGATCGCCGTACCGGAAGATCGGGCCTCGATCGAGGATCAGCTCGATGAACGCCCGCAGCGGTTCCCAGTCGTAGAGCGCGCGCATCGGCGACGAGACCGGGAAGAGGTCGTACGCGACCGCCCCGACGCCGTAGTGGCCCAGGTACGCCCGCGGGTGCTCAGGGTCCACGCCTTCGTCCGGGAAGCCGAGGTACGCCGTGCCCAGTCCGCCGCTGCGGTGGGCCTGGCCTTCGAGCGACTCGGCGTCGGCGATCAACGCGGCCACACCGTCGGGGTGCACGAAGCCGGGCAGTTCGGCCGCGCCGATCGCCGCGAGCTGGGCTCGGGCCGTGGCCACCACCGAGGTGAGCTCGGCGCAGCCGGGATCGAGCACCGGGTAGCGCTCGAGGTCGACGAGCGCCGCGGCCGCCGGTGGTCGAGCATCGGGCTCGGTCGCGGGCAACGGGGTCAGCGGGGTCATCGGGGTCCTTCCACCAAGCGGGATCGGGCGAGATCGACCAGTTGGTCGACCAACCGGTCGTAGTGCGTGCGGTCGGTGTCGGTGATGCGGCTCAGGGCCATGCCGACCATCGCCTCGAGCACGAGGTCGAGCGTGGCGCCGAACGCGGCCTG
>JBBQHT010000451.1:0-2618 GCA_038324235.1 Acidimicrobiales bacterium
TCCAACGGCTCTTCTCGACCAAGCTCTTCCGCGTCTACGAGAACAACGACGTGATCGGGTGCGAGGTGGCGGGCGCGCTCAAGAACGTCATGGCCATCGCGGCCGGCATGGCCGACGGCCTCGGCACCGGCGACAACACCCGCGCCGCGGTGATCACACGCGGGCTGGCCGAGCTGAGCCGGCTGGGCGCGGCGATGGGCGGCCAGATCATCACCTTCTCCGGTCTGGCCGGCATGGGTGATCTGGTGGCCACGTGCGTCAGTCCCCAGAGCCGCAACCGGTTCGTCGGCGAGCAGTTGGGCAAGGGCCGCTCGATCGAGGAGATCATCGAGGAGATGTCGATGGTGGCCGAAGGCGTCAAGACCGCCCGGGTCGTCATGGAGCTCGCCGACGAGTACGGCATCGACATGCCCATCGCCGAGCAGGTCTACGCCGTGTGCCACGAGGGCCGGCCCGCCGCCGATGCCTACCGGGGCCTGCTCCGGCGCGAATCCACCTTCGAACTGCACGGACTCGACCCGACACTGGGCTGAATCGTGACGTGACAACTGACCGCGACCTGGCGTCCCGGTCATTCGTCGCCGACCCGCACGGGATGGAAGGATCGTACGCGTGCTGCTTCCGGATGCCTCGTGGGTGAAGCCCTTCTGGCTCGAACGCCAGACCGATCCGGCGAGCCCGGACTTCGTCGCGGAGGCCCTGGGGACGGTCGGCTCCCCGGCGTCGGCCCCGGCCGGAGCCGTGTGGCCGGTGAACCGCACGCACCGCTCGGGCACGATGGTCGGCAACGTCGCCACCTACGAACGGTCGCTCGTGGACCCTCGCGGCCTGGTCACCGCCTTCCCCGGGGGCTGGTCGGTCGACTGGTGGATCCGGGCCGAGGACCGCTGGCACGTGCCGGCGCGGGCCACGGCCGTGCGCCAGGCCCTGCTCGGGGGCGCACCGGTCATCGAGACCCGCATGCGCGTCCCGGGCGGCGATGCGGTGCACCGCGTCTACGCGATGCAGAGCACGTCGGTCGGACCATGCACGATCATCGAGATCGAGAACCGCACGGCGGTGCCCTTCGGCGTGGCCGTCGCCGTGCGTCCGTACCACCCGCTGGGGCGGGCCCGGGTGACGGCCATCGAGGCGGACGCGGCGGGAGCCCTCGTCGACGGGCGTCCCGCGCTGCTGTTCCCGCGAGCGCCCGGGCAGGCCGTCTTCGGGGCGGACGGGCGGGATTCGGCCGACGCCCTCTTCCGCGATCTCCTGCCGACCGACCAGGACCTCACCGCGTCCGATCCCGGCGGCCAGGCCAACGCCACGTTCGTCTTCACCCTGCCCCACACCGTCGTGCTGCGTGTGGCGATCCCGCTCGCCGCGCCCGTGGCGCCGCGCCGGGGGACCCTGACCCTGGCCTACCCCGAGGTGCTCCCCACCGCCGAGCAGGTGGCCAAGGGCTGGGAGGTGCAGACCCGCCGGGGGCTGCGCTGCGAGCTGCCCGACGAGCGCCTGGTCGGGCTCGTCGACACCGCCCGCCGTCACCTGCTGCTGGCGCACGGCGGCGAGGATCTGGTCACGTGGCCCGTGACCGCGTTCGACTTCGCCGCGGCCGCGGCCGTGCTCGGCGCGCTCGACCTGTACGGCTTCCACGACGAGGCGGCCGAGGTGCTGGCCACCTGGCCGGAGCGCCAGGCGCTCGACGGCACCTACGCCGGTGTCGCTGACCGCATGGACGCCAACGGCTCCGCGCTCCTGGCGGCCGGCGACCACTGGCGGATGACGCATGACGCGGACCTCATCGAGTCCCTCGTGGGTCCGCTCGCCAAGGGCGTCCACTGGATCGAGAAGCGCCGCACGAGCCGTCGGGCACGCCGCGATCCACGGGCCACAGGCCTGCTCCCGATCGGGACGGCCCCCGCCGCCGCGGGTCCGCCCGGGTCGTACCTGCGCGACGCGGCCCGCTCGGTGCAGGGCCTGGCGTCGGTCGGCGCGGCGCTGCGCGGGTCGGGCCAGCCCGAGGTCGGTGAGGATGCTGCCCGGTTCGCGGCGCGCCTGGCCGACGATCTCGACCACGCTGTCGCCGCGTTCGCGTCCCCCGTCGATGGCCCGCAGCCGCTCGCCCCGACCCCGAGCCGGACCGCGGACGATGGCATCGTGGCCAACCTCGAGCTCTTCGCTCCGTTCGGGCCGCTGGATCCCACCTCGCCGGTGGCCGTCGCGACCCTGGATCACCTCCGCACCCGCGCGGTGATCGACCGGGGTGTGGTGCAACGGGTCGGCACAGCCGGGCTGAGTCCGGTGCTGACCATGCAGCTGGGGTTGGTCGAGCTCGAGGCCGGCGACCGCCGGGCGCTCGAGCGGCTGGCCTGGATGGTCGACCACGCGGGACCGACGGTGAGCTGGCCGACCACCGTGCACCCGGTGACCACGGGCGGAGCCACGGGGAGCCCGCAGGATCCGGTGGCGACGGCGCTGTTCCTCACGTTCGTGCGGCGCCTGCTCGTGCGCGAGACCGCGGATGGGGCCGGGCTGGCGCTGCTCAGCCTCGTGCCCGACCTGTGGCTCGGTCAGTCGCTCGATGTCCGCGAGGCCCCGACGGCGTTCGGCGTGTGCTCGTTCTCGATCCGGTGGCA
>JBBQHT010000452.1:0-2610 GCA_038324235.1 Acidimicrobiales bacterium
AGCCGGTCGAGCCGGTCGAGCCGGTCGAGCCCGGACCGCATGGCGAGGCATCGGCGCGTCCGGCCGCCGCGTCCACGATCGAGCTCGTCGACGGCTCGACCGGCCGGCTCGACCCGATCCCCCTCGGCGAGGACAACCTCGTGGCCCGCGCCCTGCGCCTGGCCGGGCGGCAGGCCCATGTCCGGCTCACCAAGCACATCCCGCCCGGCGCCGGCCTGGGGGGTGGGTCGTCCGACGCGGCGACCATCCTGCGGTGGGCCGGCTTCGGTGATCTCACCGCCGCGGCTCGCATTGGTGCCGACGTGCCGTTCTGCATGATCGGGGGCCGGGCGCGGGTCACGGGCATCGGTGAGGTCGTCGAGCCGCTGCCGGTCCGCAACCGGACGCTGACCCTGCTCACCCCGCCCTTCGGATGCGCCACACCGGCCGTGTACGCCGCCTGGGACGCCCTGGGCGGCCCCACGGCGTTGGGACCCAACGATCTGGAGCCGGCGGCCCTGGTGGTCGAGCCTCGGCTCGCGGCCTACCGGGACCGGCTCGGCGACGCAACAGGGCAGACCCCGGTGCTCGCGGGCAGCGGGTCCACCTGGTTCGTCGAGGGCTCGTATCCCGGGCCGGGCCGGGTGGTGACGCGCACCACCGAACCGCTGGGCGCGGTCGGGGCTACCCGCTCCTGAGTGCCGTCCCCGGCGCTGGTCCCGCGTGGAGGCGGGAACAGGTTCGGCGAAGGCAGGTCAGCACTGAAGCTGACCAGAGGGGGAGATCAAGACGATGGATCGGCGCGGCAGGAGCCCGGAGGGCTTACTTGCCGGCGGCGCGGCGCTGGAAGCGCGTGCGCTTGAGCATCTTCTTGTGCTTCTTCTTACGCATGCGCTTACGGCGCTTTTTGATCAGTGAACCCATGGCGTCGGGCAATCTAGCGGGACCCATCCGCAGGATGCGAAACGACGCGGCCACTTTCTTGGCGTCACCCTGGTTCAGCCGGTGAAGGCTGGCGTGGCGCGCACGGCGACGGCCCCGAGCGCCCGGGGCGGAACGATGGTGATCACTCCTGGGACTGAGCTCGGGGGAGAGGACTCGAACCCCTAAGACCAGGACCAAAACCTGGCGTGTTGCCAATTACACCACCCCCGAATGGGCGTCCCGCACACTACTGCCGAACCCACGCCGGACCGAACCCGAGTTCCGGGCCGGCCCCGCGGCGTGGCCGATCGGGTGCCGCCGGGGATTCCGGCTCCATACGTGAGACCTGGTCGGAACTCGGGTAGAACAGACCCCGTGCTCGACCGCGACGTCGCGGCCCCTGTCCGTCTCCCCTGCGAGGTGTCGCTGATGTCCGATAGCCGCCCGCTCTCCGCTGTGGTCCTCGCCGCCGGCGAAGGCACCCGCATGCGGTCCCAGCGTCCCAAGCCGCTGCACCTGCTGTGCGGCAAGGCCATGTTGTTGTACGTCCTCGATTCGCTCCTCGATTGCCAGATCCAACGCGCGGTCGTCGTGGTCGGCCACGGCGCCGAGCGCGTCACCAAGAAGCTCCAGGAGCACGAGCCGGATCTGGTCCTCGACTTCGTCGAGCAGCACGTGCAGCGCGGCACCGGCGATGCCGTCAGCGTCGGGCTCACCGCGTTCCCCGATGACGAGCTCGATGCGGGCGACGGCGATGTGCTCGTGCTCCCGGGCGACACGCCGCTGCTGCGGGCCTCCACCATCGCCGCCCTCGTCGCAGCCCATCGGGCCGCCGACGCCGCGTGCACCGTGCTCACCGCCAAGGTGCCCGATCCGTCGGGGTACGGCCGGGTCGTGCGGGGCAAGGACGACCGGGTGCACCGCATCATCGAGGATGCCGATGCCGTCGACGACGAGCGCCAGATCGACGAGATCAACACGTCGATCTACTGCTTCCGCCAGGGCGTGCTCGCGCCGGCGCTGCGCCGGTTGAGCCCGGAGAACGCCCAGGGCGAGTACTACCTGACCGATGTCGTCGAGGTCCTCCACGACGCCGGCTACCCCGTGACCTCGCTCGTCGTCGACGACTTCCGCGAGACCCAGGGCGTGAACGACCGGGTGCAGCTGGCTGCGGCCGAGGCCGAGCTGCGCCGCCGCACCAACGAGGCGCTCCTGCGCCAGGGCGTCACGATGATCGATCCGGACCGCACCTACATCGACGCCACCGTGAAGGTGGCCAACGACGTGACGCTGTTCCCGGGCACCTTGCTGCAGGGCAGCACGGTCATCGGCTCAGGCGCCGAGATCGGGCCCGACACGCGGCTCGTGGACTGCGTCGTCGGTGAGCTGGCGGTCGTCGAGATGACGGCCGGGCGCGACGCCGAGATCGGGGCCGGCGCCATCGTGGGCCCCTTCGCGTCGCTGGAGCCCGGCAGCCACGTGCCGGCCGACAGCCGCACCGGGGCGTTCTACACTGCGACGAGCAACGACGACACGATCGCCTGACGCACCCCCGGCGGGTTCGCCCACGCGGCAAAGGAAGACCTCATGGAGCTCGTTCCGAAGAAGCGGCTGCACCTCCTCGCAGGGCGTGCCAACCTCCCCCTCGCCGAGGAGATCGCCCAGCACCTCGGGGTGACCTTGGGCAACGCCAACCTCGCCGAGTTC
>JBBQHT010000453.1:0-2596 GCA_038324235.1 Acidimicrobiales bacterium
ACTGGCCCATCAACACGACCTGACCCGCGGACACCGGGAACTGCGGATCGAGGAGCTCGGCCTGGGGCACGTACGCGATGTCGCGACGGGCGTCGGCGGGAAGGCGGCCGAGCACGGTGATGGCCCCGCGGGCGAGCGGCACGAGGCCCAGGATCGCGCGCAGCAGCGTGGACTTGCCGGCGCCGTTCGGACCGATCAGCGCCACGGCCTCACCGGCGGCCACGGTGCCGGTCACCCCGTCGAGGGCGACACCGTGGCCGTAGCTCACCGCGACATCGTCGAGGACGAGCACCGGCGGCGCCGGGTGGCGCGGGTGGTCCGGGTCCGACGACTCGTCGACGCGGCTTCGGTCAGGAGAGGTTGGCAACGATCACCCTCGTGTTGTGCGTCTCCATGTCGAGGTACGTCGCCCCTGCTGATCCAGCCGGACCGAGGGTGTCGCCGTACAGCGAGTCGTCTCCCTCGACGATCCGCACGCCCGCCTCGCGCCCTATCGCGTCCGCCGTCTTCGGGGGGATCGAGCTCTCGGAGAACACCGCCTTGACCCGCTCGTCACGGATCTTCGCCACGAGGGCGTCGATCTCGGTGGCCGACAGTTCGGCAGAGGTGTCGAAGCTCGGGATGATGCTGCCCACGAAGTCGAGGCCGTAGCGATCGACGTAGTAGCCGAACGCGTCGTGGTTCGTCACCAGCTTCTTGTTCGAGAGCGAATCGATCTGCGCCTTGCTCGAGGCGTCGAGCGCGTCGAGCGCGTCGTCGTAGCAGGCGGTGTTGTGCGCCAGCGCCACGGCACCCTCGGGGTTGGCCGCGACCAGCGCGCGGCTGGCGTTGGCCACCATCTGCTTCGCGTTCTGCGGGTTGTGCCAGATGTGCGGATCATCCTCGGTGGCCCCCGGCGCGCTGGCGTCCTCGCTCGGCCGCTGGCGCAACGGAACCCCCTGCGACGCATCGACGACGGTTCCCGCCGGCGAGGCCGCTTCGATGGTCTTGTCGAACCACGCCTCGAGTCCCACGCCGTTCTTGACGACGACGTCCGCGGTCGCGATCGCGTCGAGGTCGGCGGGCGACGGCTCGTAGTCGTGCGGATCGACGTTCGGCTTCAACACGCCGTACACCTGCACGCCGTCACCGCCGATCTGGGAGACGAAGTCGGTGAGCTGGGTCGTGGTCGTGACCACGTGGAGCGTGCGACCGGGAACGTGGACACCGCACCCCGGGGCCACCGTCGTGCCGCCCCCTGGCGCCGCGGTTGGCGAGGCACCCGCCGTCGAGGCACCCCTCACCGTGTCCGGCGCCGAGGCGGCCGTGGTCGTACCCGACGTCGACGCGCACGAGACGGCCAGGAGGGTCGGCAGCAGCCACGCCGCGAGCGGCAGGAAGCGAGAAGAGCGCATACGGGGCATCATAACGAGAACGACTCTCAGAACCAAACTTGATTCGGCCGAGTGCGCGATGATGAGCCCATGGGTGCCGGTCACCAGCACGGACATGACGACGAACCGCTCCGACCCGCGACCCGCCAGGTCCGACTGATCCTCCTGCTGGCGATCGCACCGTTCCTCCTCGCGACCCTGGTCGGGGCCTGGCGCCTGTGGCCGCCGCCGACGGCCGCCCGCGCCTCTGACGCCGACACGCTCTCGCAGGAACTCGTCGACGCCACGGTGGTGCGGGTCGAGTCGTCGTCGTGCGGTGCCTCGATGGCGTGCACCGCGGTGACCGTCCACGTGGAGTCCGGGCCCGACATCGGCCTCGACCGCACGCTGCCCAACATGGCCGGGTCCGCCGGTGTCGACCCGATCCGCGTGGGCGATCAGCTCGTGGTCGCCCGCCTCATCTCGCCGATCGACGGCCAGCCCATCTACAACTTCCAGGACTACCAGCGCCGCCAGCCGATGTGGCTGCTGGCGCTGATCTTCGCCGTCGTCGTGGTCCTGATCGGTCGCTGGCGAGGGCTCGCGGCGATCTTCGGGCTGGGCGTCACCTGGGCGGTGCTGATCTGGTTCGTGATCCCCGCGATCCTCGCGGGCTCGAGCCCGATCGCCGTCGCCCTCGTCGGCTCGTCGGCGCTCATGTTCGTGGTGCTCTACCTCGCCCACGGCTTCAACGCCCGCACGACCACGGCCCTGCTCGGCACGCTCGTGAGCCTGGCCTTCACCGGCCTGCTGGCATGGCTCTTCGTGGGGCTCACCCACCTCACCGGCGTCACCGAGGACACGATGTTCCTCCAGAGCTCGGGGGGTCCGACCATCAACCTCGCGGGCCTGCTCCTCGGCGGCATCGTCATCGGTTCCCTGGGAGTGCTGAACGATGCGACGGTCACGCAGGCGTCGTCGGTGTGGGAACTGCACCACGCCAACCCGGCCCGGCCGGTGCGCCGCCTCTACGGGTCCGGCATGCGCATCGGCCGCGACCACATCGCCTCGACCGTCTACACCATCGTGTTGGCCTATGCCGGCGCGGCGCTTCCGCTGCTCATCCTCTTCACGGTCAACGGCGCCCGGTTCGGCGGGGTGGTCACGAGCGAGGTCGTCGCCGTCGAGGTCATCCGCACGATGATCGGGTCCATCGGGCTCGTGCTGTCGGTCCCCATCACCAC
>JBBQHT010000454.1:0-2591 GCA_038324235.1 Acidimicrobiales bacterium
GTAGCCGTACCCGGCTGGCAGCGCCATGACCGTCTTCTCCTCGCCCGAGGCGAAGAGCAGCTCGGTGGTGCCGCGCTTCTTCTCCGGGGCGGGCGGGTGGTTGACGATCCAGACCCCGTGGTGCAGGTGGATCACGTCAACCGGAGGCACCGAGCCGTCGTTGCGCACGAGGTTGGGACGGATGGCGACGATGTAGCCGTCCTCGGTGGGCTTGGGCACCTGGCTGGTGTTGACCGTGATGTTGTTCTGGCCCGGCTGGATGGCGATGGGTCCGTAGGAGTAGTGCAGGTGCTGGACCCCGGCCTGCTCCGGGACCGACCCGATCTTGAAGTCCGCCGGGGATACGCCCCGCACGACGCCGTCAGCCGGCGCCGCCGATGTGTCGACCCCGTTGCTCGCGGGGGCTGCGCTCGGTGCGGGCGCCGTGCCGCCGGTCGCCGTGTCCGCGGTCTGGGCCGAGCAGGCAGCGGCCACGATCACCCCGGCCATGGCCAGCCCGATCACTGCGGCGCGCCGCGACGTCAGCCAGGGTCGCCGCCTGGTGGCCTCGTCCTCGTGGGCCTGCATCCGCGCGCTCGTCGTCATCGTCCCTACATCCCCTCGTGACCGGACCCCGTCATTCGTGACGGGGGTCACCCATCGTGCACAACCTACGAACCTACCCGTGTGCTCCGCGTATGGCCCATCGGGTTCCCTGTCCCTCCCGCGATCCAACCCGCGACCGACCCGATGGGTGCCCGCCGAACGGAACCCGTGGTCATGACCGCTCAGGAGAACAACGGCCGGGACGGCGCCGCCGGATCGGGGGCGTCGCCCGCCGCGCCACCCGACTCGCCCGTGCCGGCGGCGCCGGCGGTCGCGGGTCCGGCGTCGGCCGCCCCGGGCGCGTCGCCGACCACGACGGTGACGTCGGCGGCGTCGCGCGACCGGACACCGGTCTCGTGCGTGTCGTGGGTCATGTTGCGCGAGACCCAGTTGCGCCCGTCGGAGTCGGCCCACACGAGCATCGGGGGCAGGAACACGAGCGCGCTGAGCAGGGCGACCGCCACGTTCATGCCGACGACGATGCCGAAGTCGCGCAGCAGCGGCATCGACGAGAGCGAGATGACGACCACACCCGAGATGGCGGTGAGGCCTGACACGATGAAGGCGCGGCCCGTGCGCTCGGCCGTCACGTCGATTGCCTCCTTGGGCGAGTAGCCCCGGCCGCGCTCCTCGATGAACCGCAACAGGATCAGCGACGTGAACTCGGTGCAGACCGCGACCACCAGCGGACCACCCACCGCCGTCAGCGGGCTCAGCTTGAGGTGGAACGCATAGGCCACCAGCGACGCCGCGCCGACGGCGATGAGCACGGGGACCAGTGACAGCAACGATCGGATCAGGCTGCGCATGCGGATGGTGAGGAAGATGCCGACGAAGATGATCGCGAGGTAGGTGAGCAGCACCCGGTTGCCCTCGAGGTTCTCGAGCAGGCCCACGCCGACGACCGCGAGGCCTGACGGCGTGGCCCGCGAGTCCGGCGGCGGGGTCACCGCGAGCTGGGTCTTCATGTCGTCCACGACGACGGCCTGGTCCTTCAGCGGCAGGGTCTGGCGATCCGCCGTGCCCGTGCGGAACACGATGTTGAGCACCTGGCCGTTGTTGGCCACGAGCGACGAGCGGACGTCGGGCGGCGCGACCGCGTAGGTGGCGGCCACCTCCTGGCCCGTCGGGGCGACGTGGCCGGCGCCCGGGATGCCGTTGAGCAGGTCGCTGACCGTGGAGACCGCCCCGGTGGCGGTGGCGAGCTTGTCGCCGTTGGTCTTGAGCTGCTCGACCGTGAAGTTGTCGGTGTACGCCACGACCTTGTCGTCGAACACGTTCGGTGCCTCGACGAAGACGCCGAGCTCGTTGGCCGACCCGGTGCCCTCCTGCAGCGCGTGGATGTCCTTGATCACCTGCGAGTTCTGATCCACCCACTGCACGGGATCGGTCTGCAGCGTCAGCTTCGGTTCGACCGCGATGCCGCCGAGGAAGATGACGAGGCTGGCGAGCGCCAGCGGGATCGCGCTCTTGGCGGGCAGGCTGCCCAGCTTCACCACGATGTTGCCGAGGACCTTGCTGCGCCGCGACATCGTGCGGGTGGTGGGCGAGCGGTACTCGCGGGCACCGAGGGCGGCGAGCGGCATGACGATGCTGCAGAGGCAGATCACCGCGATGCCGACGGCGAGCAGCAGGCCGAACTCGCGGATCATCGGGACCTTGGCGAAGTGCAGGGCGGCGAAGGCGAAGATCGCGTCGAACGTGACGACCAGCAAAGCGGGACACAGATTCCGCGCGGTCTCCTGGATCGGGTGCTCCGCCTTGTTGATGATCACCTCCTCTTCGACGCGCGCTTGCATCTGGATCGCGTAGTCGATGCCGACGCCGAGCATGACGGGCAGGCCGGCGATGGTGGCGAGGGTCAAGGGAATGCCCAGGTACCCCGCGAGGCCGAACGCCCACGTGAGGCCCACGGCGATCACGGCGAGGGGCAGCAACCGCCACCGCACGTCGAAGAGCAGCAGCAAGATGACGACCATCACCGCGGCGGCGATGCCGCCGAGCAC
>JBBQHT010000455.1:0-2587 GCA_038324235.1 Acidimicrobiales bacterium
CGCCCATGACCAAACGTGTCCTCACCGGCATCAAGCCGACCGGCATCCCGCACCTCGGCAACTACGTCGGCGCCATCCGCCCGGCCTTGCGGCGGGCGACGGATCCACAGCATTCGTTCTTCTTCATCGCCGACTACCACGCCCTCAACCAGGTGCAGGATCCGGCCGAGTTCAACGAGTTCAGCTACGTGGTGGCCGCCAGCTGGCTCGCCTGCGGCCTCGATCCCGACCGGTGCTCCTTCTACCGGCAGTCCGACATCCGGGAGACGTTCGAGCTCACCACGATCCTCAGCGCCTTCACGCCCAAGGGGTGGATGAACAAGGCCCACGCGTACAAGGCGGCCGTCGACGTCAACCGCGAGGCCGGTGAGCCCGACGACGCCGGGGTCAACATGGGGTTGTACACGTACCCGATGCTGATGGCCGCGGACATCCTCGTGTTCCGCTCCGAGCTCGTACCGGTCGGCAAGGATCAGGTGCAACACGTCGAGATCGCCCGCGACATCGCCCTGCGGTTCAACCACGACGTCGGTGTCGACGTGCTGACCCTGCCCGACTACGAGATGCCGGCCGACGCCGAGGCGATCCCGGGTCTCGACGGGCGCAAGATGTCGAAGAGCTACCACAACATCATCCCGCTCTTCGCGACGCCCAAAGAGTGGAAGCAGGCCATCGCGGCGATCAAGACGGACTCGTCGGCCCGCCACGACCCCAAGGTGGCCGAGGGTGCGGCGGTGTACCAGATCTACGCCGCGTTGGCCGCGCCGGCAGACACCCTGGCGCTGAAGGCGGCGCTCGAGGCCGGCGAGATCGGGTGGGGCGACGCGAAGGCGCAGCTCCTCGCGCTCGTGGAAGCCGAGTTCGCCGAGCGCACCGACACCTACCACGACCTCATGGCCCATCCCGAGCGCATCGACGACATCCTCGAGGCCGGCGCCACGCGCGTGCGACCGCTCGCCGAGTCCCTCTTGGAGGACGTGCGGCGCGCCATCGGCCGCGGCGGCTCCGTCGTGGCCTCCCGCGGGTGATGGCCGTCGCGCTCGCGTGGTCGCACCGCACGATCTCGATCCACCGTCCCGCAGACGACCACGTCTCCCGAACCAACCAGCCAGGAGCTCCACCGTGTCCAGCCTGACCACCGATGACCTCTTCTCCGTGACCGGGAAGGTCGTGCTCGTGACGGGAGGGTCGCGCGGCATCGGCGAGATGATCGCGGCCGGCTTCCTGGCCAACGGCGCCAAGGTGTACATCAGCTCCCGCAAGGCGGACGTGTGCGACGCCACCGCGGCCCGGCTCGCCGAGACCTACGGCGGCGAGTGCGTGTCGATACCCGCCGACCTGTCGGCCCTCGACGGCATCGGGGCGCTCGCCACCGCGCTGGCCGAGCGGGAGTCGCGCCTCGACGTGCTGGTGAACAACGCCGGCGTGTCCTGGGGGGCGTCGATCGACGAGTTCCCGGAAGTGGGCTGGGACAAGGTGATGGACACCAACGTGAAGGGCGTGTTCTTCCTGACCCAGAAGCTGCTGCCGCTGCTGGAGGCCGGCGCCACCGCCGACGAGCCCGCCCGGGTGATCAACATCGGCTCCGTCGACGGCATCCGCACGCCGACCTTCGACACCGTGTCCTACGGCCCGTCGAAGGCCGCGGTCCACGCGCTCACGAGCCAGTTGGCCGCCAAGCTCGTGAAGCGGAACATCCTCGTGAACGCGATCGCGCCGGGGCCCTTCCCGACCTGGATGCTCAGCACGGGGGTCGGCACCGGCGGCGACGTGGATGGCACCGACTGGGATGCGGTCGGCCGGGGAATGCCTCGGGGCCGCGTCGGGACCCCCGAGGACATCGCCGGGCTGGCGATCTTCCTCGCATCGAGGGCCGGCGCGTTCACCGTCGGCG
Source organism: Acidimicrobiales bacterium (assembly GCA_038324235.1). Lineage (GTDB taxonomy): Bacteria > Actinomycetota > Acidimicrobiia > Acidimicrobiales > Acidimicrobilacustridaceae > JBBQHT01. The sequence continues at coordinate 1,895 of JBBQHT010000455.1, forward strand.
CGGTCATCACCTGCGACGGCGGCCTCGTGGTCTCCTGACCTCGACCGGGCGACCGAAGCGGAACTGGACTCTGGTTCCGGGAAACGCGGTACGTTGAGGCGATGGCCACCGATGCGTCCGCCCCGTACACGATCATCTCCGCCGACACGCACGCCGGAGGGAGCCACGCCGAGTATCGCGAGTACCTCAGCGCCGCGTACCAGGAGGAGTTCGACGCGTGGCGCGCGGCGTACAAGAACCCGTGGAAGGACCTGCGCAACACCGATCTGCGCATCCGGAACTGGGATGACGACCGGCGCGACGCCGACCAGTACGCGGACGGGGTCGTGGGCGAGGTGCTGTTCCCCAACACCGTGCCGCCGTTCTATCCCGGCTTCGTCCTCTTCGCCCGACCGCCGCAGGCCGACGAGTACGCCCGCCGGCGAGCGGGGATCCACGCCCACAACCGTTGGATGGTGGACTTCTGCTCACGGCGCCCGGCTCAGCGGGCCGGCATCGGACAGATCTTCCTGAACGACATCGACGATGCCATCGAAGATGCAACCTGGATCAAGGAGCACGGCCTGCGCGGGGGCGTGCTGCTGCCGACGATCGCTCCCGATGTCACGTGGGTCAAGCCGATCTATGACCCCGGCTACGACCGCCTGTGGGCCGCCCTGCAGGACCTCGATGTCCCCGTGCACCTCCACGGCG
>JBBQHT010000456.1:0-2524 GCA_038324235.1 Acidimicrobiales bacterium
GGGGCTCGAGATCCACGAGCGGCCTCGGGTGGCGGCGACCGGCGATGCTACGCTCGCCGCCGGTCAGGTCGTCACCGTCGAGCCCGGCGTGTACCTCCCCGAACATGGCGGGGTGCGCATCGAAGACACGGTGGTGGTCACTGCAGAGGGATGCCGGCCGCTCACCCACACCGCCAAGACCACCTCGGTCGGGTCGCCGTAGGCGAGTGCCGTCAGCCCCGCCCGCGACCACTCGGGCACCCACCCTCGTGACCGTCCTCCGGGACAGGACGCGACAGCTATCACCTCCGAAGGAACACCGATGCCCACGATCACCACGAACGACCTCAAGAACGGCATGACCCTGGCGCTCGATGACGGCCTCTTCGAAGTTGTCGAGTTCCAGCACGTCAAGCCGGGCAAGGGCGGGGCCTTCGTGCGCACGACGCTGAAGAACGCTCGTTCGGGCGCCGTGGTCGATCGGACGTTCCGCGGCGGCGAGAAGGTGGAGCGGGCCATGATCGACAAGCGCGAGATGCAGTATCTGTACCGCGACGGCGAGGACTACGTCTTCATGGACAACACGAGCTACGAGCAGCTCAACGTGCCCAAGCCGCAGCTCGGCGACAGCGCCAACTACCTGATCGAGTCCGCCAACGCGGTGCTGTTCATGTACGAAGAGGAGATCATCGGCATCGATCTGCCCGCGGCGGTCGAGCTCACGATCGCCGAGACGGAGCCGGGCATCCAGGGCGACCGCGTGTCGGGCGCCCGCAAGCCGGCGACCCTGGAGACGGGGTTGGTCATCCAGGTGCCGCTGTTCGTCAACCCGGGCGACCGGGTCAAGGTCGACACCCGCACCGCTGACTACATCACGCGCGCGTGAGCGCGTCGGACGAGTCGGGTACCGACATCCCCTACGTCGACACGCCCTACGCCGGTGGCCTGGGCACCCGCCGCGAGGCGCGTGAGCGCGCCATCGCGCTGCTGTACGAGGCCGAGGCCAAGTCCATCACCCCGGCGGACGTGCTCGACCAGCTCCCGCTGCCGGCTGAGGAGTTCACCAGCGAGCTGGTGGCGGGCGTCGGAGCGAACCTGGATGAGATCGACACGTTGCTGCGATCCCACAGCCGGGACTGGAAGCTCGAGCGCATGCCCAGCATGGATCGGGCCGTGTTGCGCCTGGCCACGTACGAGCTGTGCCACCGACCCGAGATCCCGACGGGCGCCGTGATCTCTGAAGCGGTGGAGCTGGCCAAGCAGTACTCGACCGACGAGTCCGGCAAGTTCGTCAACGGCATGCTCAGCGCGATCGCCGAGGTGGCCCGGCCCGCCTGAGCGGGGACCCCACGGTTCCCCGCGAGGGACCCCGGCCGCGTCAGTCGAAAATGAGACCGAACGTCGGCTCGAGGACGACGGATCGTCCCGATTCCGGGCAGGGCTGGTCGGTCAGGTCTGGGCGACGCAGCTGAGGGTCATCTGCTGGATCTTGGTCGTCTGCTCGGGCGTGAGCCCGCCGTTCGCCCCGATGGCGGCGAGGTCCTTCACCGTGAACTCCTGCTCGATCTTGCCGACGATGCAGTCGGCCTGCGCCGCGGTGAGACCGGAGTTCACGAACTCGTCGCGCAGCTGCTTGCGCACCGACGCCGGGAGCGTGTTGCCGGTGGAGCCGCCGTCGGTCGTCGTGGTGTCCCCGGCCGTGGTGGTCGTGAGCTTCGAGGTGGGCGCCGCCTTCTTGGTGGTGGTCGTCGCTTCCTCGGTCGTCGTGGTCGACTTCTTCTTGGTGGTCGTCGTGTCGTCGGCCTTGACGGTGGTGGTCGTGGCGGCAGGCGACGCCGTGGTGGTCGTGGCCGCGGTGTCGGTGCTGCTCGAACGGGTCAGCGCGAACGCGATGCCGCCGCCGAGGAGCAGCACGACGAGCACGACGATGCCGATGATCAAGCCGGTCTTGCCACCGCCACCGCCGCCGTCGGAGGGGGGACCGCCGGGGTAGCCCGCCGGAGGCTGGCCGCCCGGGGGAACCGCGCCCGGGGGCATCACGCCGTAGCCCTGGCCCGGCGGGGGACCGCCGTAGCCCGGCGGGGGACCACCCTGGCCCGGCGGGGGACCCACGGGGGCCATCGGCGCGGTGGGTGCGTCGTACGCGGGTGGCCCGGGCTGGGGCGGCACCGGCGGAGTCGGTTGGGTCGGAGGCGGCTGGGCGGCGCCCGCAGCCTGCTCGGGCGGATACCACTTGCCGTCGGAAGCCACCCACCAACCCGGACCCTGGGATTGATCGCTCACTTCGTGGCCTCCCGACCGTTGCTCCGCGGGAACGGCCCCGCGACCGTCGCGAGCATACGGCACCGCGTCTGCTGCTCGCGCCGCTCGGGTGTTCGTTTCCGTCACCGGTGCGAGCTGCTACCCTGCACACCTGACCGTGAAGCGAGTCCTGTGAGGCTCGCACGGACAGGAAGGCACAGATGTGGCTGAACGTGAACGCCGGTTGACGCCCCCTTTCGGGGGCGTTTTTGTTGCCCGGAACCGGGTGATGGATGCCACCGAC
>JBBQHT010000457.1:0-2519 GCA_038324235.1 Acidimicrobiales bacterium
TCCGCGAGGGCGCGGGCGATCGCTTCGACGACATCGAGATCCAGGTGCGGATCCACCTCGCCGCGGTCACCGACGACCGCCCCGGGCTGTCCGAGGTGATGTCCCCGGCCTTCGGGCTGTCACCCGAGCAGGGGATGGTGACCCCGCACGCCCTGGCCGGCTCGGTCTCCGAGATCGTCGAGACGTGCCTCGAGCGGCGCGAGCGCTTCGGCATCTCCTACATCGGGCTCAGCGTCGATGCCCTCGACGCATTCGCCCCCGTCGTCGCCGCGCTCGCCGACGCCTGAGGATCTCGCGGTTCTCGTGCTTCTCGTTGTCGCGACTCACCGTCAAGCGAGGTCGCGGCGACGGATCTCGCCGGTGCGGCGCGCGCTGAGCGGGCGCGAGAGCCGATCTTCGATCGACCGCTCGGAGGTGTGCCCCACCCGGGCGAACCCGAGCGGGTTGTACCGACCGTCGTGCTCGGTGAAGAGGATGTCGCTGCCCACGCGGGCTCCTGCGGGGAGCATCGCCAACGGGAAGAACCACTCCTCTTGCTGATCGCCGATCAGCACCCGGGCGAGGTCCTGGTCGACGCCGACCACCTCACCGCTGACTGTCGCCTCAACCGAATCTGCCCCCAAGGCTGTCTCCCCCTGCCGCCGCGGCCGCACTGACCACTGCCTGCATCATCGCACCGCGAGGCGGCCGACTTGAGCACATCGTGGCCCGAAGGCGGTCATTCCCACTCGATGGTGCCCGGCGGCTTGGACGTGACGTCGTAGGCCACCCGGTTGACTCCCGGGACCTCGTTGATGATGCGGCTCGACATGCGTTCCAGCAGGTCGTAGGGCAGCCGGGCCCAGTCGGCGGTCATCGCGTCCTCGCTCGTGACGGCCCGGATGATGATGGGGTAGCCGTAGGTGCGCTCGTCACCCATCACCCCCACGGTGCGGATGTCGGGCAGCACCGCGAAGGCCTGCCAGATCTCACGCTCGAGACCCGCCTTCTTGACCTCCTCGCGCACGATCGCGTCGGCCTCCTGCAAGGTGGCCACCTTGTCGGGGGTGACCTCACCGATGATCCGCACCCCCAGGCCGGGGCCCGGGAACGGCTGGCGCCACACGATCTCCTCCGGCAGGCCCAGCTCCTCGCCGACCTTGCGGACCTCGTCCTTGAACAACAGGCGCAACGGCTCGACCAGCGCGAACTGCATGTCGTCGGGCAGGCCACCGACGTTGTGGTGGCTCTTGATCTTGGCCGCGTCGCCGGTGCCCGACTCGATGACGTCGGGGTACAACGTGCCCTGCACCAGGAACGCCGCGTCCTCGACCCCCTGCGCTGCGTCCTCGAACACGCGGATGAAGATCTCCCCGATCGCCTTGCGCTTCTCCTCCGGATCCACGATGCCGGCCAGCCGGTCGAAGAACCGATCCGCCACGCGCAGGTGGATGAGCTCGATGCCGAAGTTGCGGCGGAAGGTCTCGACGACCTGTTCGCCCTCGTCCTTGCGCATGAGCCCGTGGTCGACGAAGACACAGGTGAGCTGGGACCCGATCGCCTTGTGCACCAGCGCCGCCGCCACGGACGAGTCCACGCCGCCCGACAGCCCGCAGATGACCCGGGCCGAACCGACCTGCTCGCGCACCGCCGCCACCTGCTCCTCGATGATCGACGACATGGTCCAGGTCGGGCGGCACCCGCAGGCGTCGTAGAGGAAGTGCTTCAGCAGCTCCTGGCCGTGCTCGGTGTGCATGACCTCCGGGTGGAACTGCACGCCGTAGATGCCGCGTTCACGCTGCTCGAACGCGGCTGCCGGGGTGTCCGGGGTGGTCGCCAGGACGGTGAAGTCCGATGGTGCGGCGGTGATCGTGTCGAAGTGGCTCATCCAGACGTTCTGGAACCGCGGTTGGTCGTGAAGGCCCCCGAAGAGCAGGCCCCCGTCGTCGAGGACGCCCAACTCGGCGCGCCCGTACTCGCCGCGACCGGTCTGGCTGACCTCGCCGCCCAGGTCGAGCGCCACGAGTTGCGCGCCGTAGCAGATGCCGAGGATCGGGACCCCCGTGTCATACAGCGCCGTGTCGATGCGCGGCGCGCCCTCGACGTGGACCGACTTGGGGCCACCGCTGAAGATCACCCCAGCGGGGCGGCGGGCCGCGATCTCGGCCGCCGTGATCGTGTGGGGCACGATCTCGCTGTAGACGTGGGCCTCGCGGACGCGGCGGGCGATCAGCTGGGCGTACTGCGCCCCGAAATCGACCACCAGGACGGTGTCGAAGGATTCGGAGGGGTGGTCGGCGGTCATGGCTGTGGGTCCTCTGCCGGCGATCCGGCGGACGGGGGCGGGGTGGGCGGGACGGCGTCGGGGGCCGGGGCGGGGGTCTGCGGCGGCGGCCCCGAGATCGTGAAGGTGTTCCCCTCGGTGTCGGCGACCTCGTAGAAGAGCTGGCCGATCGGGTCGGTGTGGGGCCCGGTGAGCACCTGGCCGCCCGTGCGGAGGATGGCGTAGTACGCCGCGGTCAGATCGTCGACCTCAACAC
>JBBQHT010000458.1:0-2511 GCA_038324235.1 Acidimicrobiales bacterium
CGCGCTGGTGGACATGGCCGACTTCGTCGTCGGCGCGCAGGTGCTCGTCGAGCACGAGTGGTGGCTCTACGTCGAGACAACATCGGACGTGACCGGGTGCGCGGCGTGCGGGACGCGGGCGGTCGGGCATGGTCGGGCGCCGACGAAGGTGCGGGATCTGCCGGTGGCGGGGCGGCCGGCGGTGCTGGTGTGGCACAAGCGGCGGTGGCGTTGCCCGGATTCGGACTGTGAGACGACGACGTGGTCCGAGACGTGTCCGGAGATCGCGCCACGGGCGTCGCTCACCGGGCGGGCGCGGGCCCGGTTGGCTGAGATGGTCAACGTCGGCGGTGACTCGGTCGCGGCTGCCGCTGCGGCGTTCGGGGTGGGCTGGCACACCGCGCATCAGGCGGTCATCGAATACACCGATCCTGCGGTTGACGACGCTGGGCGACTCGGGGGAGTCACAGCGATCGGGGTTGACGAGAAACGGTTCCTCAACGCGACCCCGGGGCATCACACCGTGTTCACGACCCAGATCGTCGACTTGGACCGTCACCGGCTCCTCGACGTCATCAAGGGCCGCTCGCGCGACGTCCTCGCCGACTGGCTCACCGAACGAGGCGACGACTGGTGCGACCAGATCGTGCTCGCCACGCTCGACCCCGCCGCCGGGTATCGGCGGGCACTGCTCGACCATCTCGACCACGCCACCCTCGTGGTCGATCACTTCCATGCGATCAAGCTGGCCAACACCGCGATCGACGATGTACGCCGCCGCGTGCAGCAAACCACGACCGGCCACCGGGGCCGCAAAGGTGACCCGCTCTATCGGATCCGACGGGCCCTGCTCGTCGCCGCCGAGAAACTCACCGCAGACCGATTCGCGTGGATGCAGGCCGCGCTCGACGCCGGCGACCTGGCCGGCGAGGTCGGCGCCGCGTGGGTCGCGAAGGAACTCCTGAGAGACACATACTCCGCTATCGATCTCGCTCACGCCCGCCGGCGACTGACCGTGTTCTTCCAGTTCTGCGCCGACGCCGACGTACCCGAGCTGCACCGGCTCGCGCACACCGTCGACCGGTGGCACATCGAGATCCTCGCCTACCACTCGACGTTCAAAGCCTCCAACGGCCGAGTCGAGACCACCCACATGCTCGCCGAGAAGATCCGCCGCAACGCCCACGGCTTCACCAACCACGACAACTACCGCCGCCGCCTCATCGGCCGACTCGGCGTCAAATGGCACACTGTCCCCACCCAACGAATCCGAGGCCGCCAACCACACTCAGTCGCGTAGAGCCTCGTGCACGGCTGAACCCTTGTTGTGGAACCGCAAGGTGACCGTCTCGCCCTTCGCTACTTGGAGCTGCTTCGGGGAGAACGCGTTGTCGGTCATGTCCATGTCGATGACCCGGCCCGAAGCGCCGGTGTTGGCTGTTGTGTTCTGTCCGCATGCGGCGAGTACCGCGATGAGGAGGAGCGCAAGCGCCGCGATGGACGCGCGTGAGTACTTCATGGGATCTGTTCGACCTTTCGTTCTTGGCTCGCCGCCGTGGGGCGGGAGCTGCCTTGGGTTGTCAGCTGAAGGCGAGCGTGAGCCGGGGAACGGGCGGGTCGGGTCGGCTTCCGGTCTCGGGGAGCCGGAGCGTGGACCACAGCGTGTGGGGAAGAGTGGTCGTGCGACGGGTTACGAGGGTCACGGCGGCGAGGACGATGACGGCGCACAGCGCGGCGAGGTCTTGTGTGGATGTCGGTGGGTGCTGATGGTGGGACGAGGCGTGGTCATCGTGGGTCGGGGCCTCGGCGGCCATCGGCGCCATCGCGGTCGCCGGGACCGCCACCGAAGTCGTCCGGAGCCCGGCGTGGTGCGGTCCGAGACCGTGCATCGTCAGGACCCCGCCAACGGCGATGAGGGTGAGGAGGACCACCCGTCGGGCGGATGCTCGTCGACGCCGATCGGCCGGACGTAGCGCGGTTTCGACGGCCGACATGACGTGCATGCTACTGCTACACCCCGTAGTAGCGGGTGTCGGGCGTGACGTTCAGGAGCACCTCGCGGTCGGGGCTCGGGCTGCGCTGTAGCGTCGCGCCGGCCTGGCCGAGACGGGCGAACGGTACTGTGGCGACGGAAGTTCTTCGAGAGGATCGTCATGGCTGAACGGCGTCCGATGGGTTCATTGGAAGCGGACGTGTTGCAGGAGCTCTGGTCGGCGGACGGCGCTCGGACCGCCAACGACGTCCGGGCTGCGCTCGACTATGAGCTGGCGTACACCACGGTCAACACGATCCTCACGCGCTTGACGACCAAGGGCCTCGTGCAGCGCACGCGGGAGGGCCGCTCCTACGTGTATCGGGCTGAGCTGGGCGAGGACGAGCTCACCGCGGATCGGATGCATCGGGAGTTGGCCCGCGCCCGTGATCGGACCGCGGCGCTGAGCCGCTTCGTCGACACGCTCACGGCCAAGGAGCTGGCGGCGTTGCGGCGCCGGGTCGCGCCTCGGAGCCGATGATGGGCCTCGGGGTGCTGGT
>JBBQHT010000459.1:0-2469 GCA_038324235.1 Acidimicrobiales bacterium
ACCAGGTCGTCGTCGGGCTCGACGTCGATCGTCGTGTCCTCTTCCCAGTCGAACACGTCGGGCTCATCCACGAGGTCGTCGGCGAGCGCCTCGAGGTCCTCGGCGGGCAACCCCGCGATGTCCTCCCACTCATCCTCGTCCTCGAACGCCTTCGCGTTGTTGATGAAGTAGCGCAGCGCGAGGGCGTCCTTGCGGCCCGGCGACGCCTCGACACCCGTTGAGACATCGACACCCCACGGGTTGACCCGCTCGATCGCCTCGGCGACGTTCTCGGGCGTGAGGCCACCCGCGAGGATGATCCGCTGATCCAGCGGGAGCCGCTCCATCAGGTTCCAGTCGAACACCTGGCCCGAGCCCGGGGTGTGGGCGTCGAGCAGGATGGCGTTGACCGGATAGTCGTCGACCTTCGCCAGCAGGTGGTCACCGATGCCGAACGCCTTGATCGTGAACGGCACGCGCTGGGCGACCCACCGGGCCTCGCCGGGCGACTCGTGACCGTGCAACTGGGCACCGCGCAGGCCCATCGAGTTCACGACCTCGACCACGCGCTGGGGCGACTCGTCGCGGAACACCCCGACCGTCACGATCTCGGGCGGGAGCCGGCGCGCGATGTCACGCGCGATCTGGGGCGCGATCTGACGGGGGGAAGGGGCGAACACGAACCCGACCGCATCTGCACCCATGGCCACGGCCAGGAGGGCATCGGACTCGTTCGTGATGCCACAGATCTTCACGAACACGAGGCGAAGCTACCGGACAGATCCGGCGTTCTTGCGGCTTTCGCCCGGAGATTCTGCGCGGGTCGGCTCACCCTCGCATCGCGGCGACGGCCGCGGCCGGATCTCCCGACGTCACCAGCGACTCGCCGACGAGCACGGCGTGGTACCCGGCAGCGACCAACGTGCGGGCGTCGGCGGGTCCCCGCACCCCCGATTCGGCCACCCGCACGACCCCGGTCGGCATGAGCGGCGCCATGCGCACAGCGCGATCTGTGTCGACCGCGAACGTGACCAGATCCCGCTGGTTCACGCCGATCAAGGTCGCGCCGACCGCCAGCGCCCGCGTCAGCTCCACCTCGTCGTGGATCTCGACCAGCACGTCGAGACCGAGGTCGACCCCGAGCGAGTGGAAGGCCGCCAACTCCGCATCATCGAGCGCCGCGGCGATCAGCAGCACCGCATCAGCGCCCATGATCCGCGCGTCGCACACATCGGCGGGTGAGACGGTGAAGTCCTTGCGCAGCACCGGCAACGAGCACGCCGCGCGAGCGGCCTGGAGGTCCGCGACCGAGCCGCCGAAGAAGTCGACGTCGGTCAGCACCGACAGGCACGCGGCGCCACCGGCCTCGTACTGGGCGGCGAGCGCCGCCGGATCGAGGTCCGCGAACAGCGGTCCCTTCGATGGCGATCGCCGCTTGACCTCGGCGATGACCGCGGGGCCCAGATCCGCGCCGCCCCCCGCCACGGCGCCCCCCAGGAGCGCCGCGCGGAAGCCCCGGCTGGGCGGCTGCGAACGGGCCTGCGCGACGAGGTCATCGAGCGGGCGCGCATCGGCACGAGCCGCCGCACGGTGCGAGTCGAGGATCTTGTCCAGGTAGGTGGCCATCGGCTCGGCCGCAGGTCGGACCGCGAGGGTCAGACCTCGATGCCCTTGCCGCCGACGGGATTGGCCATGTAGAGCTCTGGCGGGGCGCCGACGAGCGCGCCCAGATCCGTGAACAAGGTGGCGAGCGCCTCGCCCGACCCGTGGGCATCGAACGCCGCCTGGTCGGAGTACAGCTCGAGCATCCACACGACATCGGCGTCGGACTGGTCGAGGTGCACCGTGTACATCTCCGTGCCGGGCTCCGCGTCGATGAGCGGGCGGATCTTGTCGAACGCGGCGAGCATCTCGTCGCGCTTGCCGGGCTTGGCGGTCAGTTTCACGAACACGGAGATCTTGGACATCCGGCGATCCTACTGGCCTGGTCCACCGGCCGCGATCGCACGACCACGGCCTCGGCGCCCGAGTTCGGACCGGTCGGTGGGTCGCGCCAACCATCACCGCTCGGGTTCGCGCTCGTAGCTGCGCATCACGGTCAGCATCGGTATGAGCGCGAACGACAGCCCCGACAGGACCAGCAGCACCAGACCCACGCCGGCCAGCGGGGCGAGGCTCACGACGAGGCCGAGGATGAGGCTGGCGAACGCGCCAGCGAGCAGGCCCACCGGCAGGAGTTGCTGCCACCGTGGCACCGGACGGGCCCGCCCGATCGGTGTGTCGTCCAGGCTGTCGAGCCACGCCTGCCGCGCGGCCTCCGAGGCGAACTCCTCCTCGGCGTCGAACGGCACGAAGTCGGGGTTGGCGGTGCCCGAACCGGGGACCCAGCCCGGTGGAGGTGGTTCGCCGGCGGCGAAACCGGTGGACCCCGAGCCGCCGTCGGACAAGCTGAGGTCGTACTGCCGGCGTTGTTCGGGATCGCGCAGGACG
>JBBQHT010000460.1:0-2467 GCA_038324235.1 Acidimicrobiales bacterium
GGTGCCGCAGGCCATGCTGGCGAGCAGGAAGCGCCACTGCACGTCGGGCACGAGCACCGCGGCGACCACGAACACCGGCATGGTCATCTCGGCCAACCCGACCAGGCCGATCGCCATCTCGGCCGTCATTTTCGTCTGCTCCGCCTTCAACTTCACCTGACCTCCTCCCCCTGGACCCGTGCCTATCGGCCGGAGCAGGCAGTTCTTTCGTCCATCCTCGCGGAGGATCGCGACGCGCAGACCTCGGGGACCGGGCGCGGTGGGTAACAATGGGGCTCCGTTTCCGAGAGGACCGCTGTGGATGGTGAGCCCGACAACCCGCTGACGCCGACTGCGGCCGTGCCGCCGTTCGGTGCGGACGTGTCGGACGCGTCGCGTGCGCCGGTCGAACCTCGGTCGTGGGCGATGCCCGAGGCGGGCGTCGATCGCCTCGGTGGGGGACTGCCGGCGGACCTCGCCGGCGCACCGGCCCGCCCCGATGCGGTGACCACGCCGGGTGCGTCGGTCGCCCCCGACGCAGTGGGCTGGTCGAGCCAGGGGGCTCCTGGCGGCGCCGAGTGGTCGACCGGGGCGGTGCCGGCCGGGCCGCCCCCGCTGCCGGTCGCGCTGGAACCGATGACCGTGTCGGATCTTCTCGACGGCGCGTGGGCGATCATGAAAGGCCGGCCCCGGACGATCTTCTCGATCACCGCGATGATCATCGTGCCGGTGCAGCTGCTCGCCGCGTTCTTCCAGCGCGGCGCGGCCCAGAACTTCGACGCCACGATGATGCTCGGAAACACGCAGACCTCCACGCGGGGCTCGAGCGCGCTCGGCCTGGGCTTCCTCGGGCTCGGCGTGCTCGGCTGGGCGCTGAGCTCGCTGTCCTACTTCCTCCTCGGTGGGGCCATCGCGCGGCTCGTGTCGTCGTGGTACGCCGGCACGGATCTGACCGCGCGCGAGGCGGTCGTGGCGTCGCTCAAGAAGACCCACATCTACGTGGCGGCGTTCCTGCTCCTGCTGATCCCGAAGGCTGTCTCCTTCGCGTTCTGCTACATCGGCGCGATCTTCCTGATCCCGCTCCTGATGCTCACCGCCCCCGCCATCATGATCGAGAACCTCGGGCCCATCGCGGGCATCAGGCGATCCTGGAACCTGGTCTCGCGGCGCTACTGGTGGTGCGTGTGGATCTGGGCGCTCTCGTTCGTGCTCGAGTACGTGATCAATGCGATGCTCTCCTCCATCCCGCAGCTGCTCGCCCAGTTCGTCCCCGCGCTCGCTGCCGACTTCCTCGTGCCGGCCGGTGCCGCCTTCGCTCGGCTGGTGACGGCGCCGATCGTCGTGGGCGTGTGCGTGTTGCTCTACCTCGACCTGCGCGTGCGCAGCGAGGGCCTCGACCTCGAGCTCGAGGCGTCGGACGCCTTTGCCACCCGTGCCCGCTGATCCCCGTCCGGGCCGCGAGCCACGAGGACAGGTCCGGCCTCAGCGGCGCCGCGTCGTGGCGGTGATGACCGCGGTGCTGGTGGCCACGGCGATGCTGATGATCGCGCTGGCGGGATCGATGACCGTGGCCGCGGCCGCCGGTACCGGTCGACCGTCGCTGGACCCCACCGGGCCGGCGCGGCCCGAGATCGCACGCCCCGCCGTCGTGGCGGATCTGCCCATGCCCGAACCCGATCCCGGACAGGCCAACCGCGAGGCCGACGACATCTTGGCGCGACCCGAGTACGCCCCGCCGCCGCAGTCGATCTGGGACCGCATCGGCTCGTGGATCGGTGACCACCTGTCTGACATCCTGCGTGGCGTCAACGGTGGGGCGGGGGGACCGATCGTGTGGATCGTGTTGGCCCTGCTCGTGGGTGCGCTCGTGTTCCTGCTCGTGCGCCTCCGGGGTGGGGCGAGCCTGCGGCGCCGCGAGCGCGACGACGACCCGCTCTTCGTCACCGAGCTCGAGGCCCTGCGCACGCCGCGGGAGTGGGTGACCGAGGCCGAGCGGCTCGAAGGCCGGGGCGAGTGGAAGGCGGCCCTGCGGGCGCGCTTTCGGGCCCTCCTCGGCCAGCTCATCGATCGGGGTGTGCTCCGAGATCTGCCGGGGCGCACCACAGGTGAGTACCGCGTCGAACTGGCTCGCTCCGTCCCCGCGGTCGCGGCCGACTTCCAGGAGGCGTCCGGGCTGTTCGACGCAGCCTGGTACGGCGACGAGCCCACGGGCGCGGACGAGAACCGACGCTTCGTCGTGCTCGCCGAGCAGGTCATCACCGGGACGCGCGGTCGCCCGGAACCGGCGGCCAGCGGCGGGGGTCGCGGCGGCCTGGACGGGGGCGCGGCGTGACCGCCAGCGGCGGGGCCGTCGGCAGCAAGCGGGGCGGGACGGGAATGGCGATCGCCGTCGTCGCGGTCCTCGCCGCGTTCGTCATCATCGGCTTGCTCACCACGAACACCAAGACCGATGTGCCCTATGACCCGAGCTCGACTTCGCCGAGCGGCA
>JBBQHT010000461.1:0-2461 GCA_038324235.1 Acidimicrobiales bacterium
CTCGAGGCCTACGTCGAGTACTTCCGCAAGGTGGCCGCGCTCCCGATGATCCCCGAAGGGTCCGACGAGCATCCCGCCGAGCTGCTGAACCGGACCGGCGCCGGGGTCATCGGCACGCCCGACGACCTGTGCGAGTTCATCGACAACCTCGTCGAGCAGAGCGACGGCGGGTTCGGCACCTTCCTGCTCCAGGCCCACGAGTGGGCCAACCCGGCCGCAACCAACCGCTCCTACGAGCTGGTCGCCCAGCACGTGATGGCGAAGTACCAGGGCTCGGCGCAGCGCCCGCAGGAATCGCGTGACTGGGTCGCCGCCAACCGCCCCGAGTTCATGGGCGCCGCAGGTGGCGCGATCATGGCGGCCATGCAGAAGCACAACGAGGAGAAGGCCGCCAAGGCCGCCGTGTCCAATTGATCGCGTAGCTCGTCGAGGCCATCGCCGCCGGTGCCGTCGACGCCCACCCCGGGCATCTGAGCCACCACGAATCGACATCGCGAATGAGCCCGCCGGACGGCCGACGACGGACGCCGGACGGCGGTGCGCCGTCAGCGCCGCGGGTCAACCTCCCGAGCAGGGCGAACCGCCTCGACGTAGATCCGATTCGTCGGGTGCTCCGTCGCGTACGGCGGGCGCTGTTCCGCGAGCACGACCTCGAATCCCGCGTTCGAACACGCATCGGTGAGCTCGGCCAGGCCTACGAGCGTCGCCACGAAGGGCACCGGTTCGCCCAGGAACTCGTCGACCTCGAGCTCGCCGTGCCCCTCGTGCATGGCGATCAGGGCCCTCCCACCGGGCCGCAGCACCCGGTGCACCTCGCGCAGCGTCGGGACGAGCTCATCTCGCCGGACGTGGATCAGCGAGTAGAACGCCACGACGCCACCGACGCCCGCGGAGCGCAACGGCAGCGAGCGCAGGTCGGCGACCGCGGGGGCGAGTCGGGTGCCGGCGAGCCTGGCCATCTCCTCGCTCAGATCGATACCGATCACCCGGCGGCCCTGGGCCTGCACGCGCCGGCCGATCTGGCCGGGGCCGCACCCCAGATCCACGACGGGATCGGTGACCACCGCCGCGAACGTGTCGAGCAACGCGCGGTCTCGGAGCTTGTGCACCAGCTCGTCATCGAACTGCGCGGCGTACGTCGCGGCCACCGTGTCGTAGCTCGCGCGCAGGTCGTCCCAGGCCATGGCGCCAGTGTGCCCGACGCGCCACGGGTGAACGATGAAGTCGTCCTCGATAGCCTGCCCGGATGGCTGACTCTCCTTCTTCGCCCGCCGCCGATGCCGAGCTGGGCCAGCGCCTCGTCGACGCCGTGCACGCGGCGGCCGGCGCGCATCCCGGCTACCGGGTGCTGCACGCGCACGGGGTCGGCGCCACCGGCGCGTTCACCTCGACCGGCGACGGGGCGCGCATCACGACCGCGGCGCACCTCCAGCCCGGCGTCACCTCGCCAGCGAGGGTGCGGTTCTCCAACGGCACCTCCGACCCCGACCAGACCGACGGCACGCGCGACGGTCGGGGCTTCGCCGTGAAGCTGACGCTGCCCGATGCCTCGAGCGCCGACCTCGTGGGCCTCACCCTGCCGGTGTTCTTCGTGCGCACGCCCGAGGACTTCCTGGCGTTCATGGCGGCGCGCATCCCCGATCCCGAGACCGGCGGGCCGGACCTGAACAAGATCATGGCGTTCCTCGGCGAGCACCCCGAGGCCCAGCGAGCCGTCGAGCTGTCGATGGGCGCGCCGATGCCGGCGAGCTACACGACCGTGCCCTACTTCGGCATCCACGCGTTCTGGTTCACCGACGCCGACGGCACGCGCCGCAAGGTCCGCTACCGGTGGGAGCCCGATGCCGGGGTCGCGACGATCACCGACGAGGACGCCGGCAGCCAACCGGCCCGCTACCTCGCCGACGAGCTGGCCGAGCGGCTGGCCGCGGGGCCGGCCTCGTTCACGCTCGTGCTCAGCATCGGGACCGAGGACGACGACGAGACCGACCCGACCACGGCGTGGCCGGACGATCGCGAGACCATCACCGCGGGCCACCTCGAGCTGACCGCGGTCCCCGAGGATCAGGAGGCCATCGACCACCTGATCTTCGACCCGACCCGCGTGCCCGCCGGCATCGAGTGCGCCGCCGACCAGATCCTCCACGCCCGCTCGGCGGCCTACGGCGTGTCCTACAGCCTGCGCACCACCGCCTGAGACGGTCGGCGGGCGCGGTGGTCAGGGGCCGAGCGTCCGCTCGCCGCTGAACGTGGTCCCCGCGGCGACGACCACCGCGGACCCCGGTGGGCTCGGATCGGACCCGGCGTCGAACCACGCGATCGGCCAGCGGTGCAGGCTGTCCGCGAACCGCACGTGGTAGGTGCCCGCCAACAGGTGCTCGAAGCTGACATTCCCATCCGCCCCGCTGGTGGTGAAGGCCACGAGGCCGCCGTCGTCGAAGAGCTGCACCTGCACGCCGGC
>JBBQHT010000462.1:0-2456 GCA_038324235.1 Acidimicrobiales bacterium
GGAAGGGGGGGCGGGGGTGGCCCCGCCACCGCGCGGTGGGGGTCGCGCGCCAGGCCCCGGTGCTGTACATCGACACCCGGGTCTCCCCGTTCAGGCCGGCCTGGGGGGCCGGCACGGCTCCCCCGCGCCCGGGCCTGCGCATCCTCGGCCCCTCGCTGGCCGTCATGGTCCCCGCCGCGCTCCCCGGCTTGTCCCGGCCCGGCATCCGGACCACCACCACCTGGCTCACCCGCGCCGCCGTGCGCCGGGCCCTGGCCCAGCTGGGGCGACCCCGGGTGCGCGCCCTCATCGTGGCCAGCCTCGACGACCTGCTGGGCAGCTGCGCCGCCGAGCGCCGGATCGTCTATGCGACCGACGACTTCGTGGCCGGCGCCTCGCTGATGCACCTCGACCCGGCGTACCTCGAGCGCGGCGAACGGCGCCAGGCCGCGCGGGCCGACACGATCCTCGTCGTGTCCGACCACCTGGGCGAACGCTGGCGCCGCCTCGGACACGAGCCGGTGGTGCTGCCCAACGGGTGCGATGCCGACGCCTACGCCGACCTCGACGACGCGCCGCCGGCACCCGCCATCACGTTGCGGCCACCCATCGCGGGGGTCGTGGGCCAGCTGTCCGCCCGCATCGACCTCGCCCTGCTCGAGGCCGTCGCCGACCGCGGGCACTCGTTGCTGCTCGTCGGCCCGTGCGACCCCTCGTTCGAACCGGCGCGCGTCGCCCGCCTGCTCGGTCGGCCCACCGTCGAGTGGGTCGGGGCCGTGCCCTTCGAGCAGCTGCCGTCGTACCTCGCGGCGATGCACACCGGGCTCACTCCCTACGCCGACACCGCGTTCAACCGGGCGAGCTTCCCGCTCAAGACCCTCGAGTACCTGGCCGCGGGCCGCTCGGTCGTGGCCACCGATCTGCCCGCCCATCGGGAGCTGGGCACGGACGAGCTCGTGCTGGCCTCCACGCCGGCCGCCTTTGCCGATGCCGTGGGCGCGGCGCTCACCACCGCGCTCACCCCGGCCGCCATGGCGGCTCGCCGGGCCGTGGCTCGCACCCACACCTGGGATCAACGCGCGGCGGAGCTCCTGTCCGTGCTCGACCGACGTTGCGACGCGGTCCTCGACGGGAGACGATAATGCGGATCCTGGTGTACCCCCACGAGTTGGCGATCGGCGGCAGCCAGATCAACGCGATCGATCTGGCCGCGACGATGCGGGACCTCGGTCACGAGGCGATCATCTACGGCCAGCGCGGACCGCTGGTGGACTACGTGACCGAGGAGAAGGGCCTGCCGTTCGTCGCGGCGCACGAGCTGCGCTACCGCCCGGCGCCGACCCGCATCGCCCAGCTCGCGCGGCTCGTGCGCCGTGAGCAGATCGATCTGGTCCATGCCTACGAGTGGCCGCCCTGTCTCGACGCGTACTACGGGGCCCACCTGCTGCTCGGCGTGCCGGTCGTGGCCACGGTCCTGTCGATGGGCTTCACCCCCCTGATCCCCACGACCGTCCCCCTGCTCATGGGCACCTACGAGCTCGCCGCCGACGTGGCCGGCCGCTGGCCCGGCCGGGTCGGGGTCATGGAACCGCCGATCGACACGGCGAAGGACCATCCGGGCAACGACGGCCGCGCGTTCCGCCAGCGCCAAGGCGTCCGCGACGACGAGATCCTGGTGGTGTCGGTCTCGCGACTCAGCGTCGATCTCAAGCTCGACGCGCTGAAGGACGTGATCGATGCCGTGGGCGCGCTCGGCGCGCACGCGCCAGTGCGTCTGATCCTCGTGGGCGACGGGGACGCCGCCGACGAACTGGCGCGCCGGGCCGCGGCGGTCAACGAGGCCGTGGGCCGAGTCGTGGTCGAGCTGGCCGGGCCCCTCATGGACCCGCGCGCCGCGTACGCCGCCGCGGACATCGTCGCGGGGATGGGCAGCTCGGCCCTACGGGCGATGGCCCACGCCAAGCCGGTGGTCGTGCAGGGCGAGCACGGCTTCGCCCGCCTCTTCGACGAGCAGAGCGCGGAGCAGTTCCTGTGGGCGGGCTTCTACGGCCTCGGCCCGGGCGGGTCGGCCGCGGCCCAGGTCGAGGCCGCGATCGCCCCGCTGCTCACGGACCCGGCGAGGCGACGCCGGCTCGGCGACCAGGGCCGGGAGCTCGTGGTGGAACGCTTCTCGCTCGCCGCGGCCGCGCGCCGCGTGCTCGACCTGTACGAGGAGACCCTCCTCCGGCCCGCCACCCGCGGCGCGTCGTGGGCCCAAGGGGTCCGCGTCGGGGCGCGGGCGGCAGGCAACGAGATCCGGATCCACGATCCTCGAGACAAGTCGCGCCGCCAGGCAACCCGGGCCGCCCAGCTCACGGCCGCGGCCGCGTCTCCCGAGCTCGTCGGCCCCTCCCACTGAGCGGCCCTCGCCCTCCTAAGGTCACAAACCGCTCGCGCGCGCGAAACGTCGACGAAACGTTGGTTCGCGACGCTGAGGG
>JBBQHT010000463.1:0-2387 GCA_038324235.1 Acidimicrobiales bacterium
CTTGGCCAGCGAGGACATCGGCATGGCCGATTCCCTCAGTCTCGTGGTTGCTGATGCGGCGGCCCGGGCGGTGGAGTTCGTCGGACTTCCCGAGGCGCAGCTCAACCTGGCCCACGCCGTCGTGTACCTGGCCACGGCACCCAAGTCGAACTCGGTGACCGTGGCCATCGGCCGGGCCCGGGAGGATGTGCGCCACGGGCCGAGCGGTGAGGTGCCCAACCACCTCCGCGACGCCCACTACCAGGGGGCCAAGTCACTCGGGCACGGCAAGGGGTACCAGTACCCGCACGACGATCCGCGGGGGTGGGTGCCCCAGCAGTACCTCCCGACCGAGCTCGTCGACCACCGCTACTACGAACCGTCCTCCCACGGGCGCGAGGGCAAGTTGCGCCCGGCCGATCGCGATGACCGCAGCTGATCTGGCCGCGGTGCTGGTGTCGATCGCGGCTATCGCCGCGTTCGTGGTGCTCCTCGTCACGGTGCAGGCGCTGCTGCGGACCCTGCGCGACGTCCGCACGACGTTGGACCAGCTGGCCGCAGACACCCTCCCGCTGCTCGGCGAGCTGCGCACGACGGTCGAGCAGGCCGGCCTCGAGGTCGACCGTGTCGACGAGCTGCTCGACACGGCCGCATCGATCCAACAGACGGTCGACCACGCGTCACGCCTCACCTACGTCGCGTTCTCGAACCCGATCATCAAGGTCGTCGCCTTCTTCCGTGGTCTGGGGCGGGGTGTGGGCCGCGCCCTGGGATCGGGCGGGAGGCGCCGGCGGCGCGTCCAGGCGCGCCGCCAGGCTCGCGGTCACGGCTCCCCGCCCGAACCCCTCGATCCCAACCGCAAGGTCGCCTGATGCCCGACTCGAAGGACGTCTGATGCTCACTCGTCTCCGCTGGTTCTTGGCCGGGCTGCTCGCCGGTGCGCTCGGTGCCGTGTATGGGCTGTTCCGTCTGCGCCAGGCTCGCAACCGGGTGGTGGATCCCGATCAGATCGTCGACGTCGTGGGCGGCGCGATGAAGTCGGTCGGGCGCAGTGTTCGCGATGCGTGGGACGAGAGCCGCGAGGCGATCGGGGAGGCCGAGGGCGAGTTGCGCGAGAGCTACGTCGACAAGCGCCCCCGCCTGCGCGACGTCACGGGTTGAACGCCGACTCAGCCGCCCGGAACCTCGCATCGATCGGTCACGCCGCCGCTATAGGCTGCCAAGACCTATGAACGCCCTGACTGCTCACGAGCTCCGACGCGCCTTCCTTGGGTTCTTCGAGGAGCGCGGCCACACGGTCGTCCCTTCGGCGAGCCTGATCCCGCACGACCCTGACCTGTTGTTCACCGTCGCCGGCATGGTGCCGTTCAAGCCGTACTTCCTCGGGGAGGAGGTCCCGTCGTTCACCCGGGCGACCACCGTGCAGAAGTGCCTGCGGGCCGGGGGCAAGGACAGCGACCTGGAAGAGGTCGGACGCGATGGCAGCCACCTCAGCTTCTTCGAGATGCTGGGCAACTTCAGCTTCGGCGACTACTTCAAGGCCGAGGCCATCCCGATGGCGTGGGACATGGTGACCAACCTCTTCGGCATCGATCCCGACCAGCTGTGGGTCACGGTGCACACG
This sequence comes from Acidimicrobiales bacterium, assembly GCA_038324235.1. Taxonomy (GTDB): domain Bacteria; phylum Actinomycetota; class Acidimicrobiia; order Acidimicrobiales; family Acidimicrobilacustridaceae; genus JBBQHT01. Next base: position 1,604 of record JBBQHT010000463.1, read on the forward strand.
AGCGATGACGAGGCCGAGGAGATCTGGCGTGACGCCGTCGGTGTCGACCCTGCGCGCATCCAGCGCCTGGGGCCGGACAACTGGTGGGGGCCCCCCGGCGGTCCCCCCGGGCCGTGCGGGCCCTGCTCGGAGATCTACGTCGACAAGGGCGCGACCTACGGGGAGGGCGGCGGTCCCGAGCACGGCAGCGAGGCGCGCTTCCTCGAGATCTGGAACCTCGTGTTCATGCAGTTCAACCGCGACACCGACGGGGTCGACCACGAGCTGCCGAAGAAGAACATCGACACCGGCGCGGGGCTCGAGCGCATCCTCGGTGTGCTGCAAGGCGTGGACTCGGTCTGGGAGATCGACACGATCGCCCCGATCCTCGAGACCGCTCAGTCGGTCACCGGTCACCGCCTCGGCGGTGGCGACCGCCAGGACGTGTCGCTGCGGATCCTCGCCGAGCACGCCCGTGCGGTCAGCTTCCTCGTGTCCGACGGCGTGTTCCCCTCCAACGAAGGTCGCGGCTACGTGCTGCGCCGCATCATCCGCCGCCTCGTCCGCCATGCGTACCTGCTCGGCGTGGCCGATCTCGTCACGCCCGACCTGGTCCGGTCGACCGTGGCGGTGATGGGGGAGTCCTACCCGGACCTGATCAAGAACGAGGACTTCGTCACCAACGTCGTGGTGCGAGAAGAGGAGCGGTTCCGTCAGACCCTCAAGTCGGGCCTCACGATCCTCGACGCCGAGCTCGGCCACCTCGACGGCGCCACCGTGCTGCCCGGTGCCGTCGCGTTCACCC
>JBBQHT010000464.1:0-2375 GCA_038324235.1 Acidimicrobiales bacterium
AAGCCGCACGGCAAGTACCACATGACCGACGTCGACAACATCGGTGGCATCCCCGTGGTCATGAAGGAGCTGCTCGACGCCGGCCTGCTCCACGGCGACTGCCTCACCGTCACGGGCAAGACCGTGGCCGAGAACCTCGCCGCGATCGATCCCCCCAAGCCCGACGGCTCGGTCATCCACCCGCTGTCGGATCCCATCCACGTCGTGGGGGGCATCGCGGTGCTGACCGGCTCGCTGGCGCCCAAGGGCTCGGTCGTGAAGGTCGCCGGCATCGACTTCCAGACCTTCGAGGGCAACGCCCGGGTGTTCGACGGGGAGGCCGCGGCGATGGAGGAGATCCTCGCCGGCAAGATCCAGGCCGGCGACGTCGTCGTCATCCGCTACGAGGGCCCCAAGGGCGGGCCGGGGATGCGCGAGATGCTCGCGGTCACCGGCGCCATGAAGGGCGCCGGTCGCGGCGGCGACGCGGCGCTCATCACCGACGGCCGGTTCTCCGGTGGCACGCACGGCTTCTGCATCGGCCACGTCGCGCCCGAGGCCGTGGACGGTGGCCCGATCGCGTTCGTCCGCGACGGCGACCGCATCGTCATCGACGTGATCAACCACACGATCGACCTGTTGGTCGACGCCGCCGAGCTCGAAGCCCGCAAGGCCGACTGGAAGCTGCCCGAGCCCCGCTACACGACCGGCGTGCTCGCCAAGTACGCGCGGCTGGCCCAAGGCGCCGAGAAGGGCGCCATCACCTCGGCGTGATCGTCGTGGCGGGCGGGGACGACCAGGAGGGCGAGCGATGAGCGATGCCACCGACGAGCGCATCGCCCAGGCCCGGTACCTGAGCGACATCGGACGGTGGCCCGAGGCGCTCGCGGCCACGGAGGCGGCCGTCGCCGCCGATCCGGAGGACGCCACCGCTTGGTACTGGCACGCGTTCGTCCTGCGCGGGCACCACTTCCTTGATCGGGCCCGAGTCGCGGTGAACAGGGCACTGGCCCTGGACCCGGAGGGGCTCGATGCGCGCGTGCTGCGAGCGCAGATCCGCGTCGATGTCGGGCACGTGCAAGGAGCCCGCACGGACGTGGATGCGGTGCTCGCCGCGGCGCCGCACAGCCGGGAGGCTCAGCTCATCTCCGCCCGAGTGGAGCTCTCGTCGGGTCGAATCTGGGTCGCCGGGCCAATCGTGGAAGGGGTGCTGGCCGACCACCCGGCCGACCCCGCCGCCCTGAACCTGGCCGGGAACATCGAGATGAAGCGGGGCCGGCCGGAGGCGGCGGAGGCGTACTACCGGCGAGCCCTCGCGGTGCGCGCCGACGACGACACCGTGATGCACAACCTGGCGTCCGCGTTGCTGGCCCAGGGACGTACGGTCGAGGCCGCCGATCGCTACGCCGGCACCATGGCGCTCAACCCTGACCAGGCCCAGGCGCGGAGGAACATCGGCCTTGCGGTCGAGCGGTCACGGTCGACCACGCGCACGGCGACGGCGAGCGCTCTGGCCCTGGCGGCGCTGTGCGCCGCGATCGTGGCGCAACGCCCCGCGTTGGTCGCCGGCTCGGTCCTGGGTCTGGCCGCCGTGCTCGGGCTGCGGCGCTGGGAGGCGAGGCGCTTCTCACCCGAAGCGCTTGCGGCCCACCGCGAGATCAAGGACGACCCGAGGGTGCGCCGTACCCGCAACGGGCGTCGCCAGCGCGGGGCTGCGATCTTCAGCTTCGCGGTGTTGGCCTCGCTGGGGGTGAGCCTTGTCGTGCATGCGCCGCCCTCGTCCGGACCGAGCCCGTCGGATCACCTGCGCGGGACGAACCCGTCGCCCATGAACCCCTCGGTGTGCGACGCGCCGGCCCGCCCGACGTTGCCCGACGGGCGCCCGTTGCCGTGCTGAATCGCTGAACGACCCACGACCTACTTGATCGGGCAGTCCAGGTCGCCCAGCGCGTTGGGCGCCAGGCGGTGGTAGTGCACGCTCCCGCCGATGTCGGCGGTGAAGGTCGCCTCGTCCGTCGCCGTGACCTCGAGGGTCCCGCCGATGTCGTGTGCCATGTCTGATGAGGCAGGCCACGTGTCCGGCAGCCGATCGTGGGATTGCCACACACGGCCGTCCAGGTAGAGCCCGCCAGGGATGTCGCAGCCGTTGAGCTGGGTCGTCTCGTGATGGACGGTGCCCGACCGGTAGGGGTCGAGCAGCTGCAGGCGGGCAACGGCGAGGCCGGCGACCACCGCCAGCAGTACGACCGCGAGCAGCGCGATCCGCACCCGCGATGCGCGAGAGGTTCGCGCGAGCCAGGTGGTGCCGGATGAGGTGGGGGCCGGACTCCCCGGCTCAGGTTCCGCAGACGCGTTCATGCCCTCACTATCGCGTCAGCTCATCCGACGTTGCAGAA
>JBBQHT010000465.1:0-2370 GCA_038324235.1 Acidimicrobiales bacterium
TGACCGCGTCGACGTCCAGATCTATCAACTGGTGCGGCTTCGCGACGGCAAGATGTCGAAGCGGGCGGGCCGCATCGTCACGCTCGACGACCTGCTCGATGCCATCGGCATTGACGCCGCCCGGTTTGCACTCGTGCAGCGGGGACACGACCAGCCGATCGACCTCGACCTGGATCTCCTGACCGCCCAGAACGCCGAGAACCCGGTCTACTACTGCCAGTACGCCCACGCCCGGATCGCCGGGATCCTGCGCAACGCGGGCGGGACGGAGGCGGTGCCCGACCCCGCGTGGGTGCCCGTCGGAGCCGAGGCCGACCTGGTCAAGGCGCTGGTCGAGTTCCCCGGCCTGGTCGCGGAGGCGGCCGAGCGGCGCGGCCCGCACCGGCTTGCCGGGTACGCCCAGGAGACCGCCAAGACGTTCCACCAGTTCTACAAGCAATGCCGCGTGATCGGCGAGGAGCCGGCGGTCGAACGCAGCCGGCTCGCGCTGTGCCGCGCGACGGCCCGGGTGATCGCGACCTCGCTCGACCTGGTCGGCGTGGAGGCGCCCGACTCGATGTGAGTGATTGCTACCCTGCCGCGATGGCGAATCTGCCCACAGCACCGACTGTCTACGAGGTAGAGGAACTCGAGGAGATTCTTGCCGGCGACGATGCCGGGACGGGCGACGGTGACTGGTACGCGATCCACACCGATCCCTGGCCGTGCCCGGCCTGCAGCGAGGAGTTCTCGTACGTGACCGCGTGCCATCACGTCATCGTCGCCCCCGACCGCGACGACCTGCTCGACCACGCCGCGCGAGCCGCCCAGGTGGGCCGGAACCCGCGCATCGTCCACTACGACGACACCCTTCCCATCATGACCCTGTTCCAGTGGCGCGCCCTCGGCCGGCCGGTGCACGGGGTCAAGAAGGTGAGCTGAGCCGGCGCTCGGCGTCGGCCCGCGTTGGCATCGCGGGCTGGCAGCCGGGCCGCTCGACGCAGATCGATGCCGCGGCCAGGCCGAGCCGGACCGCCTGCTCGAGCGGCCGGCCCTCCGCCAGGACGGCCGCCACGGCGCCCGTCACGCAGTCACCCGCGCCGGTCGTATCGACGACCAGGGCGGGCAGCGCGGGGATGTCCGGCCCGTTCGGCAGGATCCGGGCTCCGCGCGCGCCCCGCGTCAGCACCGCGGCCGGCGGAAGGTGCCCGCCGAGCGCGTGCAGTTCGGTCTCGTTCAGCACGGCGATGTCGAAGCCGGCCACGAGCTCGGCCGGCAGGCGCCCCGCGGGCGATGGCGTGACGATCGCGATGGCTCCGGTCACACGCGCGGAGGCGAGCACGCCTTCGACAACGGCAACCGGGATCTCGCCCTGCGTCACCCACACATCCACGTCGGCCCGAGGCGCCGGGGCGGCGACCTCGTCGTTTGCCCCCGGCAGCGCCACGATCTGATTCTCGCCGTGGTCGTCAACGACGATCATCGCGACGCCGGTCTCGGTCTCGAGCCGCCGCAGCCCCGTCACGTCGATCCCGTCCGCGGCCAGCGCGGCGGCGACCGTATGGCCGAACCTGTCTCGCCCGCACGCGCCGGTGAAGCTCACCTCCGCGCCCATGCGCCGGGCCGCGACGGCCTGGTTCGCGCCCTTGCCGCCGGGTGCGTAGGCGAGCCGTGTGCCAAGCACGGTCTCGCCCGGCGCGGGCAGCCTCGGCGCGTAGCCGAACACGTCCATGTTGATCGATCCACAGACGCCCACCCGGCCCGCGGTCGTCACGGTAGGGGGTCCGGTTCGAGAGTGGCGCCCTGCACCGGCGGGAGGGTAGCCGCGCTCCGTGCTTTGGTAGGGTGTTTCGCCTCAGGCGGACGTAGCTCAGTCGGTAGAGCGTTGGCTTCCCAAGCCAAAGGTCGCGGGTTCGAGACCCGTCGTCCGCTTCACTGGAAAGTACATGGGGCACCACCGGTACGGCCACCTCATGCCTGGCAGTCACGGGCAGGCTGCGGCGCTGCTCGACGCCCACCTCGACGGCGGGTGACGCCCTCAGGTGGAGGCGCGCTCCCGGTTGCCCCGCTCGAGTGCGTCACGGCGACGCTGGTACTCGTCAACGTCGATTTCGCCGAGTGCGAACCGGTCGTCCAGCAGATCCTGCGCCGGTTTCGTTGACGGGGCAGAGGTGGGCGCAGGCGGTGAGCCACCGCGCCACCGAGTTGCGAACCACACCACGATGCCAAGGACGCCGATCCCGATGAGCAACCACACCAACATCATCGCCGAACCCCATCCGTTCATGTCGTAACCGTCCATCATGTGCCTGAGTTTGGCACCATCCAAGCCGGTCGGCATCGGCGTCGTCGCCTAACCTCGGTACGGGAAAACCACACCCGGGCGACGCG
>JBBQHT010000466.1:0-2365 GCA_038324235.1 Acidimicrobiales bacterium
CGCCTATCGCGCGTTCTTCGCGCTGCCCGAGGAGCTCCAGACGGTCGACGGCTTCCCCACCAACGCGCTTTTGGGGATGGCCAACATGCTGATGAAGCTTTTGGCCGACTACCGGCCCGCCACCGTGCTCGTGGCCTGGGACGAGAAGCCGACCGCCCGGATCGAGCTCGACGCCGAGTACAAGGCCCACCGCCGGCCGATGCCTGACCTCCTGCGCCAGCAGGTGCCGCACTTCGAGCCGCTGGTCGAGGCGTTCGGTTATCGCAACTTCCGCGTGTTGGGCAACGAGGCTGACGACGTGATCGGCACGCTCTCGGCGAAGGCCGAGAACGCCGGGCATCGCGTCTGCGTCGTGTCGACCGATCGCGACGCGTTCCAGCTCGCCTCCGAGCAGGTGTGCATCATGATGACCCCGCGCGGGGTCTCCGACGTGGTGGTGTACACGCCCGACCGGATCCGCCAGCGGTACGGCATCGGCCCCGAGCTCGTGCCCGATTTCATCGGCCTCAAGGGCGACACGTCCGACAACATCCCCGGCGTTCCGGGCATCGGCGACAAGACGGCGGCCGAGCTGCTGGTGCGGTTCGGCTCGATGGAGGGGGTCTACGCCAATCTGGACGCGGTCTCGGGCGAGAAGCGGCGCGAGAACCTGCGCAACGCGACCGATGACGCGATCAAGTCGAAGAAGCTCGCCACGATTGACCGCGAGCTCGAGATCGCCGTTGACTTCGACCAGCTGGTGGTGCAGCCGCCCGACCGCTCGACGATGAAGGAGCTCTTCCGCAAGCTCGAGTTCCGGGCGCTGCTCAAGCGTGTGGACGAGCTCGAGGAGGCTGTCCCGGGCGCTCCGGCCGAGGTGGTCGAGGGGGTTGAGCTCGAGTGGCGCGAGGGCGGCCTCGACGAGCTGCGGGCGCTCGGCGAAGAGGTGGCGCTCGCCGCCGGCGGCGGCCGCGCGGCGGTCACCGGCGACGGCGCCGACGTGGTTCTGGTGCAGGCCGACACCGGCAGGGTGGTCGAGGCGCTGCGCGACCGGCGGGTGCTCACGCACGGCCTGAAGCATCCCGCCCTGGTGCCCGCCGGCGACACCGCCATCGCCGCCTACCTGCTCGACCCGGGCCGGGCGACGTACGAGATCGACGATCTGGCCGAGGAGATGGGCCTCGGGCTGCAGGTCGCCGCCGACGAGGAGACCTCGGCGCTCGTGCGCGCTGCGGGGGCGACGCGGCGCCTGCATCCCCGCGCCGCCGAGCGCCTGGCCGAACGCGATATGACGAGCCTCTATCAGGACATCGAGCTCCCGCTCGTGCCCGTGCTCGGGGCGATGGAGGCGGTTGGCATCCGCGTCGACACCTACCGGCTGGCCGAGATCGCCGCCAAGCTCGCGGACCAGGTGGAGGAGCTCGAGGCGCGCTGCCACGAGCTGGCGGGAGGGCCGTTCGCGATCGGCTCGCCCAAGCAGCTGGGCGAGGTGCTGTTCGAGCGGCTCGCCCTGCCGTCCGACCGCCGCGGCAAGACCGGCTACTCGACCGATGCGCGCGTGCTGGCCAAGATCCGGCATCTGAACCCGATCGTCGACGTCGTCGAGCAGTGGCGCGAGCAGTCGAAGCTCCTGAACACCTATCTGGTGCCGCTGCCCGACCTGATCGACCCGGCCGACGGCCGCCTGCACACGACCTTCAGCCAGACCACCGCGGCCACCGGGCGGCTGTCGTCGATTCGCCCCAACCTGCAGAACATCCCGATCCGTACGCCGCTCGGGCGCGAGATCCGGGGCGCGTTCGTGGCCGGCGACGGCTTCAAGCTGCTCTCGGCCGACTACTCGCAGGTCGAGCTCCGGATCCTCGCGCACCTCTCCGGCGAGAGCGTGCTGCACGAGGCCTTCGCCCGCGGCGACGACATCCACCGCGTCACCGCGGCGCAGGTGTTGGGAAAGCCCGCCGCCGAGCTCACCCGCGAGGAGCGCAACAAGGCCAAGGCCGTCAACTTCGGCATCATCTACGGCATCAGCTCGTTCGGGCTGTCCGAGCAGCTCGGCATCTCCCGCGAGGAGGCTCAGGCCTTCATCGACACCTATCTGGCCCGGTTCCCGCGCGTGAACGAGTTCATCGCCGCGACCATCGAGCGCGCGAAGGTGGACGGCTACGTGACGACGCTCTTCGGCCGCCGCCGGCCGATCCCCGAGCTGCGCGCCTCCAACTACCAGACCCGCAGCCTGGGCGAGCGGCTGGCGGTGAACACGGTCATGCAGGGCAGCGCCGCGGACATCATCAAGGTGGCGATGATCGGCATCCACCGGCGCCTGCGCGACGACGGCCGCCGGTCACGGCTCGTGCTCCAGATCCACGACGAGCTGCTCTTCGAGGTG
>JBBQHT010000467.1:0-2363 GCA_038324235.1 Acidimicrobiales bacterium
GAGCAGGTAGAGGTCGTCAGGCGATCGGCCCCACGGCGCCACGGTGGCCGGCGCGCTCCCGGATGCGTCGACGGGTGCGGTCTCGGCGGCGGCGACGACCGCCGCATATGAGGTCGCCCACGACGGACATGGTCCCGACCCGTCGTCGACCCAGAGCCATCGCGTCACGCGAGGCACCCGATCCATGATCGACGTGATGCGCGCGGTGAACTCGCCGTGGAAGACGACCGCACCCACGTCGGCGTTGTCCCACAGGTACACGAGCTCGTCCCCGCCGTAGCGGTAGTTGGTGTTGACCGGCGGCAGGCCGATCTTCCACGCGGCGAACATCGACTCGAGGTACTCGGGGCACGAGTAGAGGAGCTGCGCGACGGTCTCGCCCGGCGCGATGCCCTGCGCGAGCAACCAGGCCGCCACGGCGTCGGCCCGCCGCTCGAACTGGCGCCAGCTGAAGCGCCGGTCGCCCTGCACCTGCGCCGGCGCATCGGGCTGCACATCGGCGACGACCTCCCACACCGCCGCGAAGTTCCAGGTGGACATGGTCGATCGGACCCCCATCATCAAGCCATCGCGGCCACCCGAGTAGGGCGGGCGCGCGGAGCAGCATACGGAGGATTCGCCCTCGCTCGCGACGGCGCTGACCGCCCCGCGCGGCGCAGTACCGTTCGGCGGCGCACCTCTGCCCGCACACGGGCCCGTCGACGTTTCTTCCGTCCCCCGCCCTCACCGCCAGGAGCCCCCATGTCCGACCGGTATGCCGACTTCGCGAACCTCACCTTCGAGCACCCGGCCGACGGCGTGCTGCGCCTGGTGCTCGACGCGCCCGGGCTCAACGCCGTCGATGTCGCGACGCACCGCGAGCTCGCCGACATCTGGCCGGTGATCGACCGCGACCCGGAGGTGCGCGCGGTCGTGATCTGCGGGCGCGGCAAGGGCTTCTCGGCCGGAGGCAGCTTCGACCTGATCGACGGGCTCACGACCGATTTCGCGGTCAGGACGCGGGTCATGCGCGAAGCGCGGGACATCGTGATGAACGTCATCAACTGCTCGAAGCCGATCGTCAGCGCCGTTCACGGGCCGGCGGTCGGCGCGGGCCTCGTCGTGGCCCTGCTCGCCGACATCTCCGTGGTGGCCCGCACCGCCAAGATCATCGACGGCCACACCCGGCTCGGCGTCGCCGCAGGCGACCACGCGGCGATCTGTTGGCCGATGCTGTGCGGGATGGCGAAGGCCAAGTACTACCTGCTGACCTGTGAGGTGCTCACCGGCGAGGAGGCCGAACGGATCGGCCTGGTGTCGCTGTGCGTCGACGAGGCCGAGGTGCAGGATCGCGCCCTGGCCATCGCCGTCGACCTGGCCGGCGGCGCCCAAGATGCGATCCGCTGGACCAAGCACACCCTCAACCACTGGTACCGCATGGCCGGCCCGATCTTCGACGCGTCGCTCGCCTACGAGTTCATCGGCTTCGGCGGTCCTGACGTGCTCGAAGGCGTGGCGGCGCACCGCGAGAAGCGGGCCCCCGACTTCACCCCGCCGTCCGGTTCCTGACCGCGGACCCGGCATCCGCCGCCCGGCGCCCTTGACCTTCGACCCGGGTCGAGGTTTCCCGGGGCCGGGCGGTCAGGCCGGATCGGCGAGCCCGTGGGCGAGGGTGCGGTGGCCGATGGCGGCCATCGCCGGGTTGTCTGCGGAGCTCGCCACGTACGCGAGGGCGAGCGACAGCGCCCAGCCGCGAGCGCGACCCCATGTCGGCTCGTCGATCGTCCCGGCGGCCGACCGGAACGCGGGCCGGGCCGCGGCGGGAAACAACATCCAGGCGACGGCGAGATCGGTGGCGGGATCGCCGGCGGTGATGTCACCGAAGTCGATGACGGCGACGATCCGACCGTCGGCCCCCAACACGTTGGCCGGGTGCAGATCACCGTGGAGCCACACCGGCGCGCCGGCGTAGGGCTCGATCGCGAGGGCGGCGTCCCACGCCGCGGTCAACGCCGGGCGATCGATCACGGGTTCGAGCGCGGCGAGCCGTTCACGCGTGGGCCCCGAGCGATCCGCCAGCGGCGTGCCCCGAAACGGGTTCGCGGGTGCGTCGGGCGGCGCCGGCTGGTGCAGCACCCGGAGGAACGAGCCCAGCCGGTCGGCTTCGGTCCGGGGGTTCTGGAACGTCAGCGTCGCGGCGCGCTCGCCCGGCATCCAGGCGCAGATGCTCCAGGACCACGGGAAGCCCTCCCCGGGCCGGCCGATGCGCACCGGCACGGGAACCGGAAGCGGGAGGCTCGGCGCCAGGACCGGCAGCCACCGTTGCTCGTGGAGCACGAGGCCGGCTGCCGCCTGCCGGCGCGGGAGGCGCACGACGAGATCCG
>JBBQHT010000468.1:0-2361 GCA_038324235.1 Acidimicrobiales bacterium
GGCGTGGAACGAGAACCTCGTCGGTGGCGACACCATGGGTGGCACCACGCAGATCCATCAGCAGCTCATCTTCCGACCGATCCCGGGCTATGCCCGCGCCGAGACGCCGATCAAAGGGCTCTACCTGGCGAGCGCGTCAGCCCATCCCGGTGGCGGCGTCCACGGTGGGCCGGGCTCGAACGCCGCCCGGGCCGCCCTGCTGCACCATCGGCTTCAGGCCGCGGCGCGCGCGGTGACCAGGCGCACCACGCCCTCGACGACCTGAGTCGCCTCGGCGGCCGCCCGGCGCTCGAGGCCCATCCGGTTCACGACGCGGCCCAACGGGCCGAACGGCAAGCGGTACTCGATGGTCAGGGTGAGGCGGGTGTGCTTCGTGTCGATCGCCTGGACGGCCTCGCTGATCGACAGGTGGACGCCGCGCACCGGCGTGGCCTCGATCACCAGATGGTCCTGGTCGGCCATGGCCGTCACCGTCCACGTGACATCCAAGCTGCGGCCCGGCAGGTGCGCGAGTTGGCGGAACGACTGGCCGACCTCGGTCAGGCGCTCGGGGGCGTCCTCGACCGCGTCGGTGCTGGCCGAGAGCTCGGGCAGGCGGCGTACGTCGGACCAGACGGCCCAGACCTCGGCCACGCTGCGATCGACGTCGGCGTGGGATCGGATGGTGGGCATGGTGGTTGTCCTTTGCAGGATGGCGAATGGTCAGGAGGCGAAGCGGATCGAGCAGCTGAACGTGACCCGCCGGGCCCCGGCGCCGGCGTGGGCGCGGTCGGCCAAGAGACCGATGACCTGGATGCCGCCGAGCTTCTCGTCGCCGCGGTTGAAGCGGCCGGCGAGGTCCTCGGCCGTGGCCGGGGCCGCGTGCGCGTCGACCTCGAGGACCAGGATGCTGTGGGTGTGGCGCAACCGGATCTCGATCGGCAGCGGACCGTCGGTCGCGTCGATGGCCAGGGCCACCAGCTCGGAGAGCACGAGGAGCGCGTCGTCAGCGGCCGCGGAGGTGGCCATGACGGGAGGGAGCCACGGTCGCACGACGGCGCGCACACGCGTGAGCTCGGTCAGGTCAGCCTCGATCTCGAGGTGCATGACGTCGGCGGGAGTCGAGGTGGACACGTCCCGGGACGTACCCGAGCCGGTGAGCCCCTATGCGCAGGGGAGGCCCGCCCCGGTGGGTCTGACCCCCACCGGGGTGGGTATGGACGGCGGGTGCCGTTCTTGCCGATGCCCCCTCCCGCCCCCACCGGCGCCGCCCTCGCCGCCCTCCCGTTGGCGCGGGGCCCGTTGTCGAGCTGGCTCTTCCGCCGGCTCGCGGGTCGGCCCACCCTGGCCGACCTTCCCGCCAGTCGTCGCAACGTGCTCGTGGACGACGACTTCCACCTGGCCCTGCACACGATCCACGACCTGAGCTACCGGCCGGTGCCGGGGGTGGCCGCGGCGCGCGAGCGCGATGCGCTGGTGCTCGCGCTGGGCCTGCGGCTCGAAGACGAGTTCCTCGCCGCGTTGCGCCGCGATGTGGCGGGAGCCGGCGGGGAGCTCGCGGCCGAGCGCGCCCGTCTGCAGGGCGCCGGCGCCGTGGTGGACGAGCTGCTCGAGCGGTTCGACGGGCCGTCCCTGTCGGGGTTCATGGCCGAGCAGGGCACCCGTGAGCAGTTCCAGGAGTTCATGATCCACCGGTCGGCCTACCAGTTGAAGGAAGCCGATCCGCACACGATGGGGCTGGCCCGTCTCGAGCCCGGGCCCCGCAAGGCCGCGTACGTCGAGATCCAGTTCGACGAGTACGGCGAGGGTCGACCCGATGCATCGCACGCCGAGCTGTTCGCCGCGGCGATGGATGCGGCCGGGCTGGGCCACGCGTACGGCTCCTATGTCGACGTGCTGCCCGGCACCACGCTGGCGACCGGCAACCTGCTGACGTTGTTCGCCAGCCGGCGCGGGCTGCTCGCGCCGCTCGTCGGTCACCTGGCGCTGTTCGAGATGACGTCGGTGCGCCCCATGAGCCGCTACGCGGACGCCGCGTCGCGGCTCGGCTTCCCGCCGGCCGTGCGCACCTTCTACGACGTGCACGTCATCGCCGACCACCATCACGGCGACCTCGCGCGCCGGGTGCTGCTCGGCGACGATCCCGTGGGCCGCGGCCTGGACCCGGCCGAGATCGTGTTCGGCGCCCACGCGCTGCTCCGGGTGGAAGACCGCTTCGCCCGGTCGTTGCTCGCGTCGTGGAACCGCGGTCAGACGTCGTTGCGCGGGTGACTCTCGATCCCGACGCACCCCAGCGCTCGCGGCCGCTCGGTTCCCCGGCTCTCGGGGGCCTCGCGTCGGCGGGACACGCGAGGCCCTCGAGGAGCCTTGGTGAGCGCCTCG
>JBBQHT010000469.1:0-2359 GCA_038324235.1 Acidimicrobiales bacterium
GGCGCCGGGAACTTCATTGGTCTCGCCCCGGACCCCGCCGCGTGCGCGTTCGTGGGGGTCGAGCTGGACCCGACCACCGCGCGTATCGCCCAGGCCCTCTACCCCGATGCGCAGATCCGGGCGGAAGGGTTCGAGACGACCCGGTTCCCCGACGACAGCTTCGACCTGGCCATCGGCAACGTCCCGTTCGGGGATTTCCGGTTGGTCGACCCGGTACACAACCGGGCCGGGCACAACATTCACAACCACTTCGTCCTCAAGGCCCTCGACCTGACCCGCCCCGGCGGTTACGTCGCGCTCATCACGAGCCGCTACACCCTCGACTCCGCGTCGCCCGCCGCCCGGGCGGCGATGTACGACCGGGCGGACCTGGTCGGCGCGTTGCGGCTCCCGGCGGGGGCGTTTCGGGCGGCGGCGGGCACGAACGTGATCTGTGACGTGGTCGTGTTGCGGCGCCGTGAACCCGGCGCCGAGCCCGGCGACGACCGCTGGCTGCGGGTCGGCGTGCTGGACACCCCGACGGGGGTGGTGGCGGTGAACCAGTTCTTGGTTGATCACCCGGACCTGATCGTCGGCGACGCGACGGTGGGGCGGGGCCAGTACCGCGCCGAGGACCTGGTCGTCGCCTACCCCGACGACTTCGACCAGCGTCTCGCCGCCGGCGTCGACGAGCTCGTCCGCCGGGCCGACCACTTGGGCCTCACCTACACCCCGGCCCCGGCCGGTCCCCGGGGCGCCCCAGCACCGTTGGCGGTGCCGCCGGCGGGCTGGAAGGAAGGATCGATCCACCAGGTCGACGGCGCCTTCGTCACCGTGGCGGCGGGGGCCGTGATGCCGTTCCCGGTCCGGGGCGGTGACGGCGACGAGCTGACTGCCCTGCTCGAGCTGCGCGACACCGCCACCGAACTGCTCGACGTGCAGGCCCGCTCCGGCGCCGACCCCGACTTCGCGGGGGTGCAGGGCCGGCTGAATGACCAGTACGACGCGTATGTGGCCCGGTGGGGGGCGATCAACCGGTTCCGGCTGGCCCGCACCGGCCGGGTCGACCCCGAGACCGGGGAGGACCGGACCCGCAAGCTGTACCCGGCGATGGGCGGGTTCCGGGCCGACGCCGACGCGCCCACGGTGATGGCCCTGGAGCACTTCGACGAAGAGACGCTCCGCGCCCGCAAAGCGGCGATCTTCTCGCGCCGCGTTGTTGCCCCCCGCCCGGTGATCGACACAGCGGGCAGCCCCGCCGAGGCGTTGGCTGTTTGTCTCGATCAGCTCGGCCGCCCCGACCTGGACCGCATCGCCGCCCTGCTGGACCGGGACGCGGACGCGGCCCGGACCGCGCTCGGTGAACTGGTGTGGGATGACCCGGCGACCGGGGAACTCGTCGCGGCGGGCGCCTACCTGTCGGGCAACGTGCGGGCCAAGCTCGCCGTCGCCCAAGCCGCCGCCACCACCGACCCGGAGCAGTGGGCGGCGAACGTCGCCGCGCTCGAGAAGGTGGTCCCGGAGGATTTGGGGCCAGGCGAGATCGACGCCCGGCCCGGGGCCACCTGGATCCCGGAGGCGGACGTCGAGCAGTTCGTGGTCGAGGTGCTCGGCGCCCGCGAGGCCGCCGTGACCTACGAGGCGACCACGGGGAACTGGATCGTGAAGGTCCCGGCCGGCACCCGACACAGCGTCTCGATGTCCTCGGAGTGGGGCACCGACCGGATGCCGGGCTACGAGCTGCTCGCCAAGACCGCGAACCAGATGGTCCCCAGCGTCTACGACACAGTCGACGAACGCCGGGTCCTGAACCTCGAAGCGACGCTGACCGCCCGGGCGAAACAAGACGCCATCGTGGAGCGGTTCGGCACGTGGATCTGGGAAGACGACAACCGGGCGGCCCGCCTCGCCGCCCGCTACAACGAGCTGTTCAACGCGACCGTCGTCCCCGCGTTCGACGGGTCGCACCTGAGCCTGCCGGGCCTGGTCGAGGGCTTCACCCCCCACGCCCACCAGCGCGACGCCGTATGGCGGGTCATGTACGAACCCACCGTGCTCCTCGCCCATGAGGTCGGCGCCGGCAAAACGGCCACCATGGTCATGGCGGCCATGGAACTGCGTCGGGTGGGCCTGGTCTCGATGCCCGCAATCGTGGTCCCCAACCACATGCTCGAGCAGTTCACCCGCGAAGCCAAACAGCTCTACCCCCAAGCCAACCTGCTCGTCGCCGGCGCCGATGACGTCTCGGCGAAAGGCCGCAAAGGGTTCTTGGCCCGCGCCGCGATGGGCGATTGGGATGCCGTGCTCATCACGCACTCGGCGTTCGAACGGATCCCAGTCAGTGCCGAGGCCGAAGCCCGGTTCGTGACCACCGAGCTCG
>JBBQHT010000470.1:0-2310 GCA_038324235.1 Acidimicrobiales bacterium
GCACCGGCTCGTGGAAGATGATCGTGTTGTCGCTCATGACCGCCTCGGGCAGGTCGAAGCGCTCCTTGAGATCGAAGTGGACCTGCAGCGGCAGGGCCTGCTTCTCGCGGCCCGGGGCCCAGTGGTGGGGCCGGAACCACAGCGACAGCATCGTGGGCATGGCGATCGGCCCGTCGGTGACCGCTTCGGCGACGGCGTCGTCCCAGAACAGCGGGTTGGCGTTCTCGACCGACGAGGCACTGGTCCAGATGTAGCCCCGCTCGACCGGGAACTCGCCCGCCTCCTCGTACTGGTAGACGCCCACGAGCTGGCGGACATCGTCGGGGATGTCCATGGCCAGCGCCTCGGGCGAGATCTGCAGTGGCGTGGTCATGCGACGACTCCCTGGTCTCGGAGGGATGCGATGGTGGACGGGTCGAGGCCCGCCGCGGTGAGCAACTCGTCGGTGTCGGTGATCGCCGTGTCGCGCAGCTCGAAGGTCCGCTGCGTCGTGTCGGTGCCGGCGAGCAGCGTGCCGAGCTGGCGGAAGGAACCAGCGGTGTCGTGGGTCGCCTCGGCGATCACCCCTCGGGCGACGAACTGCGGGTCGTCGACGAGCTCGGGCACGGTGTAGATGGGTGCCACGCACGTGTCGGCCGGGGCCAGCTCGGCCACCCACTCGTCGCGGGAGCGGGTGGCGAACGCGGCGGCGAAGTCCTTGCGGACCTCGTCCTGCACGTCGTCGTCGAGCTGGGACCCGCTCCACTGCTCGCAGCCCAGGAGGCGGCACAGGTTGGCGTAGAACGGCGGCTCGATCGCGCCCACCGCGACCCACTTGCCGTCGGCGCATTCGTAGGTTTCGTAGCAGGCGTAGCGCCCGGTGAGGATGTAGTGCCCCGGTCCGGGCACCGTGCCCGTGGCCAGGTACTCGTCGATGTAGAGCGCCATCATGGACAGCACGCCTTCGGCGATGGCGACATCGAGGTGCGCCCCCGCGCCGGTCGGCGAGGTCGAGCGTCCGACGAGAGCCGCGAGGATCGCCATGACGGCCTGCATGCCTCCGCCCGCGCTGTCGGCGACGGTGGCCCCGGGCAGCGGCGGCTTGTTGCCGGGTGCCCGCTCGGAGCAGTCGAGGTAGCCGCCGACGGCGAGGTAGTTCACGTCGTGGCCGGCCCACTGGCTGGCCGGACCGGTCTGGCCGAAGCCCGTGGTCGAGCAGTAGACGATGCCGGGGTTGACCGCGCGCACCTGGACGTAGCCGATGCCGAGCCGGTCGACGACCCCGGGCCGGAACGACTCGATGACGACGTCGGCGTCCCGGGCGAGCGCCAGGAACGCGTCGCGCCCCTCGTCCGCCTTGAGGTTCAGCAGCACGCGCTGCATGCCCCGATGGCCGCTGTACGCGTAGAACGGCGGCTGGATCTGCACGGCGCCGTCGCGGGGCACCGGCCCGACCTTGACGACCGTCGCGCCGAAGTCGGCGAGCATGCGCGCGGCCCGCGAGGCAGGCCCGACCGAGGACAGGTCGAGCACGGTGATCCCCTGCAGGGCGGGCGTGGTCATGGGCGTGCGTGGATCCCGGGGTCGAGGAACAGGAACGGAGAGTGAGGAGCGGCGGACGATCCAGGGTCAGAAGGTCTTGGGAAGGCCGAGGCCGCGCCGGGCGATGATGTTCTTCTGGATCTCCGACGAGCCGCCGCCGATCGTGTCGATCACGGTGTAGCGGTAGGTCGACTCGCTGCGGCCCTCCATCGGTGCCTCCGGGGTCTTGACCCGCAGCTGCGTGCCGGGCCCGCCCATGTCCATGGACGCGCTGGCCAGGCGCCGCGAGAACTCGGTGGCGAACAGCTTGTACTCGGAGGACTCGATCGTCGGCGGGGGCACGGGCGGGCCACCGGACTTGGTCGCGTGCTCGCCCTTCATCGACTCGGCCACGACCTTGAGGCCCATGACCTTGGCGACCTCGGCATCGGTGTGCAGCCGGGCCAGCCGCGCCCGGATCACCGGATCGTCGCGGAGCGGCTCATCGTCGAGGGTGGCGGTGGCGACGTACTCGGTCAGCAGGTCGAGGCGCTGCTTGATCGGCGAGAAGGTGAACATGGTGAAGCGCTCGAGGTCGAGCGCCTGGCTGATGTACTGGAAGCCCTTGTTGACCTCGCCGACGACGTACTCGTCGGGCACGAAGACGTTCTCGATGAAGACCTCGTTCGTGCGCTCGTCGCCCATGGGCACGCCGCCCATGGTCCAGATGCCGTTGATCGTGACGCCGTCCTGATCCAGCGGCACGAGCATCAGCGTGATGCCGTGGTGCTTGTTGTTCGGATCGGTGCG
>JBBQHT010000471.1:0-2309 GCA_038324235.1 Acidimicrobiales bacterium
GATCGCGTCGAGGCAGGGGGTGGCGCGGCGCCATCGGCCGGCGTCGTCGCGGCCCTGGGCTCGCCCCGCCTCCGCGAGCTCGCCACCATCGACCCCGGCCATCGCGGCCGCCCGCACGACGGTGCGGGCCAGCAGCGGATACGGCGAGGGCTCGAGGCCGAGCGACGGTGCGTCCGCGGCGAGCGAGTACCGGTGTTGCGGGCGGCCGACGCCCCCGCGGGCCTCGGTGTCGACCCGCAGCAGCCCGACGTCGCGCATCCGCTCGAGGTGCGGGCGCACCGTGTTCACGTGCAGCGCCAAGGCGTCGGCGACCTCGGCGGTGGCCAGCGGGAGCGGCGAGCGAGCCAGTTCGAGGTAGATCGCATAGCGCGTGTTGTCGCCGAGCGCCTTCAAGATGTCGAGGCGCGCCCGGGCCCGGTCTGCGGAGGCCAGGGAGGGATCGGCAGGAAAGTCGGGCACCGGTCAAGATTACACGGGAGATCCCGGTAAAATCATCGTGTGCCCGTTTCTCCCGCGATCTCCCCTGCCACCCTGCCGACGCCGGATCACATCATCCAGCTACTCCGTGGCGTCATCGACCCCGAGCTCGGCAGTGACATCGTCGAGCTGGGCATGGCCAAGAAGGCGACGGTCGCGCCCGATGGCCGGGTCCGGATCACGATCGCGCTGACCACCTCCGGCTGCCCGTTGCGCGCCCAGATCCAAAAGGACATCCGGGCCCGGGTGCTGAACCTGCCGGGCGTCACGAGCGTGAAGCTCGACTGGACCGAGCTGACGCCCGACGAGAAGTCGGCGGCGATGGCCAAGGCCCGCTGGAACGTGCGCGAGCAGGCTCCTGACACCGAGATCCCGGCGACCACCAAGGTCATCACGATCGCGTCCGGCAAAGGTGGCGTGGGCAAGTCCTCCGTCACGGTCAACCTCGCCGCCGCGCTCGCCGCCACCGGGCTCACCGTCGGGGTCATGGACGCCGACATCTGGGGCTTCTCCGTGCCGCGCATGCTCGGGGTCGAAGGTCGCCTCCAGGGCGAGGTCGTGGGCGAGGCCGTACGCGGCGACGGCGCATCCGACGGCCCGGTCTCCGCCGCGGTGACCACCGACCCGAACGCCGAACCCGCCGCACCGACCGAACCCGCCGTGCGCAAGATCGTGCCCAACGAGAAGCGGGTCGGCAAGGGCCTGCTCAAGATCGTGTCGATGGGGTTCCTGGTCGAGGACGAGGAGTCCGCGCTCATGTGGCGCGGCCTCATGCTCAACCGGGCGGTCCAGCACTTCCTCGAGGACGTGCGCTGGGGCGAGATGGACTACCTGCTCATCGACATGCCTCCCGGCACGGGCGACGTGCAGATGGGCCTGGCCCGCATGCTGCCCCGTGCGGAGATGATCGTGGTCACCACGCCGTCGCGCTCGGCCCAGACCGTGGCCGCCCGCGCGGTCAGCATGGCCCGCAAGAGCTACCTGCGGGTGGCCGGTGTGATCGAGAACATGAGCGCGTTCACCTGCGAGCACGGCACGTCCTACGCGCTCTTCGGTGAGGGCGGCGGCGATCAGTTGGCCGCCGACGCCGGCGTGCCGCTGCTCGGTCGCATCCCGCTCGAGCCGTCGGTCGCCGCCGGCGGCGACACCGGCGCCCCGATCGCGCTGGGCGAAGGTCCCGCGGCCGACGCCTTCCGCGAGATCGCCCGCATCATCGTCGAAGAAGCCGTCCCGCCCGTGGCGATGGCCGGGTGCTCGGCCCGCATGCTCGACGCGGCTGTCGCCGCGCTCGACGCCCTCGACGCTCCGGACCTCGACGCTCCGGCCGTCGACTCTCCCGCGGCGGGCTGAGCCGGGCGACCCTCAGGCCGGGCCGAGGAGGGCGTCGAGCTGGGCGACGTACTCGCTCGGCGCGACGAGGCGGTAGCTGGCGATGACCAGCTCGTCCACCTCGTCCCAGTGGGCTCGACCGTCGAGCGGCACGAGGGTCCAGCCGTGCTCGCCGGTGTGTGGTTCGGGCGCGAAGCCGTCCCGACCGGTGAGCTCGGCCTGCATCTCCAGGGAGACCTTCAGACAGGCAGTGGGCAGGCCGTCGACCACCTCGTAGATCGCGAACGCCTTGGTGGCCACGCGGAACGTCGGGTGACCGAGGCCGTCGATCTCGGTGGTCTCGGGCAACATCGCGCAGAACGACCGCAGGCGCTCGAGCTCCTCGTCGTCCGGGAGACCGACCAAGTCCTCGCCCAGCTGATCCGGTCCGAAGATGTGCCCGCCGGGCGTGTCGTCGGAGCTCACGAGCGTGCCCGGCGGGCCTTGACCAGCCCGGGGACCAC
>JBBQHT010000472.1:0-2296 GCA_038324235.1 Acidimicrobiales bacterium
AGCGCCCTGAACAACCCCGACTACCAGACCACGCTCAAGAACCTGCAGGACTTCGCCAAGTCGAACTGCTAAGCGGGCGCGCCCGGGCGCCCACCCGGCGCAGCTCGGAAGTTTCGTTCGCTAGCGCTCAGGCCTTGGCGAGTTCGGTCTTCTTAGACCTACCGGAGGCCGCCCGACGGCAACTTCGACGCAGTCGGAGGCGGCAGCCGGACACCGCAGCCCCGTCGAGCGCCTCACGCCCCGTCAGGCGATCTCACAGTCCCTGATCGTGATCGCGTTCGGGGTGCCGGGGCCGTGCGCGCGCCGCCTGCGCGACGGCTGCTCGGGACGAGCTGGGGGTGCGGGCCGGTACCGGGCCGCCAGCTCCCGGGACCGGGACCGGCGCAGCGGTGTCGGCGGGCTCGGGTTCGGGTGGTTGCAGGGTCGCCGTGACCACCTCGAGGCGGCGGCGCAGTTCGTCGAGGCGGGCGGCGTGATCGAAGGGCTGGCCGATGCGGGCGGTGGCGTCGGTGCCTTGGTGGACGGCTTGGGCCCGGTCGGTGTGGGCGGTGTCGAGGTCGCGTTCGAGGTTCTGGAGGGGTTGTTCGAGCCGGCGGATGAGCCCAACCGGGTCCCCCGCGGCCAGGGCGGCCCGGTCCACGTTGACGGCAATGGGGGTGTCGGCCACGTCCAGGCGGATCGCCCGGCGGTCGTCGCTGGGTTGGGCGTGGAGGTCGAACCCGGCCAGAGCGCCCACCGGGGCGGGCTGGGCCCGGTATGAGGCAAGGCGCCGGGCGAGTTCGCCTTGGAGGGCTTCGCCGGCGGGTTTGCGGTCGTGGTAGTCGGTTCCCGTCACGGTCATGGCGAACGCGTCACCGCGGGTGTCGACGCGCCGGGTGATGGCGTGGGTGTACTGGGCGATGCGCCGGTCGAGGTGGTCGGTGTGCTCGGTGGCGTGGGCGGCGAGGCGGCCGAGGCGGGTCTGGTCCCGGTGATGCGCGTCGGCGAGCCGGGCGAGGCGGGTGACTTCGGCGGTGAGCTCGGCGTGTTCGATGATGAGCGGGTTGCCCGAGGCGAGGGCTTTGACTTCGGCGAAGGACAGGGTGGTGTCGCCGACGTCGGCGACGGACCGCTCGGCCAGGGTGCCGGTGGTGATCTGGTGGATGAACGCGGCTTTGCGTTCCACGGTCTGCCACATGTACACGTCGAAGGACGCTTCGGTGGCGTAGCGGATCACGTGCACTTGGGGGTTCTGGTTGCCTTGGCGGATGATCCGGCCGTCGCGCTGGGCGAGATCCGCGGGCCGCCAGGGGCAGTCCATGTGGTGCAATGCGATGGCCCGGTTCTGGACGTTGGTCCCGACGCCCATCTTCTCGGTGGACCCGATCAGCACGGCGACCCGCCCGTCGCGGCAGGCGGCGAACAGCTCGGCTTTGCTTTGGTCGGTTTTGGCGTCGTGCACGAACCGGACCGCGGCGGCGGGCACGCCCCGGGCGGCGAGTTGGGCGCGGAGCTCGGCGTACACGGACCACTCCCCCGCCGCTTTGGGGGTGCCGAGATCGCAGAACACCAGCTGCAAGGCGCCGGCCCGGTCGGCGAGGGTCCCGGTGGCGGGGTCCACGAACCGGGTGCCCGCGTGGCGGTGGTGGAGGTCCGCGACCCGGGCGGCGACGACGTCGGCTTTGGTCGGCGGGTCGGGGGTTTCGCCGACGAGGCGGAGGTCGAGCGCGGCGCGGCGGCCGTCGCCGGTGACTTTCAACATGTTGTCCTGGTCGGGGGTCACCATCCGGTTGCGGACCTGTTCGGCCCGGTCGACCAGCGACTCGACGTAGCCGGCCAGGGTGGGGGTGCTCGGGACGATCACCGTCTCGGGACCGCCGCCGGCCAGGGCCGGGGTGGCGAGCTGGAGATCGGCGGCGGTGCGGACGTCGGCGACGGCGCGGAACATGGTGGTGAGGTCGGGGACGTTGGCGAACCGGGCGAAGCGGGTGGTCATCCGATACGACCCCCCGTCGGGGGCCAACTCGAGCTGCGTGACGGTCCGCGCGAAGTTGGCGGCCCACGCGTCAAAGGACGCCACCCCCGCGGCGCGGAGGGCGTCGGGTTGCAGGTAGCGCTGCATGACGTGCATCTCGGCGATGCTGTTCGCGATCGGGGTGGCGGTGGCCAGCGTCGCCACCCGGCCGCCGTTGCGCTCGCGTAGCACCTGGAGCTTGAACTTGAGGTCCGCGGCGCGCTGCGAGCCGGCGGTGGTCAGGCCCGGGATGGAGCTGGTGGTCTCCAGGTTTTTGAACAGGTGGGCCTCGTCGACGCAGAC
>JBBQHT010000473.1:0-2219 GCA_038324235.1 Acidimicrobiales bacterium
GCCACGGTGGCTCGCACCGCGGCCGATGCCACCGGCGACTTCCAGACACCACTGGCGGTGTCGACCTTGCAGGTCGGGCGCTACGAGGTCACCGCCGTGTGCGGCCCGACGCTCACCGCACCTCTCGACATCGTCCTGGCCAGCGAGGTCGACCAGGGCACGACCACCACCATGATCATCATCGTGTTCTTCGTGCTGCTCGGGCTGATCGCGTTCCGCCGTCAGCTCTTCCCCGGCCCGTCCGCTCCCGCCGCCCCTCCGCCGCCGGACGAGGTCGTCGATTCGTGACGATCGCGACAACCCGAGGGTCGAGGTCGATGGTGGCCGTCCTCCGCCGCGCCACCGTGCCGGCGGTCGTCCTGGTGGTGGCCGTGCTCGGCTCGGTCGGGCTGAGCGCGGCGTCCCCGCCCGTCGCGGCCGACCCGGCGGTCGCGATCACGACCACCATCGACGGCACGGCCGTCGCCGACTCGACGCCCGCCCACCCGGTCACCTTGCGTCCCGACCAGGACGCCAACATCGACATCGCGGTGACCAACGACGGCGGCAGCCCGGTCACGCTGCGGGCGGTGCGGCTCACCGGGGTGGTGACGGGCCTCACGTTCTTCTCGTACCAGACGTCGGTGAACCTCGACGTGGCGCCGGGGGAGTCGACCCACCTGCGGTACTCGCTCGACCTGAACGGACTCGACGGCCAGGCCACCGGACTGATCCCGGCGCGGATCAGCGTCACCGACGCCGACCACCATGTCGTCGGTTCGCAGTCGTTCGTG
Organism: Acidimicrobiales bacterium; assembly: GCA_038324235.1. Lineage (GTDB taxonomy): Bacteria > Actinomycetota > Acidimicrobiia > Acidimicrobiales > Acidimicrobilacustridaceae > JBBQHT01. The sequence goes on from JBBQHT010000473.1 coordinate 774, forward strand.
AGCGACGTCCGCGGCTCGTTGGTCTCGGTGTACGGCCTGTTCGGGCTGGCGATGCTCGGTATCACGTTCCTGGCCATCGCCGGCGTGCTGTGGGCGGTGGCGACCCATCGCATGCCGCGCAACCGTTGGCGCCGCGGCGTCCGCTTCCTGACCGTGGGCTTCGGTCTCGGCCTGGTGATGGTCTTCACCCTCTCGGCGCTGCGCATCTGGGTGCCCAGCCCGGGTCGGTGGGCCGTGACCGTGATCGGCTTCGCCGCCGTCTTCTTCGTGATCGGGTACCTGACCCCCACCCCATCGAGTGACGAAGACGAGGAGCTCGACGAGTCGGAGTTCCTCGCCGACGAGCCGGTGGCCATGGCGGCTGCGACTGCGGCTCCACCGGCCGCGCCACCTCCGCCGCCCGCCGCGCCCAACCCGCCCAACCCGCCGGTGGGTTCCGGGGGCGACGCGGCACCATGACCCTCGACCAGCGGGAGGTCGTCGACGCCCTGCCCCAGTACGACATCGGCGCCGAGCTGGGCCGAGGCGGATGGGGGGTCGTGTTGGCCGGGACCCATCGGCAACTCGGTCGCGAGGTTGCGATCAAGCAGCTGCCTCGGGCGTTCGCGGCCGACGCCTCGGTGCGGGCCCGGTTCGTCGATGAGGCCCGCCTGCTGGCGTCGCTCGATCATCCGCACATCGTGCCGATCTACGACTTCGTCGAGCAGGACGGGCTCTGCCTGCTCGTCATGGAGCAGCTCCCGGGCGGCACGTTGTGGAGCCGGTTCTCGACCGACGGGCTGACGCCGCCGGCTGCCGCTGCCGCGGTGCTGGCCACCATCGCCGGGCTGCAGGCGGCGCACGAGCACCGCATCCTGCACCGAGACGTGAAGCCCGAGAACCTGATGTTCTCGGCCACCGGAGCGCTCAAGGTCACCGACTTCGGCATCGCCAAGATGGTGGGTGGCGCGGGCACCCTCGCCACCCGCTCGGGCGAGGTGCTCGGCACTCCGGCCTACATCGCACCCGAGCAGGCGCGCGGCGGCGAGCTCTCACCGGCCACCGACGTCTACGCGGTGGCCACCATGTTCTACGAGTTGTTGTCCGGCCAGCTGCCGTTCACCGACGACGCCGACGCCATGGCCCTGCTCTTCAAGCACGCCTTCGAAGCGCCGACCCCGCTGCTCGAACGGGCGCCGTTCGTGCCCGCGGCGATCGCCGAGGTGGTGATGCGCGGCCTGGCCACCGAGGCGAGCGAGCGTTACGCCACCGCCCAGGAGTTCGGCCTCGCCGTCGCCGAGGCCTGCACGACCGCATGGGGACCGGGCTGGCTCGCGGCCGAGGGCACCCCGGTGATGGGTGCCAGCGCCATCGTGTCGGCCACCGATCGGGTCACCGCTCCGCCTCGCCCACCGACCATCGCCGATGCCGCCGTGGTGGCCCCGGGCGATCGCGCCGCGGCCCCGC
>JBBQHT010000474.1:0-2211 GCA_038324235.1 Acidimicrobiales bacterium
GGCGGCGAACGCGCCGGCGGACTCGCCGACGACCATGACCTGGTTGGGATCGATGCGGAACGGGTTGTCCGCGCCGCCGCCGGAGACGGGCTGGGCGCCGAGGCGGAGCCAGCGGATCGCCGCCTGCGCATCGTGCTGGGCGTTGGCGACCGACGCGTACCAGGCGGCCGGGCACGCCGGGCCCGAGATCGCGTCCCAGTCACACGAGGTCGGCGGCAGCTGGTTCGGGTCGCTCAACGAGTAGTTGATCGGCACGACGACATAGCCCCGCGTGGCCAGGGCTGTCGCCCAGACCTCCATGCGACCACCGTTGGGATCGCCGCTCGCCGCGTCCTTGGCGCCCGCCATGAAGCTGCCGCCGTGCAACAACAGGATCACCGGACGACCGCCCGCCGGGGCGGTGACTTCATCGGGCTGGTACACGTCGAGGCAGCGATCGCACTGGGCCGACGCCATCGTCGGGAAGCCCGGGTAGGACACGAGGCCGGTACCGGTCGCCGTGATCCTGGCGTAGCCGCCCGCCGGGGCGGGCGCGGTGAAGGTCACGTGGAAGTTGTTGCCGCCGTTGAAGGCCCCCGGTCCACCCGTGACCGCGACGTCACCGATGCCGTCAGCATCGAGGTCGGTGGCGGGCAGCGACCGCAGCGCCGCTTGCACCTGCGCCGCGCTCGCCGTCGGCGGCAGGGCCGCGGTGGTCTGCCCGGCGAGGGTGAGCGTGAACGAACCCGCGATGCCGGCGATCTGCACGGTCTGGCGCTGGTTCAGGGCGTGGCCGGGGTCGTAGCTGGCCTCGACCCGCGGGGCGAGGTTGCTGGCGAAGAGCGGGTCCAGGTACCGGACGGGACCGGCCGGCGTCGTCGCGGCGCCGGCGGGCAGGGCGGAGCCGACGCCAAAGGCCGGAGCCAGCGCCACGGCGGCGAGCGCCAGGGCGCCCCTGGTGGCCCAGCGGGGGCCACGGCCCGCGCGCCTGTGCCCGTCTCCACCCCGTTGGCTCGCGCCCATATCCCCGTGCCCCTCACGTATCGGCCACGGTATGTAGCGGCACAACTACGTCTCGGGTTGAGCATACGCCGTATGACCCAGGGAGAATTCTTTCAACATGCTGCACCACCATGCGGTGCAACAGATGTCGACCCTCGACACCATGCGCGTCAGCGATGGCCGCGAGCGTCTGACCGCGAGCGGATCAGGCCTGACTGGATCAGGCCAGCTGGACCAGCCCGGCTGGATCAGGCTCGGGTGAATCAGGCCTGGCTGGTGCCCTCGCCCAGCGCGTGCGGCAGGCGATCTCGCCACGCCGCGGTGGTGTCGGCCAGCGCCTCGTCGAGCAGGCCCTTCACGCTGAGGCGATCCCCGCCGGCGACGCCGATCCGAGCGGTCGGCACCCCGGCGTGCTCGCACACGTTGAGCACCGGTTGCAGCAACTCGGGGGCCACGCAGACCACCACCCGAGACGGTGACTCGCTGAACAGGTCCGCGTGGTCCGCGATGCGGGCCGCCGAGAAGCCGACCCCCGACCGCACCGCCATCTCGGCGAGGGCCCCACCGAGGCCGCCGGTCGACACGTCGTGCACCCCTGCGAGCAGGCGCCCGGACACGAGCTGGCGCACCAGGTCCGCCACCTGCGCGTGCAGGGCGAGGTCGAGCGCCGGCAGCGTGCCGCCGCGATGGCCCTTGGCCCGGGCCCAGCGCGAGCCCGAGAGCTCGGGTTGGGTCACCCCGATCAGCACCAGGCGGCCCCCGTCGACCAGTCCGACCGGCGGCGGCGGCGCCGAGAGGTCGTCCACGAGCCCGAGCATCCCGATGACCGGGGTCGGGTCGATGTCGGCTCCCTTGGACTCGTTGTACAGGCTCACGTTCCCGCCGACGACGGGGATGCCGAGCGCGCGGCACGCCTCGCTCATGCCGTCGATCGCCTCGGACAGCTGCCACATGACCTCGGGGTGCTCGGGGTTGCCGAAGTTGAGGCAGTTGACGACCGCGAGCGGCCGGGCCCCGACGCAGGCCAGGTTGAGCATCGACTCCGCGACGGTGAGCGCCGTGCCCTGGCGGGGATCGACCGCGCACCAACGGTGGTTGCCGTCGGTGGTGATGGCCAGTCCCCGACCGGTGTCCACGCCGGTGGTCGGGTGCTTGAGCCGCAGCAGCGCGGCGTCACCGGTGGGTCCGACCACCGTGTTGAGGAAGAGCTGGTGGTCGTACTGCGACGAC
>JBBQHT010000475.1:0-2183 GCA_038324235.1 Acidimicrobiales bacterium
CCGGCGTTCATCCTCGTCTACCTCGTGGCGGGGCGGCCGCGACTGCGCACGCGCCTCCTCCAACTCACCGCCGCGCTCGGCACGATGATCGTCACCGCCGGCTGGTGGGTCGCCATCGTGGCGCTCTGGCCCGCCGCCGACCGGCCCTACATCGGGAGCACCGACGACAACTCCATCCTGAGCCTGATCTTCGGCTACAACGGCCTGTCCCGGCTCTTCGGCCAGAGTGCCGGTGGTGGTGCCGCGGCGAGCGGCGCCGGCGGCGGCGGCGGCGGCGGCGGCGGCGGCGGCGGCGGGGCGATGTTCGGCGGCGTGGTCAGCTGGCTGCGCATGTTCAACACCCAGGTCGGCGGGCAGATCGCCTGGTTGATCCCGATCGCGTTCGCCGGACTGCTCGCCGGACTCTGGCTGACCCGCCGGGCGCCCCGCCTCGACCTCGGTCGGGCCGGCTGGCTGCTCTGGGGCGGCTGGGCCGCCACGTGCTTCGTCGTGTTCAGCCGGGCGCAGGGCATCTTCCACCCGTACTACACGATCCAGCTCGCCCCGGCCCTGGCTGCGTTGGCCGGTGCCGGATCGATCGCCCTCTGGAAGCTCGGCCGCACCAACCGGTGGATGATCTGGGCGCTACCCGCGTCGATCCTGGCTACCGCCACCCTGGCGGTGGCGATCCTCGACCAGACCCCCACCTACGACACGTGGCTCCGCCCGCTCATCATCGCCGGGGCCACGCTGGCGGCGGTCGGCCTGTGGCTGGGCTCGGCGCTGCGCCACAAGACACTCGTCGTGGTCGCGGCGTCGGTCGCCTTCCTCACCTTGATGGCCGGCCCGATCGCCTACACGGTCACCACCGTGCAGAACCCGGTGACCGGTCCGCTCGCCGCGGCCGGCTCGGCCTCGACCAGTGGCGGCTTCGGCGGTGGGGGCGGTGCAGCGCCGGGCGGATCACCGGGCGGCAGTGGCACCGGTGCCGGCCAGTCCACGACGAGCGACGCCGCGCTGATCTCGTACCTCGAGACCAACCGGGGCGATGCGACCTACCTCGTCGCCGCCTTCGGCTCGCAGAGCTCGGCATCGATCATCATCGCCACCGGTGAGCCGGTCATGACCATCGGCGGCTTCAACGGCGCCGATCCCGCCCCGACCCTGGCCCAGTTCCAACAGCTCGTCGCCAACGGCACAGTGCGCTACGTGTTGGTCGGTGGCGGCATGGGTGGCATGGGCGGCGGCATGGGTGGCGGGCCCGGCGGTGGCGGCACCTCGGCCATCACGTCCTGGGTGACCACCAACGGCCAGCAGGTAAGCGCCTCGACCTACGGCGGCACCGGCACCGGCGGGACGCTCTACGACCTCAGTGGCGTGACCGCCTGATCCGCCACCGACCACCTCGACCCGACTCGACCACCGCACGTCTCTCTGTTCCCGAGCTCCGGCTCTCCCCGAAAGGACCCACCATGTCAGACCACCTGCTCCCCGATGCCCCCGCCCACCCGCCGACCAGCCCGCCGGTGCCCCCGGTCGCGACCCCCGCCGCCGCGCCGACACCAGCCCGGGACCCGCTCTGGTTCGACGATGCCCCGCCGGCGCCGCCCCGCACACCCGGTGGCGATCCGGCCCGGGACCCGTCACCCGATCCCGCCCCGAAGCGAGCGTCGACGCGCACGATCGTGGCCGCCGGTGTCGGCGCGGTCGTGATCGGCGTCGCCTCGATCGTCGGCATCAACGCGGCGAGCTCGAAGGTGAACACGACCACCGCCGCGGCGGCCGGGACTCAGGGTCCCGGCGGCATGGGCCAGGGTGGACCCGGCGGCCCGGGCGGCTTCGGTCCCCCTGCCGGGGTGGGCACGGTCGCCAGTGTCGAGGGCGGGACCATCACGCTCACCGCGATGGATGGAAGCGCGACCAAGGTCACGACTTCCTCGGCGACCAGCGTGACCAACACCGTCGCCGGTGCCGTCGGCGACCTGCACGTCGGCGACCACGTCGAGGTGCTCGGGGCCACCTCCGACGGGACGGTCACGGCGGAACGGATCATCGACACCGGCGCCACGGAGGATCAGGGTCTCGGCGGCGGCGCAACGCCCTCCGGGGTCACCGGCCAAGCCCCCACGGGCCAGACGCCCACTGGCCAGGCTCGGGCGGGCCAGGCCGCCCCGACCGGGCCGGCAGGAGCGTCAGGTCAGGGC
>JBBQHT010000476.1:0-2178 GCA_038324235.1 Acidimicrobiales bacterium
GCGGGTCATCCACGCGGAGACCGTGCCCGCGCTCATCGAGGCGTCGGGTCAGGCCGACCTGCTCGTGGTCGGCTACCAGGGGCGAGGCGCGTTCAGCGGCATGCTCCTCGGATCCGCCAGCCTCCACTGCGCCACGAACGCGTTGTGCCCGGTGGTCATCGTGCGTCCGAACCAGGCGCCCACCCCGACGGGATGAGCGAACACGATGACGATCCAGCGGTCGGGCGCTGAGGCGATTGTCAGGTCGCGGACAGGATCAGGGCCTCGTCGGCGTCGAGCGCACCGCCGAACGGGGTGCCCTCGTGCGCCTCGTGGGTGCTCACCGCAACGAGGCCTGCGAACTCGGGCACGACGACCGCGTCGTCGGTGAAGTTCACCAGCACGACCTTGGTGTCGTCATCGAGCGTGCGGCGGTAGGCGAGGATCCCGGCGGGGCTCTCGAGCAGTTCGAGGTCGCCGAGCGCCAGAGCCGCGGACGCCCGGCGCGCCGTCAGGAGCCGGCGGTAGAGCTCGAGCGTCGAGTGGGGGTCTGCGGTCTGGGCCGCGACGTTGCGGGTGTCGGCCTCGGGCGCCCACGGCAACCACGGCTCCGTGCTCCAGCCGTGACCTGGTGACGCGTCCCACGGGATGGGCGCCCGGCACCCGTCACGGCCACCCGGATCCACGACCTGCTCGGGCGGCACCACCGCATCTTCCATCGCCAGCTCCTCACCGGCGTACAGGAACGGCGTGCCGCGCAGCGTCAGCATCAGCACGGCCGCCGCCCGGGCCCGGGCCTCGCTGCCGTAGCGGGTGCGGTGGCGCCGGTTGTCGTGGTTCGAGAGCACCCAAGTGGGCCACGCATCGATCGGATCGAGCTCGCGTTGGACGCGGGCGATCTGCTTGCGCCACGAACGTTCGCTCCACTGGGCGAACAACGGCGGGAAGTTGAAGTTGAGGTGGAGCTCGTCGTTGGTGCCGTAGTACGTGGCGACGTCGGCGGTGTCGAGCAGGAAGATCTCGCCGACCGCGAACCGGTCACCCTCGTACTCATCGAACAGCTTGCGGATCGCGCGCAGCAGGTCGTGGGTCTCGGGCCGGTGGTTGAGCGGGACGTGGCTGAGCGCCGCAAGATCAGGCGGGTCGTCGGGCAGCGCCGGATCCTTGCCGATGAGGTGGACCACATCCATGCGGATGCCATCGACACCCCGGTCGAGCCAGAAGCGCAACGTGTCGTGCATCGCTTCCTCGACCGCGGGGTTGGCCCAGTTCAGATCGGGCTGCTGGGCCAGGAAGCAGTGCAGGTAGTACTGGCCGGTCAGGTCGTCGAAGGTCCAGGCCGGCTGGTCGCTCCACGACCGGATCCAGTTGTTGGGCGGGCCGCCGTCGGGAGCCGGATCGCGCCACACGTACCAGTCCCGCTTCGGGTTGTCCCGGCTCGAGCGGCTCTCGAGGAACCAGGGGTGCTGGTCCGACGAGTGGTTGGGCACCCAGTCGAGCACGACCTTGAGGCCCCGCTCGTGGGCCTCGGCCAGCAACTGATCGAACTCGGCGAGCGAACCGAACAGCGGATCGACGTCGCAGTAGTCGGACACGTCGTAGCCGAAGTCGGCCATGGGGGAGCGGTAGATGGGCGAGAGCCAGAGGGCATCGACGCCGAGCCGGGCGATGTGGTCGAGGTGGGCCCGGATGCCGCCCAGGTCGCCGATGCCGTCGCCGTTCGCATCGGCGAACGAGCGGGGATAGAGCTGGTACACGACCGCGGACTTCCACCAGGGTGACATGGCGGGTGATCCTACCGGCGCGAGTATCCCTCGGGCGACACGTCACCATGTCGCATGCATGAGAAGGTCGGAAAGGCACCGAACTCGGCGAAGTGTCGTAGCTGGCGTCGTGCTGGCTATACTGCCCCGGCGACTATCGGTTCTGACGGGAGTTTGCCCGTGAAGAAGGGGCGACATCGGCGCTTCGAAGAAGCCCGTGCACTTAAGCGAACCAGCGACGACTTCGACGCGATCCTCGACAAGAAGGACGCGGAACCATGCCCGGAGTGCGGCGCAACGCCAGGGCACGATCACGCTTCGTGGTGTCTGTACGAAGAAAACGCCGCCAACGAAGCGTGGCCCAACTAGCGCACCCCTGAACGTCCCATCTCGGAGGGGGCGTTCTCGCCCCGAACCCGCACCCCCCGTGCGGACC
>JBBQHT010000477.1:0-2163 GCA_038324235.1 Acidimicrobiales bacterium
GCACCGGCTCGTGGAAGATGATCGTGTTGTCGCTCATGACCGCCTCGGGCAGGTCGAAGCGCTCCTTGAGATCGAAGTGGACCTGCAGCGGCAGGGCCTGCTTCTCGCGGCCCGGGGCCCAGTGGTGGGGCCGGAACCACAACGACAGCATCGTGGGCATGGCGATCGGCCCATCGGTGACGGCCTCGGCCACCTCGTCGTCCCAGAACAGCGGGTTGGCGTTCTCGACCGACGAGGCACTGGTCCAGATGTAGCCGCGCTCGACCGGGAACTCACCGGCCTCCTCGTACTGGTAGACGCCCACGAGCTGGCGGACATCATCGGGGATGTCCATGGCCAGCGCCTCGGGCGAGATCTGCAGTGGCGTGGTCATGCGACGACTCCCTGGTCTCGGAGGGATGCGATGGTGGACGGGTCCAGGCCCGCCGCCTTGAGCAGTGCATCGGTGTCGGTGATCGTCGTGTCGCGCAGCTCGAAGGTCCGCTGCGTCGTGTCGGTGCCGGCGAGCAACGTGCCGAGCTGGCGGAACGAGCCGGCCGTGTCGTGGGTCGCCTCGGCGATCACGCCACGGGCCACGAACTGCGGGTCCTCGACGAGCTCGGGCACGGTGTAGACGGGCGCCACGCAGGTGTCCGCCGGCGCCAGCTCGGCCACCCACGCGTCCCGCGTGCGGGTCGCGAACGTGGCCGCGAAGTCCTTGCGGATCTCGTCCTGCACCGCGTCGTCGAGCTGGGATCCGCTCCACTGCTCGCACCCCAGCAGACGGCACAGGTTCCGGTAGAACGGCGGCTCGATCGCGCCCACCGCGACCCACCTGCCGTCAGCGCACTCGTAGGTGTCGTAGCAGGCGTAACGGCCGGTGAGGATGTAGTGCCCCGGACCGGGCACCACGCCCGTTGCCAGGTATTCGTCGATGTAGAGCGCCATCATGGACAGCACGCCCTCCGCGATGGCCACATCGAGGTGCGCTCCATCGCCGGTCGGCGACGTCGAGCGTCCGACCAGCGCCGCGAGGATCGCCATGACCGCCTGCATCCCGCCCCCCGCGCTGTCGGCGACGGTGGCCCCAGGCAGCGGCGGCTTGTTGCCCGGCGCCCGCTCGGAGCAGTCGAGGTAGCCGCCGACGGCGAGGTAGTTCACATCGTGGCCGGCCCACTGGCTGGCCGGGCCGGTCTGGCCGAACCCCGTGGTCGAGCAGTAGACGATGCCCGGGTTGATCGCGCGCACGTCGTCGTAACCGATGCCCAGCCGATCGACGACCCCGGGACGGAAGGACTCGATGACGACGTCGGCGTCCCGGGCCAGCGCGAGGAAGGCGTCCCGGCCCTCGTCCGCCTTCAGGTTCAGCAGCACGCGCTGCATGCCTCGGTGGCCGCTGTACGCGTAGAACGGTGGCTGGATCTGCACCGCGCCGTCGCGGGGCACCGGGCCGACCTTCACGACGGCGGCGCCGTAGTCGGCCAGCATGCGCGCCGCGCGCGCGGCGGGCCCGACCGAGGACAGGTCGAGCACGGTGATCCCCTGCAGGGCGGGCGTGGTCATGGGCGAGTGTTCAGAAGTTCTTCGGGAGCCCGAGGCCGCGGCGGGCGATGATGTTCTTCTGGATCTCCGACGACCCGCCGCCGATCGTGTCGATCACGGTGTAGCGGTAGGTCGACTCGCTGCGACCTTCCATCGGTGCCTCCGGGGTCTTGACCCGCAGCTGCGTGCCCGGCCCGCCCATGTCCATCGACGCGCTCGCCAGGCGCCGCGAGAACTCCGTGGCGAACAGCTTGTACTCGGAGGACTCGATCGTCGGCGGCGGCACAGGCGGGCCGCCGGACTTGGTCGCGTGCTCGCCCTTCATCGACTCGGCCACGACCTTGAGGCCCATGACCTTGGCGACCTCCGCATCGGTGTGCAGCCGCGCGAGGCGCGTCCGGATCACCGGATCGTCGCGCAGCGGCTCGTCGTCGAGCGTCGCCGTGGCGACGTACTCGGTCAGCAGGTCCAGGCGTTGCTTGATCGGCGAGAACGTGAACATGGTGAAGCGTTCGAGGTCGAGCGCCTGGCTGATGTACTGGAAGCCCTTGTTGACCTCGCCGACGACGTACTCGTCGGGGACGAAGACGTTGTCGATGAAGACCTCGTTCGTGCGCTCGTCGCCCATGGGCACGCCGCCCA
>JBBQHT010000478.1:0-2151 GCA_038324235.1 Acidimicrobiales bacterium
CGCCGCCAGATCGATCCGCGTGGGTCGTTTGAGGTCTGGAGTCCAGTCACGGTGGCATCCCCGTCAGTCCGCTTGCAGCCGTCGTCCGCCTGACGGTACCGACTTCGCCCCGCCCCACTTGGGACTGTGGCCGCCCATCTAGGCCCAGTGCTCGGGTCCGTGTCACCAGCCGCCAACTAGCCCATGTTTAGCCCCGATCGTTCACGAGAAGTCCTGAGGGTGCGCTCGCTCGATTTGGGTAGCTCGAGCGGTTGTCATCGACGCCATTTCGGGCTGGCGAGATCGCGGCCGGTCGTATTCGAGGTTTGTCGATGGTGCTTGGAGGTCGGCCGGGGTGTTTCGGGGCGCGTCGAAGACGTCGCCGCCGTTCCGTGCCGCGGGGCCGGCTCGTCAGGCGAGCGCGGCGATGCGTTGATACGCGTGGAGCAGGACGTCGGCGGCGGGCCAGGCGGCGAGGATGCGGATGATGGTGCGGCGGGCGCGGCGCACGATCCGACCCGGGGTTTGGAGCAGCTCCCAGCGCAGGCGTTTCGGCTCGGCGCCGGCGAGCGGGCCGGTGAGGCAGAGCAGCTGGAACCAGCGCACGAGATCGGCGGCCATCCCGACGAGCGCGAGCCACGCTTCGTTGGCGTGGAGGTTGGTGAACGGGAACCGCTCGAGGCCGGAGGCCTTCAACCGTTTGATGTGGTCCTCGACGTGGGCGTGGGCGCGCATGTGCGTGTCGAGTGCGACGGGGGTGCCGGTCTGGTCGGTGTAGTGGCCCCAGTAGCGGAACACCTCCGACGCCAGCAGGCTCTGCTGGGCGCCGGGGTGCAACGGCTCGCGGCGCACGATCAGCCGGGTGCCCGGCGGCCAGGCGGAGAGGTCGACCAGGTCGGTGAGCTCGCACACTGCGGCGCCCTTCCGGTCGGTGCCGTCCTGTCGGGTCGCTTGCTGCCACCGATCGTCATCGACCAGCACGTGCAGCAACGCCGAGTGAATCTGGGGTGTTTTGCGCGCCCCGACGGCGAAGCCGACGCGCCGGGCCCGGCAGCCGTGCACGAACTGGTGCGTCGCGCCGGCCGAGTCGGTGCGCACCACGACCGCCCGCGTGACGTCGGCCGCGTCGTCGCCGAGATGATGCCCGGCGGCGATGGGCGCGGGCAGCTGCCCGAGCGCCGTGTCGAGCACGGTGAGGTGATCGGCGGCGTTGTTCGCCCCGGCGTTACCCGGCCGTAGCAGGGCGGCGAGGGTCTCGCCCGTGGCGTCGGCGAAGCACAGCAGCGGATGGAACCCGAACCCGCCCTTATAGGTCGGGGCCGTGCCGGCCTTGTTCTCCGAGTGGATCTCGATCAGTGACGCGTCGATGTCCAACACCACCGGGGCCTCGCCGCCGAGCAGTCCGGCGCGATCCCACACCGTGGCGCGGACCTCCGCCGTCGCGTCGCCCAGCGCCGTCACCGTCGCGGGATCGAGCTGCCGCAACGTGCGATACAACGTCGAGTCTGACGCCACCGACCCGAACAGATCAGGCTGGGCGCGCAGGCCTTCGAGGTGCGCGCACGCGTGGCCCCCGCCGGCCAGCATGAGCATCGCCTGGGTCAGGACGGTGCCCCGATCGTGGACCGGCGCCCGTTCGCCGGGCCACGGGATCCGCGCCGACAACGCCGCCCCGAGACCGAGTTGATCCGCCAACGCGCCTATGGCGTGCAAGCCGACGTGGCCCGTGACCCCGGTCCCGCCGCCCTCGATCCGGACGTTCTGCGCGCTGGTACCCTTCACCCGTCAGGTGCTCCTTCGTAGGCCGATCTTCTTGTGTCGTAACAACAAGAAAAGCCCATGAACGGGGCACCTGTCGCGTCCTGGCTACCTCATGCCATCTCAGACCCGTGAACGATCAGGGCTAGCGGTCGCTGCGGGGCCGCGATGGGGCTTCTTCGTATAGGAGCAGGGTCAGCGGCGGGTTTCCTGGGGGCGTTCAGTGCCGCGGGAGTTTCGTCAGTGACGGTATGGGCCGGGTGCCACGGGTGCCCCGGGTGGTCGGGGATGGGCTTCGTTCAGCCCCAGAAGATGCAGGTTGGGTCCTCGTCGATCTCGGCGAGGATCGGATCGATATGGCGTTGCGGCTCAAGCGGTTCGTAGACGTGCCACCGGTCGTTGCTGGCTTGGCAG
>JBBQHT010000479.1:0-2131 GCA_038324235.1 Acidimicrobiales bacterium
GCCGAACACGTTCACGAAGTTCCCGACGTGCCTCGTCGGGCCCTATGCGGACATCGAGCTGGTCAGCGATCACTGCGACTGGGAGGTGGAGCTCGTTGCGGTGATCGCCAAGACCTGCCGCCACGTCGCACGTGAGGACGCGTGGTCTTATGTGGCCGGCCTCACCGTCGGTCAGGACATCAGCGAGAGGGTCGTCCAGCGGACACCGCCGGCGAACCAGTTCAACCTGGGCAAGAGCTTCGCCACGTTCGGTCCGACCGGCCCGTGGCTCGTGACCATCGACGAGCTCTCGAACCCCGACGACCTCGCCCTGTCCTGTGGTGTCGGGGGCGAGATGCTCCAGTCGAGCCGCACGAGCGACCTGATCTTCAGCGTGCCGGCCACGATCGCGTATCTGTCAGAGGTCGTGACACTTCTTCCCGGCGACATCATCTTCACCGGCACGCCGAGCGGCGTCGGCACGGCCCGCAAGCCGCCGCGCTACCTGCAGCCAGGTGAGGTGCTCGAGAGCACGATCGAGGGCATCGGAACGATCCGCAACTCGTGCGTGCAGGCGTCGAGCGGTGTGCCGACGGCGGTGCCGCACACCTGAGCCGCCTCAGAGAGCCCGCATGCGGTTGTTCCGGGCGTTGTGCTCGACCTCGGCAAGTCCGAGAACCTCGAGGACGGGCGGGACGTAGTTGGCGAATCGACCGCGCAGACCCTTCTTCAGCCCGTACCAGCCGCCGACCGGGTTGTCGGCGGCGCGGCCCCAGGCTTCGACCGTCCCGGACTTCGCCTCCTTCTGCTCATCGGCGTTCCCGAGGGGTACCCAGTCACCGTGCTCGACGAGCATGGCCCGCAGGTCCTCGATGCAGCGCAGGTGGTAGCGCAGTTGGGTCGTGCCAACCTGAACGACCAAGGCCGGCGGTGTCGACTGCTCGTCGCGCCACGCCTCGAACTCGGATCCACCTGGCGGTGTCGACAGGACCCAGGGCTGCTCGGCGGTGCCGATGTTCTCGTTCGTCGTCATGGCGACATCATCGCAGGCAGTACACGACATCTTCTGTCGTGATCCGTAGGATCACCGATCGTGCGCGCCGGCCGACTCGTCCATCTCCTGCGTCTGCTCCAGACGCGCGGCCAGATGACCGCCGGCGCCCTTGCCACTGAGCTCGAGGTCAACGTGCGAACCGTGCTGCGCGACATCGAGGCGCTGGGCAGCGCTGGCGTTCCCGTCTATTCGGTGAGGGGACCGAACGGCGGGTATGCGCTGCGCACCGAACAGGATGATCCACCGGTTCCGGACGGCTGGGCTCGGAGCTCGCGCCACGGTGCGGGTGGCCGCGCGGTCGTCGCGCTCTCTCCCCTCGGACGGCGCATGGCCGTCCTCGGCGATCGTCCCGCCGGCCTGCGGGTCAGGAGGCCGAAGAGGCCGACCCTGAGGAACGACGGATGGGTCGAAGCCTCGTTCCCCGTCGCGTCCGTCGAATCGGCGCTCTACGACATCGTGGCGCTCGGTGCGCAGGTCGAGGTCCTCCAGCCGCTGGCGTTGCGGGCGCTGTTCGCGGACACGGGCCGACTGATCGCAGAACGGAACGCGAGTTCGCTGATCAGTGACCGTCAGCCACCAACGCTGGCGCCGCGGCGCGGGTGACCGGCTTCACCGAGATGCGGGACGAGAACAGGGTCGACCCGGCGATGGCGATCAGCACGAGGACCCAGCCGTGGTGGAAGTCGGACAGGACCGGCTTCCCATCGCCGAGCACGGCAACCAGCGTGGCGACGCCGACGACGCCGCCGACCTGGCGCGCGGTCGTGTTGATAGCGCTTCCGGTGGCGTAGCTGAGCGGTGGCAGCTCGGAGACCGACGCCGCGCCGAGCACCGGGAACGTGCAACCGATGCCGACGCCCATGATGAACATCGAGGGCACGAACGCCCACCGGTTCGGTGTCGTGCCCACCCGGAGCATCAGCAAGATCGTGCCCGCCGCGTAGAGGGTGGCGCCGAGCAACAGCACCGGCCGGAAGCCGATGCGGTTCGCGAGCCGGCCCGCCTGCCCGGCGGTGAACGCAACGGTGATCGATGCCCAACAGGTGGTGAGCCCTGCCGCCAGCACCGAGTAGTGCCAGATGTTTCGCAGGAACAGGA
>JBBQHT010000480.1:0-2128 GCA_038324235.1 Acidimicrobiales bacterium
ATGCACCGCAGCCCGCAGCGCCGGGCGCGGCCGATGGAGCTCGGCCCCGCCACCGCCACCGCCGACGTCGTGCTCGGGGCCCCCGTGGCGGACCACACGTTCATCCAGCCGGTGGCCGACGACCGGGTCATCGATGTCAGCGGAGATCCGGCCGAGGTCGTCGCGGCGCGCGAGTCGATCCGGTTGGCCTTCGTCGCCGCGCTCCAGCACCTGCCGTCACGGCAGCGGTCGGCTCTGATCCTCTGCGACGTCCTGCGCTGGCCGGCCATCGAGGCGGCCGCGGTCCTCGACACGACGGTGGCGTCGGTCAACAGCGCGCTCCAGCGGGCCCGCGCCACGCTGGCGCTGTTGCAGGGCGAGCCGCTCGACTCGACGTTGGACCCGGTGCACCAAGAGCTGCTGGCGCGCTACGTCGACACCTTCGAGCGCTACGACATCCCCGCCCTCGTGCAGCTGCTGCGCGACGACGCGGTGATGACGATGCCCCCGTACAACCTGTGGCTGCAGGGCGCCGACGATCTGGGCGCGTGGTTCCTCGGCCAGGGCATCGTGTGCGAGCACGGCCGGCTGCTGCCGATCTCGGTCAACGGCACCGCCGGCTTCGGCAACTACCACTTCATCGAACCAGGCGTGTGGGAGCCGTGGGCGATCCAGGTCATCGAGGTCGCGGGCGGCCAGATCGTGGGCCACCACAACTTCTTGTGCCACGACAACGCCGAGCTGTTCGCCGAGTTCGATCTGCCGCTGCGCATCGAGGAGTAGGCGGGAAGGTGGCCGGGCCGGGCCGATGAGTCCGCCGGGGTCGCGCCGTCCACCAGAGCACAGACACTCGCTCAGGAGAAGATCCCCATGCCCACACGTGCTGCTGCCCCCCTCGGTGCCCCCTGCTGGATCGATCTGTTCACGTCGGATCAGGATCGTGCCGCGTCGTTCTACGGTGACCTGTTCGGGTGGACCGTCGATGACCCGGGCCCGGACTACGGGGGGTACATCAACTTCTTGAAAGACGGGATCATGGTGGCGGGCTGCATGCACAGCGACGGCCAGACCGGCCTGCCCGATGTGTGGTCCGTCTACCTCGCCACGGATGATGCGAAGGCCACCGTCGACGCGGCCGCGGCACACGGCGGCGAGGTGATCGTCCCGGCGATGGACGTGCGTGAGCTCGGCGTGATGGCCGTGGTCACCGATGCGGGCCAGGCCGGCATCGGCGTGTGGCAGCCCGGCGGGCACGCGGGCTTCGGCCTCCTCGGCGAGTCCGGCGCCCCGGCCTGGTTCGAGCTGCACACCCGCGACTACGACGCCGCGGTCGCGTTCTACCAGAGCGTGTTCGGCTGGGACACCCATGTGGTGAGTGACGAACCGACGTTTCGGTACACGACATTGGGCGAGGGCGAGGGGCAGCTCGCGGGGATCATGGACGCCTCGGGCTTCCTGCCCGAGGGCGAGCCCGCCCACTGGTCCATCTACTTCGGCGTCGACGACGCGGACGCCGCGCTGGCCCAGGTCACTCAGCTGGGTGGCACGGTACAGCTCCCCGCGGAAGACACGCCCTATGGCCGCCTCGCCCAGGTCGCCGACCCCACCGGGGCAGTCTTCAAGGTGATCCAACCGAACGCTTGATTCGGCGCGACCGGCGCCGATCGGTTGTGGGCGACGCGAACCCGTGCCCATCGGGTTCTCGGCTCATCGAACGGTTCGGCCCATGGGCCTGGGTCCCACTCGGTGAGTACCTCGCGGTCACCCGGGACGGCTACCGTTGCGGGCGTACCTGGGGGTCGTTCCTCGGGCCCACCTGCATGCCGGAAAGCACCTCATGAGCGAGCCAGCGCCCGAATCCGCGAACCACCCGCCCCACGTCGTCATCATCGGCGCGGGCCCCGCCGGGTTGACCGCGGCATACGAGCTGATCACCCGCTACGGGATCCCCTCGACGGTCCTCGAGTCCGATTCGGTGGTCGGTGGCATCAGTCGCACAGTGGAGCGCGACGGCTGGCGCTTCGACATCGGCGGTCACCGCTTCTTCACGAAGGTGCCCGAGGTCGAGGCGTTCTGGCACGAGGTCCTGCCCGACGAGGACTTCATGCTGCGGCCGCGCATGAGCCGCATCTTCTACGACGGCAAGTAC
>JBBQHT010000481.1:0-2105 GCA_038324235.1 Acidimicrobiales bacterium
GCGGGGCCCGGTTGATCTCGTCACCGAGCAGGAGGTTCGTGAACACGGGTCCCGCCCGGAAGTCGACCTCGGTGGTGCGCGGATCGAACACCGACGATCCGGTGATGTCCGACGGCATCAGATCCGGGGTGAACTGCACACGAGCGAACCGCAGGCCGCTCGCCTGCGCGAACGATCGGGCGATGACCGTCTTGGCCAGACCGGGCACGTCTTCGATGAGGATGTGCCCGTCGGCGAGCAGGCCCACCCACAAGAGGCGCAGGACGGGCCGCTTGCCGACCACCACCTGCTCGACCCGGTCCAGCACCTGGTTGGAGAGCACCGCCACCTCGGGCAACGAGACGTCCACCGTCACAACCGCTCCAGGTCGTCGAGGATCCGGGCCAGCTCGGCCGACGAGAGCCCCGGACCGCGTGCGACCTCGGCGGCGCGGTCGGGACGGATCAGGGCCCACGTCTCGGGGGCCACGAACGACTCGAGCCAGGGGCCGAGGGGCGGGGCGCCGGGCGCGGCGGGCACGCAGCTGTCGACCACCGCTCGCGCGGAGGCACGGAACCCCCGGTCGCGCCCCGCGTCGGATCGCAACGCCAGCTCCACCGAGCTCTCGGCCTGCGTCAACCCGAGAGGCCGGCTCGGCGGCGCGGGCGGGGCGGTGCGGGCCAGGCGATCGAGGCGGCCCCCGACGCGCCGCGTGCGGCGGCCGGAGCTGGCGTCGATCGGCCGCAGCTCGTCGACCAGCACCAGGAGGACCACCAAGCCGACCGTCGCGCCGACGAGGCGCCGGTTGACCACGTCGTCGCCCCGCTCCGTCAGCCACATCGTCACGTACCCGCCCACGGCGAGCACCACGGCGGCGGCGGCGTTCGTGAGGTTGCGACGCCGACGTTGGCGGGTCACGACGCGGTTCGCCGCGGGCACGGTCATGTCGGCCCCGTCACCGCAGTCGCGGCGACCACCGTCGATCGGGAGGTGGCGACGACGAGCAGGTCATCTCGGAGCACCCGGAGCGCGTCGATCGCGTCGAGCCGTTGGTCCTCGACCAGCGGGTGCGTGCTGAACTTCGCTTCGTGGTACGCCGCCAGCAGGGTCCGGGCTGCGGCGCCCGAACGGGCGGGGAGCGACGGGGTGATCCGGCGGACGTGCTCGGCCGCGGTCTCGCCCCACGCCGGGGGGAAGCCGCCGGCCCGGAGCAACGTCGTGGCGTGGTCGAACGTCGCGATGATCGCGTCCCGCGGGGCACCCGCGGCGAACACGGCGGGGTCGAGGGCGAACGGGTCCTCCGGGTCCGGCGCCCAACTCGACACCGCGGGGGTGACCTCGGGCGGCACCTGCTCGTCCAGCGCCGACAATCGGTTGCGCAGCCTGATCACGAAGATGATCACGGCGCCCGCCACGAGGCTCAGCGCCGCCAACAGGATCACCGCCGCCAGCAGGTTCGAGAACAGGGCATCGTTCGCCGCTGCGCCGGCGCCCGCCGCGTTGGCGTCGTCGCCCGCTCCCGCCGCGGACCCCAGCGGTCCGAGGTGCAACGACGGGAACGCCTGGTAGAGGACGTAGGCCGCCACGACGCCGAAGGCGACCTGACCCGCCGTGATCAGCCGCCGCACCCACACCGGGACCTCGGGGTCATCGTCGCGTCCGGGGCCCGACGGTCCCGGGTCGGCGCTCGCCAGCATCTGCAGCACGACCAGCACCGCGGCACCGAGCAGGACGGTGAAGATCACGAAGGCGATCAACGCGCCGAGCTGGCCGAAGGCCACCCGGTCCACGGTCGCGCCGTCGGCTCCGGCGGTACGACCGCCGTCACCGGAGGTGCTCGCCCACATGACGACCACGGTGGCACCGACCACCGCCACGACGAGTACTGCTCGTCGGGCCGATGACCGCGGGCGGTTCGCCATCACGGGTTCACGTAGATGAACGAGTAGCCCTCGTCTCGGTACGCGACGCCCGATCGATCGAGGGCATCGGCCCAGTTGCCGGTGCACGTCGGATCGCTCTGCTCCATGCCGTGGTCGGCCACCACGAAGAACGCGGTGCGGTCGAAGACACCGGCCGCCTCGACCGAGGCGAGCACCCCGCCGATGCGGGCATCGGTGTCGTGC
>JBBQHT010000482.1:0-2097 GCA_038324235.1 Acidimicrobiales bacterium
CGTACCTCCCCGACCTGTTGATCTGTCGCCCCGAGCTCGCCGACGTCACCCTCGCCGCGCTCGCCGAGTTCCTCGCGCAGCCACAGCCCTGAACTGGCGCATGGAGCTCAAGACGATCCGCTACGAGATCGGGCAGTCGAACACGAGCCTCGAGCGCGTCGCAACGATCACGCTCGATCGGCCGCACCGGTTGAACGCGTGGACGGGCCGGATGCACACGGAGTACCGGTGGGCGATCGCGCAGGCCGAGGCCGACCCCGAGGTGCGCGTGATCGTGGTGACCGGCGAGGGGCGCGGGTTCTGCGCCGGCGCCGACAGCGGTGCGCTCGAGGGGCACGTCGACAAGGGCGGCTACGACCCGGGCACCCCACCCGACCTCGCCAACCCGGGCTACGGCGTGCGGCCCGAGTTCGACCACGACTTCGCCTTCCACTTCGGCCTCACCAAACCCGTCATCGCAGCGATCAACGGGCCGGCCGCCGGGGTCGGGCTCGTGCTCGCGTGCTACTGCGACCTGCGCTTCGCGGCCGCCGGCGCCAAGCTCACGACCGCGCACGGCAAGCTCCACCTGCCCGCCGAGTACGGGCTGTCGTGGCTCCTCCCCCGCCTCATCGGGCTGACCCGCGCCAACGACCTGCTCCTGTCGAGCCGCACGTTCCTCGCCGAGGAGGCCGCCGCGATGGGCCTCGTCAACGAGGTGGTCGAACCCGATCGGCTGCTCGAGCACACCTACGGCTACGCCGCGATGCTCGCCACCACCGTGTCGCCCGGGTCGATCGCCGAGACCAAGCGCCAGATCTACACCGACCTGCACCGTGACGTCGGCTCATCGGTCGACGAAGCAGCCGTCCTGCTGCGCCGCATGATGACCGAACCCAACTTCGCCGAGGGCGTCGCCGCGCTCACCCAGAAGCGCCCGCCGCACTTCACCTGATCAGGTGGCTCGCAGCTTGGCGGCGAGGCCACGGAGATCGCCGTCGTCGTCCCACCACGGCGTGATCTCGTCGAACCGGTGCGCCTCGATGGTCGGCCCGAGCGCATCGTCCTGATCGGCGCCGACCTCGATCAGCACCGAACCCTCTGGTCGGAGGAGGCGCGCTGCGGCGGCGATGACGCGCCGCACGAGGTCGAGGCCACCGTCGCCGCCGTCGAGGGCGACGCGAGGTTCGTACCGCTGCACGTCGGTCGGAAGCAGGCGGATCTCGCCGGTCGGGACGTAGGGCGCCACCGCGGTGACGACGTCGAAGCCTCGGTCGCGGTGAGGCCCGCGGTGCACCGGATCGGCCAGGTCGGCCACCAGGGCGAGGACGCCGTTGCGTCGAGCGCACGCGGCCGCTCGGACGTCGATGTCGATGCCGATCACCGTCGCGGTCGGGACCTCGGCTTGCAGGTGGCGGGCGATCGCCCCGGCACCGGTGCAGAGATCGAGCGCCCGCCCGTCGTGCGGGAGCAACGTGGCGCCGCGACGAGCGAGCTCCTCGCTCTGGATCCGGGGGACATAGACACCCGGATCGATGTGCAGCGGGCGACCGCCGAAGATGATCCGGCCGGTGATCCACGCTGGCGGTTCACCGTTCTCTCGACGGGCCAGCCAGGTATCGAGGGTGGGCGCGTCAGGGGCGGCCGCGAGGAGCTCCGCGGCCTCCTGTTCGGCGGCCACGCAGCCGGCGGCGACGAGACGGTCGACGACGCCAGCGAGGGTCGGATCGGACTCGGGCACGCCGTGATCCTGCCCGACGCGCCTCAGGCGATGGCGCCGACGGCGCGCAGCGAGGCGATCTCGTCGGGGGTGAAGCCGGCGTCGCGAAGGACCTCGTCGGTGTGCTCGCCGAGGGCCGGCACGGGGCCGACGGCGGTGCCCGAGGACGTCGCGCCGGGCGAGCGGAACGTGATCGGTGAGGCGACGGCACGATGGGCCGGCGCGCCGGCGCTCGCCGGGACATCGACGAAGGCACCGGCCGCGATCGCCTGTGGATCGGTCATCACCTCGGCCGGCGTGTTGACCGGCGCCCACCAGACGTCGTGGCGATCGAACCGCTCGATGAGCTCGGCGCGGGTGAACCGGGCGAACTCGGCATCGAGCGTGGCCACCACGAC
>JBBQHT010000483.1:0-2084 GCA_038324235.1 Acidimicrobiales bacterium
CGACTCGGGATCATCGACGTGGATCCCGAGACCGGCGAGCGCGTGCTGCACGCCTCGCGTGATCCCGACCTTCGGATCGGTCAGGGTCCCGTCGAGATCGAACAGGACGACGGGATACGCCGGCCCCGCAGCCGCACGGGCGCCGCTCACACGACGATGTTGACGAGCTTGGGCGGCCGGGCGATGACCTTCTTCGGCGCCGCACCGCCGAGCGCCACGGTCACCTTGTCCGACGCCAACGCCAGGGTCTCGGCGTCGGCCTCGCTGATGCCGCTCGCCACGTCGATGCGATCGCGGACCTTGCCGTTGACCTGGACGACCATCGTCACCGTGTCGATCGTCAGCTTGGCCGGATCGGCGACCGGCCACTGCTCCTCGTGGATGTGGGCCTGGCTCGTCGCGCTCTCGTACGCCGGCGACACGTGACGATGGGACCACAGCTCGGCGGTCATGTGGGGCGCCATCGGCGCGAGCAGCAACAGCATCGTGTCGATCGCGAACGCGATGGTCTCGCTGCGGGGACCGTCGGGCGACTGCACGTAGCGGTACAGCTCGTTCGTGAACTCCATGAAGCCCGCGACGGCGGTGTTGTAGGACCAGCGCTCGTACTCGTCGCTGACCCGAGCGATGAGCCGGTGGGTGGCGCGGTCGATCTCGATGTCGGTCGGCGACTCGTCGCGCGTGACCGGCGAGTTGCCGGCCTCGCCGGTGCCGAGGCGCCACAACCGGTGCAGGAACCGGGAACAACCGTCGATGCCCACGCCCTCCCAGTCCACATCGTCCTGGGGCGGTCCCACGAACAGGTGCGCCAGTCGAAGCGCGTCCGCGCCCTGGTGATCGAGGATCTCCTCCGGCGCGACGAGGTTGCCCTTCGACTTGGACATCTTGTCGCCGTCGAGGCGGATCATGCCCTGGGTGAACAGGGCCTTGAACGGTTCGCGCAGGGTCTTGGGGGCGACGCCCAGGTCGGCCAGGGCCTTCGTGAAGAAGCGGGCGTACATCAGGTGCAAGATGGCGTGCTCGACCCCGCCGATGTACTGGTCGACCGGCATCCACGAGGCGGCGACGTCTCGGTCGAAGGGCTTGTCCGCGTTCCACGGATCCGTGAAGCGCAGGAAGTACCAGGACGAGTCCACGAAGGTGTCCATCGTGTCGGTCTCGCGGGTGGCCGGCCCGTGGCAGATCGGACACGTGGTGTTGAGGAACCCCTCGTGGAACTTCAGCGGCGACTCCCCCGTCGGCCGGAACTCGACGTCGTCGGGGGCCAGCACCGGCAGCTCGTCATCGGGCACCGGCACCACGCCGTGCTCGGCGCAGTACACCATCGGGATGGGGCACCCCCAGAACCGCTGGCGTGACAGCAGCCAGTCGCGCAGGCGGAAGTTGATCTTGTGCTCGCCGATGCCCTGGTCGACCAACCACGCGGTGGCCGCCGCGATGGCCTCGGTCTTCTCCATGCCGTCGAGCCACTCGCTGTTGATGGCGGGGCCGTCACCCGTGTACGCCTCGCCCTCCCAGCCCTCGGGCGGTTGCACCGTGCGGATGACCGGCAGGCCGTGCACCTGGGCGAAGTCCCAGTCGCGCTGATCCTCGGCCGGCACCGCCATGATGGCCCCGGTGCCGTAGCCCGTCAGCACGTAGTCGGCCAGGTACAGCGGCACCGGCTTGCCGGTGAACGGGTTGACCACGTGCGCGCCGGTGAAGATGCCGCGCTTGTCGAGCGCTCCCTCCGACGACATGCGAGCGACCTCGCTGGTGTTGCGGGCCTGGGTGATGAACGCGTCGACCGCCTCACGCCGCTCGTCGGTGACGATCAGGGGCACCAGGGCGTGCTCGGGAGCCATCACCGCGTAGGTCATGCCGAAGGACGTGTCGGGCCGGGTGGTGAACACCCGGACGGTCAGCCCGTCGGCGCGGGGGGTGCCTTCGGCGTCGGCCACGACCAGATCGAACTCGGCGCCTTCGGACCGCCCGATCCAGTTGCGCTGCATGGTCTTGACCCGTTCGGGCCAGTCCAACGCGTCGATGTCGTCGAGGAGCTGCTGGGCGTAGTCGGTGATCTTGAAGAACCACTGCTCGAGGTC
>JBBQHT010000484.1:0-2052 GCA_038324235.1 Acidimicrobiales bacterium
GGGATGGGCAGCCGCGACAAGAACTTCTACAACCAGCTCGCCACCCGGATGGGGTACGAGCAGGCGGCGGGCGAGGTCCAGGACAAGTACCTCGCTCGCGAGTACGACGCCGCTGCGGCCGCCGTCCCGTTCGAGTTCATCGACCAGACGTCGCTCATCGGGCCGGTCGAGCGGATCGCCGACGGGCTGCAGGCGTACGCCGCCGCTGGAGTCACGACACTCACGGTGGCGACCTATGCGCCGAATCTGGCTGAGCGGGTCGGTACCCTTCGTTCTGTCGTCGAGGCCGCGGAACGAGCAGGAGTTGCCGAGTGAGCTGGTTGGAAGCGATCGTCCTGGGTCTCGTTCAGGGGCTCACCGAGTTCCTCCCCATCTCGTCCACCGCGCACATCCGGATCGTCTCGGCGCTAGCCGGCTGGTCGGATCCGGGCGCCGCGTTCACCGCAGTGACCCAGCTGGGCACCGAGACCGCGGTGCTCTTGTACTTTCGCAAGGACATCTGGCGGATCGCGTCGGCGTGGGTGCGGTCGCTCGTGCGCCCGGCCGAACGCGGCACCCTGGATGCACGCATGGGTTGGTATGTCATCATCGGCACCATCCCGATCGGCGTCCTCGGCTTCGCGTTCCGGCACACCATCGAGACGGCGGCCCGCGACCTGAGGCTCATCGCCGCGATGCTCATCGTCGTCGGTCTCGTCCTGCTTCTCGCCGACCGGGTGGGTTCGCGCCAGCGCGAGCTGACCGACCTCAACGTCGTCGACGGGTTGATCTACGGGTTCGCCCAGGCCTGCGCGCTGATCCCGGGGGTGTCCCGCTCGGGTGGCACGATCTCGGCCGGGTTGTTCCGCGGCTACTCCAGACCCGCCGCCACGCGCTACTCGTTCCTGCTCGCCATCCCCGCGGTGCTCATCTCCGGGCTGTTCGAGACGCTCAAGATCGGCGACGACACGACCGCGGCCTGGGGCCCGACCATCGTCGCGACCGTGATCGCGTTCTCGGTCGGCTACGTGGCCATCGCCTGGTTCCTGAAGTACATCGCCAACCACACGTTCACCCCCTTCGTCATCTACCGGATCGCCCTCGGCGTGATCGTGTTCGCCCTGCTCGCCGCGGGCACCATCACCCCTCGCTGACCGTGTGCAGGGGCGGGCCGCGCGACCGAGCCTTAGGTTGAGCCCATGACGACGCTGCTGCTCGTACGGCACGGGCGAACCGCCGCCAACGCCTCCGGGACCCTGGCGGGATGGACCCCCGGGGTCCAGCTCGACGAGACCGGACGCGGCCAGGCCACCGCCCTCGCCGCGCGGCTCGGCCCGGTGCCGCTCGCCGCGGTCGTGAGCAGCCCGCTGGAGCGCTGCCAGGAGACCGCCGCCGCGATCCTCGCCGGACGCGACGCCACGCCGACCCACACCGACGACCGCCTGGGCGAGTGCCGGTATGGCGACTGGACGGGGCGCCCGCTCAAGGAGCTGGCCAAGGAGCCGCTCTGGAAGGTGGTCCAGGCGCACCCGAGCGCCGCCACGTTCCCCGGACCCGAGGGCGAGTCGATGGCCGACATGCAGTCGCGCGCCGTCGCAGCCGTTCGGGCCTGGAACGCCGAGCTGGGCCCGGACGCGACGTACCTGGCGGTCAGTCACGGCGACGTGATCAAGGCCAT
This sequence comes from Acidimicrobiales bacterium, assembly GCA_038324235.1. Classification (GTDB taxonomy): domain Bacteria; phylum Actinomycetota; class Acidimicrobiia; order Acidimicrobiales; family Acidimicrobilacustridaceae; genus JBBQHT01. Next base: position 1,658 of record JBBQHT010000484.1, read on the forward strand.
CCTGGCCGACGCGCTGGGGCTGCACCTCGACCTCTTCCAGCGCATCCAGGTCGACCCGTGCTCGCTCGCTGTGGTCCGCTACACCGAGCTGAGGCCGTTCGTGGTCCGGGTCAACGACACCGGCGGCTCGGTGGACTCGCTGCTGCCCGGCAAGCCCAAGGGTCGCGCGCGGAAGACCCGCGGTTCCGCCGAGAGCGATGCCGCGGTCGGCGGGGGAGCAGGCGGCTGACGGTTCGCCTAGGGTTTCTGTCATGCCTCGCGCGATCTTCGACTACGACCCGCCCGATCGCTTCGTCGCGGGCACGGTCGGCGAGCCCGGCCAACGGACGTTCTACCTCCAGGCCAGCGGGGCCGGCCGGCTGACCAGCGTGGCGCTGGAGAAGGTCCAGGTGGCA
>JBBQHT010000485.1:0-2044 GCA_038324235.1 Acidimicrobiales bacterium
TCCGCATGCGGCTGCTCGGGGCCGAAGTCCGCCCGGCGCTGTCAGGGAGCCGCACGTTGAAAGATGCCGTCAACGAGGCGATGCGCGACTGGGTCGCCACGGTCGGCAACACCCACTACTGCCTCGGGTCGGTCATGGGCCCGCACCCGTACCCGTGGATGGTGCGAGAGTTCCATCGCGTCATCGGCGACGAGGCCCGGGCCCAATGCGAGAAGCTCCTCGGTGTCGGCGCGGTCCCCGATGTCGTCACGGCGTGCGTGGGCGGCGGCTCCAACGCGATGGGCATCTTCTCGGGCTTCGTCGACTCGTCGGCCGAGCTCGTCGGCGTCGAGCCGATCGGTGGCGCGGCGATCGGTCGCGGCGTACCCGGAGTCGTGCACGGATCCAAGTCCTACCTGCTGCAGGACGAATGGGGACAGGTCGTCGAGGCGACCTCGATCTCGGCCGGGCTGGACTACCCCGGGGTCGGGCCGGAGCACTCGTTCCTCGCCTCGATCGGACGGGCCCGCTACGAAGCGGTGTCAGATGCCGAGGTGATCGATGCGTTCCAGTTGCTCTCGCGCACCGAGGGCATCATCCCGGCGCTCGAGTGCGCGCACGCCCTGGCCTGGGTGTCCCGGGACCGTGCGGCGCTGCACGGTCGCACGGTCCTGCTCAACCTGTCGGGCCGGGGCGACAAGGACGTCGCGCAGATGATGGAGATCCTGGCCCGATGACCACCGCCGCCACGCCGGTCGGCGAGCTCGAGCAGGCGCTGCGCGCTCGCCGCGCGGCCGGCCGCAAGCTCGTCGTTCCATACATCACCGGCGGCCTCGGGACCGACTGGCTCGACGCCGTGCGGGCCGTGGCCGACGCCGGGGCGGACGCGATCGAGATCGGCATCCCGTTCTCCGACCCGGTGATGGACGGCCCCGTCATCCAAGAGGCCTCCGAGCGGTCGCTGCGCGGCGGCACGACCCCCCAGTCGGTGCTCGATGCCCTGCGCGACCACGATTCGGGCGTGCCGCTGGCGGTCATGACCTACTACAACATCTGCTTCCACATGGGCCACGAGCGCTTTGCCGCGGCCCTCCTGGATGCGGGGGTGGCCGCCGCGATCCTGCCCGATCTGCCGCTTGAAGAGGTTGGGCCCTGGGCGGCGGCGGCGGACGACGCCGGGGTCGAGACGGTGATGCTCGCCGCTCCCACCGCCCCGGATGAGCGGCTGCCCCGTGTCTGCGCCCGCGCGCGAGGGTTCGTGTACGCCGTCGGTTTGCTCGGGGTCACCGGCGAGCGCGCCAACCTCGCGGCCAGCGCGACCGAGATCGCCGGGCGGCTCAAGGCGGTCACCGACAAGCCGGTGCTGATCGGCGTCGGCATCTCCAACGCCGAGCAGGCCGCCGAGGCCTGCCAGGTCGCCGACGGCGTCGTGGTCGGGACCTCCGTCGTACGTCGACTGCTCGAGGGCGAAGGCCCCGCCGGCGTGGCTGCGTACATCGGCGAGATCCGCGCCGCGCTCGACGCCGGCTGAGCTCAGTCCTCGCCGGCGAGTTGCAGGGGGCGCCCGTGATGGTCCGCGAAGATGCGCCGGATCTCTTCGGGCACCGCCACCGGGGTCGTGTCGACCGGGTCGCTCACGCGCCGCTCGATCGCATCCTCGGCGAGCCGGGCGACGAGCACCTCGTCATCGGGTCGGTGGCACCGTTCCCAGTCCTCGGCCTCTTCGATCTCGCGTGACCGCCAGGCGATCGCGAGGACGCCGCCGAAGAGGAGCCCGCAGATCGCGCCGGCGACGAGACCGACACCGAGCACCATCGACCGGCTTATGACGGGTTCGATCGCGGCCGCGACCGTCATCACCGCCAGGCCGCCGACTGCGCCGACCGGCAGGCCGATGAGCATGGCCCGTTCGACAGCGCCGAGCAGCCGACCCTCGGCGATCTGGAGCTCGCCGTGGTCGCCGGCGTGGTGGAGCACCACCTCGGCGTGCGGTCCCAACGCCAGCTGCTCGATGTCGTGGAGCGCCTCGAGCGCGTCCTGTTCGGACGTGAAGGCGGCGACGAAG
>JBBQHT010000486.1:0-2037 GCA_038324235.1 Acidimicrobiales bacterium
GAGCAGACGAAAATGACGGCCGAGATGGCGATCGGCCTGGTCGGGTTGGCCGAGATGACCATGCCGGTGTTCGTGGTCGCCGCGGTGCTCGTGCCCGACGTGCAGTGGCGCTTCCTGCTCGCCAGCATGGCCTGCGGCACCATGCTCGCGACGATGAACGCCTTCGACCTGCGAGCTGTCCGGGCCGAGCGGTTGGACCGCTTCCGACCCGACGTCGTGCTCGTCGAGTGCCTCATCAGCTTCGGGGCGATCGGCTTGCTCCTGCTGGCCGTCGGGTCCGAAGCTGCGGTGTTCCGCCCGATCCTGTTGGCGCCGATGCTGGCGGCCGGCTTCATGTTCGATCGCCGCGGCATCCTCCTCACAGGCGCGATCGCCATCGGGGTGCTGGTGGGCACGATGTGGGCGCTCGATCCGGACCCGGCGGCGATCGTGCAGGCCGTCGCCCTCGGCGGCTCGATGGGGGCGGTCACCGTTGCGATCATCGACATGCTCGCCCGCAAGGCGCTCGTCAGGTTGGCCATCAGCGACAACCTGGCCGAACTGGCGACCGCGACCGCCCGGGGACGGACCTGGCCCGACGATCTGGCCGACATGGCCCCGTACCTCGCCGGCGCACTCGGGGTCGACCGGGTGGACATCGTCACCCGCGCCCGCCTCCTCGACAGCGCCGACAGCACCGCGAGCACCCCGAGCACCGCGAGCGCCGACCCGTCGCTCGGGAGCATCCGGGCGGCGCCCGCGCCCATCGTGATCATGCGCTGGACCGCGGGCGCCGGCGACCCGACGGCGAGCGGGGAGGACAGCGAACGCGACACCGCCGTCCGCCAGGTCGCGGAGGCGAGCTTGGCCGCCGGCACCTTCGTGCATCACGGATCGCTCGTGGCCGCCACCGCGCGGGCCGTGTCCTTCGACGTCGTGGTCGTGGTCCCCGATCGTAGCGTGCACCACGGTCCGACCGACGCGGCCCCCGTCTCCACCGTGGCGAGCCTCCTCGGCGGCATGGCCGACCGGGTCGCGTTCATCAGCGGACTGGTGGACGAGGCCACGACCGATCCGCTCACCGGCATCGCCAACCGGCGGCGGCTCATGGTCGATCTCGATCACGAGCTCGACCGGTCCCGCCGCCAGGGGGAGCCGCTGACCGTCGCGTTCCTCGACCTCGATCACTTCAAGCGCTTCAACGACTCGTTCGGCCACATCGCCGGCGACGCGATGCTGCGATCGTTCACCCGCGCCGTGCAGGAGCGGATCCGGGCGACCGATCTGCTCGCGCGCTACGGCGGCGAGGAGTTCTGCATCCTGCTCCCCACCACCGACGCCGCGGGCGCCCTGCACCTCCTCGAAGCGGTCCGCCGGCGCACGATCACCGACGAGCAGCACCGGCCGCTCACGGTCTCCGCCGGCATCGCCGAATGGGACGGTGAGGAGGAGGCGCTGGCCCTGCTCCAACGCTGCGATCAGGCCCTCTACGAAGCCAAGCACGCCGGCCGCAACTGCATCCGCGCCGCCTGACCCCGCGGGGTGCGGCATGCTGAGGCGGTGGAGGGCTACGACGCATCGACCTACGGCGAGCGCTGGGCCGACATCTACGACGACTGGTACGACGATCCGGTCGAGGTGGCCCAGATCGTGGCGTTCGTCGGCGGGCTCGCGGGTGACCCGGCCGACGGCGGACCCATCCTCGAGCTCGGCATCGGGACAGGTCGCCTCGCCCTCGGCCTCGCCGCGGCGGGCTACGACGTGCGGGGGATCGACGCCTCGACGGCCATGGTCGACCGCCTGCGCGCCAAACCGGGCGGCGAGGCCATCCCGGTCACGATCGGCGACATGGCCACCGTCGTGGTCCCACCTCCGACCGACCTCGGCGCCGTCGACGGCGGCGCGGATAGGGGCCGGCGGTGCCGAGGTGTGTTCGTGGCCTCCAACACGTTCTTCGGGCTGAGCACCGAGGCCGAGCAGCGGGCGTGCCTCGCCCGCGTCGTCGAGGTGCTCGAACCCGGCGGCTGGTTCGTGGTCGCCGCGTTCGTCCCCGGTGAC
>JBBQHT010000487.1:0-1962 GCA_038324235.1 Acidimicrobiales bacterium
CAGAAGCAGGCCGTGACTGCCGGCCTCGACCACCTCTCGACGGTCATCACCTGGGCCCACGGCTACCAGTACGGCCCGGATCTCGGCATCAACGACGGCAACTTCGAGTACGCCGTCACCGCCGAGTTCGCGGATCGGGCCAGCTATGAGGCCTACCGGGACCATCCGGAGCACCAGCGCTTCATCGCCGAGTGCATCGCGCCCATCCGGGGCGAGCGGGCCTCGGTGCAGGTCGAGATCCCGGACTGACCCGACCCGGCCAGGGGCGCACGGTCCGCTCGGCCCTGGGTCGCCAGGCAGTCGATCGTGGCGGGGGACCGGTAGATTTCCCCCATGCATCCTGTGCTGCGCACCGACGACGACGAGGGCTCGCTCGACGTCGCCGGGGTGACCGCCGCGCTGGGTGCGCACGGGTACCTCGCCGACGATGGATTGGCGACCGCCGTGCTGCTGGCCTTGCACCTGCGCCGGCCGCTGTTGCTCGAAGGCGATGCCGGCGTCGGCAAGACCGAGGTGGCCAAGGCGCTCTCGCGCTGGACCGGCGGCGAGCTCGTGCGCTTGCAGTGCTATGAGGGCATCGACGTCGCGCAAGCCGCCTACGAGTGGGATCACGCGCGGCAGCTGCTCCACCTGCGCGCCGCCGAGGCCGCCGCCGTGATCGACCGCCATGGGGCCCCCACCCCGGGGCCTGCGCAGCCGACGACTCCGGCCGATCCGGCCAGCACGCCGGTGGCCGCCCTCGAGGACGAGCTCTACGACGAGCGGTTCCTCATCCGGCGGCCGCTGCTGCGGGCGATCGAACCGGTGGACGGCCCGGTGCCCGTCCTGCTGATCGACGAGATCGACCGGGCTGACGACGAGTTCGAGGCGTTCCTGCTCGAGGTGCTCGCCGAGTGGTCCTTCACCGTGCCCGAGCTCGGCACGATCCGCACGGACGACCCGCCCGTGGTGATCCTCACCTCGAACCGCACCCGGGACCTGCACGACGCGCTCAAGCGTCGGTGCCTGTACCACTGGGTCGATCACCCCGACCGGGCCCGTGAGGTGGCCATCGTGCGCCAGCACGTGCCCACGATCGACGCTCGCCTCGCCGGGCAGGTGGCCGCGGCGGTCGCGGGGCTGCGCGAGCTCGGCCTCGCCAAGCCTCCCGGCGTCGCCGAGACGATCGACTGGGCCGATGCCCTCGTGCGCCTCGGGATCGCCACGCTCTCACCCGGCCCCGCCCGCGCCACGTTGGGCACCGTGCTCAAGTATCGCGAAGACCACGAGCGCGTGGCCGGCTCCGTGCTCGACGACCTCGTGGCCGGCGCCGTCGCGGCCGCCGAGGCGGGCGGCTGACATGGGCTCCCCGCGACGCTCCGGCCTGGACCTGCACCACGTGTCGAACGCCGCGTCCCCGGACGATGCCGACCTCGAGGTGCTGGCGGCGTTCCTGGGTGCGTTGCGCGCCGAGGGGGTGGCCGTGCCGGCTGATGCCCTGAGCCGCTACGCCGAGGCGGTGACCCTCGTGGGGCGCACGTCGTCGGGGTTGTACTGGGCCGGGCGCAGCACCCTCGTCACCCGCCACCCCGACATCGAGCGGTACGACCAGGTCTTCGCGTCCTTCTGGACCCTCGACGCCGGGGAGGCTGCGGCCGCCAGCGGCGACGGTCCTGCAGAGCAGGAGAGCACCGACGCCGGGCCCGACGACACCGGCACGGACACCGCCGCCGAGGGTGCGGCGCCTCCCGATCCGCCGCGTCAGGGGGCCGACGATGCCGACGACCGCGACGGTGACACCACGACCATGGGCATCGACGACGACACGGATCCGTCCGGCGAGCGGGGCGAGGACGAAGCGGACGACGCGCCCCCGGCCGAACCGCCCACGGGCTGGGCCAGCGCTCGCGAGATCCTGCGCGCCCGCGACTTCTCGTCCTACTCCGACGACGAGCTGCGGGCCGCCCGCGCCTTGATGGCCGA
>JBBQHT010000488.1:0-1944 GCA_038324235.1 Acidimicrobiales bacterium
ATCGGCCGCACTGCAGGATCGAACGACGCCTCGTTGACCGTCGACTTCAGCCGCAACCACGTCCCCATCGGCGGGTACGCCGCGCCCCCCGAGCCCGCTTTGTGGCTCGCCGGCCACACGTAGGAGCCGGCGGTGGCCGGAACGGTCATGCGGATCGCGTGGAGCACCTTGCCAGCTGCGACCTCTTCGTAGCGCACCAGTCCAGGCAGCACCTGTAGGCCCGCCGCATCCGATGAGGTGAACCCGGCTGTGCGCATGACGTTGGCGCGCATGTCCCACGTGGCACCCGACCCCGCCGTCACCCCGGCGCTCCAGCCGCTGGGCCCGGGGTGCGCGTTCCAGAGCTCGTAGAGGCGGCAGTTGTCCTTGTCGACGATGAGGATGTGACGATCACCAGTAGCAGATGCGCCCCCCTCGACGTGCGGGTTCGCCGGGATCGGGTAGCCCACGGCATCGCTCTCGTCGGCGTAGTCGAACGTGACGGTGACCTTGGCCTGGGTGCCCGGAACCACGTCGTAGGGGATGCCGATCGGCTGACCGAGGTAGAGACCCGACCCGAAGTCGGCCTTGAGGCTCTTGGTGGCCCCGATCGTGGCGACCCAGGTGCCCGACGAGGTGTGCACCGGCAGACCTGTCACGTTGGCCCGCCAGGCCGAGGTGGACGGCGTGATGTTGCAGCCGGCGGCGCCCGGGATGGCCACGAAGGTCGCGCAACCTGCGGAGAACACCGAGACGACGGCCACCATCGCGACGGTCAGGAGCCCGATGCTGCGCCGCCGTTGGGGGCGACCGGCCCGCGCCAGCCGGTCCGTGGACAGCGATCGCCGAGAGCTCACCGGATCGGTCATGCCAACTCCCGTCGAAACCAAAGATGCGGGGCGAAGACCCCACTGAGGTACATCGGCGCCGAGCTCGACGGCCTTGACCGAAAAGCAGGCCGAACGGCCTGGCCGCACTCGGTTCACGCACCAAGGAGCCGTCGGAGAGGCGTGCCCATCGCACCTGGTTGGCGAGACATCCCGCGCCGCCGGCGCTTCGGTCGACGCCGAGGCGGTGGCTGACGATGGATCGCGATCGGCCTCAGGGCTGGGGGCGTGATGGAGCCGTCATCCGGCGAGACGGTGACGTACCCGTTCGGAGGCGGCGACGAGCGCCGCCGAGACCACGAAGAACACGACGGCGCCCAGGCTGTGGCCCGCCGCCACGAAGACGACCGCGGCGACCGCGAACACCCCGAGCTTCGCCGCGAGGCTGTACGGATAGGCGATCGGATGAGGCGCCCGGGGAGCGAGCCACAACCCCCACACCACCCCGGCGACCGCCACGAGCGCCACCGCGAGCACCACGCGGGCGACGACCGGCGCGTCGATGCTCGCCCCGCTGATCGCCAGCACCACGAGGAGCACGAGCTCGTCGAGGAACACGAAGCCATCGAGCACCGTGACGCGGGACGCTTCGGCGGGGCTGGGCACGGCCCGCAACCTATCCGCCGCCCGGCTTGCCGCGTGCGGACGCGAAGGTCCTGGCATCGACGGGTCGAAGCGAGCGGAGGAGGGTGACCGATCCGTCGGCGTCGAGCCCTTGGGGGAAGTTGGTGCCCTCGACGGCCCATCGACCGCCGGGCACGTCGACGAAGATCGACGAGTAGCCGTGGACGGGTTCGTAGCCGATGATCGGTTCACCCCAGATGACGGCGCCGTCGTCGAGGGTGCCGAGACGCTCGCACCCCTGGGTCGCGTCGGGCTTCTCGCAGCGGGCCGGCGCGCGGGTGCGTTGCAGGCGTAGTTCCACCCAGGGCGAGGTCGGGCTCGGTCCCGGTTCGAAGGTGACGGTCACGTCGTCGATGGAGTAGCCCGGGTCGACTGAGACCACCGACCAGCCGGCCACGGGGGGTGCGACGGTCTGGCCATCGACGAGCGCGAGCGGCGCGGCGATCTTCTCGTA
>JBBQHT010000489.1:0-1912 GCA_038324235.1 Acidimicrobiales bacterium
AGCTGAAGGACACCATCGACGAGCTCCTCGGCGTGGACACCGTCGGCTTCGCCTCCCTCGGCCTCGGGTACTCGCTCGTGGGTCCGCTGACCGCCGCCCGCCAGGAGGCCGAGGACTTCCACCTGCCCGCCGGGCCCCGCCTCGTGGTGCTTCCGGCCGACGACGCCTGAACCGTTCGTCAGTGGATCGGGCCGGCGCTGTCGCGCAGGTTCGGCGCGGTCCGGCCGGTGCGGACCGCGATCATCTCGGCGCAGATGGCCACGGCCGTCTCCTCGGGGGTGCGCCCGCCGATGTCGAGGCCGATGGGCGCCATGAGCCGGGCGAGCGCCTCGTCGGTGACTCCCTCGGCATGGAGCCGGTCGACCCGCTCGGCGTGGGTCCGCCGACTGCCCATCGCCCCCAGGTAGCCGACGTCGGTGGCGAGCACGGCCTGTATCGCCGGGATGTCGAACTTGTGGTCGTGGGTCAGCACGCACACCGCGTCGCGGGGTCCGAGCGCCGGGCCCTCGGCCTGAACCCGCTCGACGAGACGGTGAGGCCAATCCACCACGACCTCGTCGGCCTGCGGGAAGCGGCGGGAGGTGGCGAAGACCTCGCGCGCATCGCAGACCGTGACGTGGTAGCCGAGCACCTTGGCCACGCGCACGAGCGCCTTGGTGAAGTCCACCGCCCCGAACACGAGCAGGCGGGGCGGCGGGGCGAAGGACTCGATGAACACCGACACGGCGGTCTCCCGGGCCTCACCGTGCTCGCCGTAGTGGCGGACCACGTTCGTGCCCGTGTCGAGCTCACCGAGCGCGTCGCGACCCACGACCCGATCCAGGTCGGCATCGCCCAGGGTGCCGATGACCGGCTCGCCGGGCTCGAGGAGCAGCTTGGCGCCGCGGCGGGGGCCCTCGATCACCGTGGCCAGCACCGCCGGCCGCTGTCCCCGCAGGGCATCGGCGAGTGCGACGTACAGCGCCCGGTCGGCTCCGCCCGTGTCGGTGCTCGTGCTCTCGGGGCTCGGTGCCGGCAGCGGCTCGAGGAAGAGGTGGACGGTGCCGCCACAGGTGAGCCCGACGGCGAACGCGTCGTCGTCGCCGTACCCGAACGACACGACCCGGCGCTCCCCCGTGCGGAGCAGCTCGAGGGCCTCGGTCACCACCGCGCCTTCCACGCACCCGCCGCTCACCGAACCAGCTACCTCACCGTCCTCGCTGACGGCCATGGCCGCGCCGGGGAGACGAGGGCCGGAGCCATCGATGTCGACCACGCGGGCCAACGCCACGCGCCGGCCCGCGGCGTGCCACCGGTCCAGGTCATCGAGCAGTTCGATCATCGGTCAACTCCTGCATGCGCGACGGCCGCGGCGACCGCGGCCAGTGATCCGATCGATTCCCCGGCGACGAATGCGTCGAGGTGCGGCAGCGCGGCCGCCATGCCGCGCGCCGTTGGTTCGTACCCGGTGCTCGCCTTGAGCGGGTTGACCCACACGATGCGGTGGGCGACCCGACCCAGCCGGGCGAGCTCGTCGCCCAAGAGGGCGGGGTCACCCCGCTCCCATCCGTCGGAGACGATGACGACGACGGCGCCTCGGGCGAGGCCACGGATGCCCCATTCGTCGTTGAAGCGGCGCAGGGACGCGCCGAGGCGCGTGCCCCCCGACCAGTCGGGCACCGCTGCGGCGGCGGCCGCCAGCGCGAGGTCGGGATCGTGGGCGCGCAGATCGCGGGTGAGCCGCGTGAGCCGTGTGCCGATCGCGAACGCCTCGACCTTCGTGCCGCCGGCGACGGCGACCTGCGCGAACTGAAGCAGCGCACGCGCGTAGGGGGCCATCGAGCCGCTGATGTCGACCAGCAGCACGAGCCGGCGCGGCGTCGTTGACCGGCGGGTGCGCGCGAGCCCCATGATCTCGCCACCGTTGCGGTGC
>JBBQHT010000490.1:0-1878 GCA_038324235.1 Acidimicrobiales bacterium
GCGGCGTTCGGCAGGGGAGCTGGGCCGCAGTGGACCGCTCTGGTTGACCACGCGGCGGCTGTATGGCAGGTCACTCGTACGCCGTTCCTGGAGACTCCGTTGACTGGCCCCCGCGACCTCTTGCGGCAGTCGTTGCGGGTACGGGACCTGCGCACAGTTGCTCCGCTGACCACGTTGCGACGCGTGGGCGATCGCTACCTGAAGGACCCTCGGGCGCGGATGCTGCTCGACCGGTATGCGACGTACTCCGGGTCGGACCCACGACGAGCCCCCGCTGCGCTCGTCGTCGTGCCTTACATCGAGCAGACCTTCGGCGCATGGCACGTCGGCGGTGGGCTGCGGATGCTAGGTCGGGCGTTGTACGACCGCTGCGTCGAGCGTGGCATCGAGTTCCGGTTCGACGCCGACGTGGCCGAGGTGCTCATCGAGAACGGCCGAGCTGTAGGGGTACGACTGGTCGGTGGCGAGCGGGTGGGCGCCGACGTCGTGGTTTCGAACGCCGATGCCAGCCACCTTTTCGCTGACTTGCTTCCCGCGTCGGTGGCGGCGCATGCGCTCACGCGGCTACGGCGGACTACGCCTTCTTCGTCGGCGTTCACCCTTCAGCTTGCCCTGCGGGGCCGTACCTCTGGACTGCGGCATCACACCGTGCTGTTCCCCGCGGACTACGACCAGGAGTTCGACTCGCTCTTCGGCCGGTCGCCGCACGTGGTCGACGACCCCGCCATCTACGTCTGCGCCCCGGACGACGCACGGATGCGACCCGACGACCAGCACGAGGCAGTCTTCGTCCTGGTCAACGCCCCACGGCACAGCGCCACCTCGACCAGCTCGACCAGCTCGACCGGAATCGACTGGACGGCGCCTGGTCTCGCCGACAGCTACGCCGATCGCGTGCTCGACATCATGGCGGGCCGCGGCCTCGACGTACGCGACCGGGTCCTGTGGCGGGAGGTACGTACCCCGGCCGACCTCGAGTCCACCACCCGGTCTCCCGGAGGGTCGATCTACGGGACCTCGTCCAACGGGCCGCGGGCGGCCTTCCTACGCCCAGCGAATCAGTCGCCATTGCCTGGCCTCTTCCTGGTTGGAGGGTCGTCGCATCCGGGCGGCGGACTCCCGCTCGTCGGGATGTCCGCCGCCATCGTCGCCGGACTGGTCGGCGACGCCTGAGGCTCTTGGGTCGTCGGGCCATGGCTGACCCAACTCCTCGGAAGAGCCGAGAAGCTCTTGCGGGCCAAGGACTTCAGGCAAGGCGCCGGCGGGTTGCGGTGGCGTGGCGTCGGGCTGGTGGTTGTGCGGTGGTTGATGGATCTTCCGGCCGGTAGGGTTGGTCGTCGTGGACGATCCATCAGCGTGGGCCTGAGTTGCGGTGTAGCCGAGGGTCTTGAGGTGGTGGTGGTTCTTGCACTGGGGCCGCATGCCGGCCGCGCTCGTGGGACCGCCCCGGTCGTACGGCCGGGTGTGGTCGAGCTCGCACCGGTACGAGGGTTGGCCGCAGTAGGGGCTGGTGCAGCGAGGGTGCGCAGCCAGCAGGTAGTCGCGCAGGCCTTGGGGTGGGGTGTAGGTGGTGGAGCCGTAGTCCAGCAGGTATCCCGTGACGGGGTTTGTGACCCAGCGCTGCCAGGGGACATCGGCGGCCAGAGCACGGGCGACGTAGGCGGGGATGGGTCGGTACCCAGCCAGCTCGGCGGGGTGGTCGGCGAGGCCAAGCAGGTGGGCAGGTCGATCAGCACGCCCAGAGTGACGGCCGTGAGCACGGGGAACAGCCGGGTCGGCCAGGGTCGCACAGGCCATCTGGATCAGCGCGTCCGCGCGCCGGGCATCGAGCCCGATCCGGGCGCCGGGGACGTGCTTGCCAGTGACCGGGTCGGTGGT
>JBBQHT010000491.1:0-1854 GCA_038324235.1 Acidimicrobiales bacterium
TCGGGCACGATGTGGTCGTCGTGCAGGTGGGTCACGTCGCGGCCGCGCTCGCCGTGCAGATCGAACGGGAAGCCGCCGACCGTCAGGGTCTGGAAGTGGTACATGAGGTTGCGGCCGACCTGCCCGGACGAGTTGCCCACCCCGCATTGCAGCAGCAGGCGCGGCGTCTCGAACGCGCCGCACGCCAGCACGACACACTCGGCGGACACCTCGCGGCTCACCCCGTCGGCATCGAGGTAGCGCACGCCGGTCGCCCGCGTGAACGAGCCGCTTCCGGTGGTCAACACCGCGGTCGCGCAGCTTTCCGGGCGGATCTCGCAGCGGCCCGTCTTCAGCGCCCGACGCAGCATGGCGATCGGGTCGCCCTTGGCGTGGATCGGGCAGCCGAACGGGCCGCAGAACCCGCAGTTGGTGCACGCCGGGCGCCCGTCGTAGGGCTGGCTGTTGACCCCGGTCGGCGCGCGGTAGGGATGCAGCCCGTGGCGCTCGGCCGCCGCGGTGCTGAGCACGGCGCCGTACATGTCGGGTCCCGGTGGCATCGGGTACGGACCGGAGCGCCACGCGGCGAACGGGTTCGCGTCGGCCTCGCCGGCCACCCCGATCGAGCGCTCGGCCGCGGCGTAGTACGGCTCGAGCTCGTCGTAGTCGATCGGCCAGTCCTCGATCGTCGCGCCGTCGATCGGTCCGAGCTCGTGGCGCAGGGCGAAGTCGATCTCGCGGAAGCGGGGGAGCTTGCCATCGGCGTGGACACCACCGCCGCCGACGGTGCTCGGCAGGTTGTTGACCTCGCCGACGAGCAGTCGCTCGCCGTCGTCCTCGTCGCGCCGGTACGTGCGCGGCTCGGTCAACGGGTCCGGGCCGAGGAAGTGGCGGTAGACGAACTTCAGCTCGTCGTTGGAGAACTCGCCGCGGGGTGCGTACGGCGGGTCGAGGTCGAGCAGGTGGTTGCGGCCCTTCTCCAAGATGATGCAGTCCCACCCCGCGGCGGTGACCACCTCGGCGAAGGACGCGCCCCCAGGCCCGGAGCCGACGATGACGACGCGCGCGTCCACGATCATGGCGCGGTCACCTCGTCATCCGTCCAGCCCCGGGGCAGCACGTCGCCGGGGAAGGCGATGAACTGCCAGCCGATGCTCTGCCGGTTGCCGCCGTAGACCGGGTCGCCGTACATGCCTTCGCACGCGTGCTCGTAGAGCAACGCCTTGAACGACGGGTCGGCGTCGAGCCGCGCGTCCTGCTCGTCAGGGCTCGTGGCGGCCAGGGCGAAGTCCGGCCCCAGCGCCGCGAGCCCGGTGGCGTACCGCTCCTGCCACCCGATCGTGGGCCCGTTGATCTCGCGCTCGATCCGGCCCTGCGAGCCTTCGATGCGGATGCGCCACGCCAGGGTCTCGACGCGGCCGAGCGAAAGGAACGTGGCGAACCCGGCGGCGCCGCCGTGGCGACCCGAGAACGGGCCACCCGCGAAGATCCGGGGCGGGTCGAAGGTGAAGGCGCCGAGGAGCTGGTCGATGTAGTCGGCGACGCCGGCCGCCCGAGCGCCGGGCGCTCCCGCGCTGGGATCCGGCGGGATCAACCGATCGACCGCGGCGGCGACGATCTCGTACTGGGAGGCGTCGAACCAGACCGGCATGGCGGCGCAGCGTACCTGACACACGTGTCAGACGTCGTCGCGCCCGGCTCCCCGACGGGCGCGCCCACCCCGCGATCCGAAATCGAGTCGGATCGTCGGCCAGGGGCCGACGAACGGCCTCAATTTCGGTTTGGGGTCCAGTCAGTTGTCGATGGCGCCGCGGTCGCAGCCCGCGCCCTGGGGGCGGCCGAAGCCGCGCTGGTCGGTGCCGGTGCAGCCGGGCT
>JBBQHT010000492.1:0-1839 GCA_038324235.1 Acidimicrobiales bacterium
AGATCTTGCGGACGATCGTGACGACCTCTTCGCGACCCATCTGGATGCGGTCGTCCCAGGTGAGGCCTTGGGCGGGGTCGATGAGCTGGCCGTGCAGGCGCGTCTCGAAGACGAAGGGCTCGACCCACCGCTCGAGGTGGAGGCGACCGAGGACGTACCCGGCGGTGGTGGCGATGACCAGGCCGGCGGTGACGTAGAGCAGCGCGATCTGCCAGCCGAAGAGCCCGTAGAGCATCACGACCGCCACCTCGTTCACCAAAGGCGACGCGATGAGAAAGCTCAGGGTGATCCCGAGCGGCACTCCCGCGGCCACGAACCCGATGAACGCGGGAACGGCGCTGCACGAGCAGAACGGGGTCACGACCCCGAGCCCGGCCGCGGCGGCGTTGCCGATCCCCTCGCGGCGGCCACCCAACAGGGCGCGGGTCCGTTCGACGCTCATGAAGCTGCGCAGCACCGTGATCACGAAGATGATCCCGGCGAGCAGCAACAGGATCTTGGTCGTGTCGTAGACGAAGAACAGCACCGAGTCCCCGACCTGCGAATGCAGATCGACGCCCAGGGCGTCGCCCAGCAGCCACGTCCAGAACGGCAGGTTCGCCTGATACAGGACCACCCAAGCGACCGCGGCCGCAGCGAGCCCGCCCCACCGGCGCAGCGCCGCCCGCGGCTGCTCGATCACCGGCGCGGTCATCGGAGCGCTCCTGCCGACTCGGCCGTGACCGTTGTGATCAGTTGGGCAAGGGCATCGTGGTCGAGCGTGTAGTCGACCCAGCGGCCGCGGCGTGTCGCCACGACGAGGCCGGCCTTGCGCAGGACCACGAGGTGGTGCGAAAGGAGCGGTCCGGGCACGTCGATCTCGTCGAGCAGCTCGCAGACGCAGCGCGTGCCGCCAGCGAGCGCCTGGACGACACGAAGGCGGGTCGGGTCCCCCAGGGCCCGAAACCGGCCAGCGTTCAGTTCAACCGACGTTGAATCGTCCACCATCCGAGCATGGATCCGAGCGACGTCGCTGCACAGGGCCCAAGGGCCCGAACCGCCCGGCTTGGGTCGGAGGCCCGTGGCCGCGTCTACGGCCGCGGCGCGGGGACGGGGCAGGTCGCGCCGGACCGGGCTCGGCGTAGCAGCCGGAACCCGTACCAGGTGCCGGCGATCCACGACCCGGTGAGGATGGTGCCGGCCACCCACGCGTGGTCCCGAACCAGCACTCCCACGGTGGTGCCACCGAAGACGGCGGCGAGCAGCCCCAGGGTGAGGGGGAGATGGCAGGGGCAGAACACGAACGAACCGAACACCCACCACAGGCCCCGCCGCTCGAGCCGCCCGACCGGCTCGGCGACGGTGTTTCCCGAGCTGCCGTTGGTGGTGGCCGTATCAGTCATGGCTCACCGGCAACCCGGCGTCGGTCCACGCGTTCATGCCGCCGACGACGTTGAAGGCGTCGAGCCCGGCGGCCACCAGGGCGCGGGTCGCGATCTCAGAACGCTTCCCTGACCGGCAGATCACATACATGGGCGCGGAGACCGCCAAGTCAGTCGGGTCGAGCTGGCCGAGCGGCTGAAGGACTGCGCCGGGAGCGTGCCCGTCGGCCCACTCGGAGGGCTCGCGCACGTCGAGCAGGACAATCCCGGCCGAGCGCTGGTGGGCCGCGACGACCGTCACGGCCGGCACGGTCGACTGTGGTTGCGGCGAAACGGAGCTCATCTGGGTCACCGTGTTGCTGGGATCGGTGTTGTGAGGTCGGCGTTGTAGCCGCCGAGGAGTTCGGCGACGGTGGTGAACCCGGAGGTGCGTAGGAGTGACGCGGCGGTGGCGGAGCGGTAGCCGCCGGCGCAGTAG
>JBBQHT010000493.1:0-1837 GCA_038324235.1 Acidimicrobiales bacterium
GCGAGAGCGAACTCACCCACTACGAAGTGCTCGGGCTCATGGCGGATGCGTCGAGCGACGAGATCCGGCGCCGCTACCGGATCCGGGCCAAGGCGGCGCACCCCGACGCGGGTGGCGACGTCGAGACCTTCCGGCGCGTCCAGGAGGCGTACCAGACCCTGATCGACGCGGACCTGCGTCAGGAGTACGACGACGCCCACGGGATCCGCCGTTTCCAGCCGCCGGTCGATGGCGGGGCGGACACGAGCGGCTGGCTCGGGGCGCACGGCGAGTTCACGGGTGACGTCTCGTTCCCGAACTACCTGCGTGATGTCACGGAGAAGCCGTGGCAATCGGCACCGACGGTCGATCCGGACCAGGCGCGGCGAGCCGGGGTCGACGCCGGCATCGACCCGAACGGACCCGCCCTCCCCGCCGATGTCGTGTGGTGGTGGCCCGAACAGGCCATCGCCCCCCCGGTGCGGGCCCAGAGCCTGCTCGTGGTCGTCGCGGATGACCGGGCGGTGGCCATCGATCCGCTCACCGGGTACGAGGCCTGGAAGGCCCCGCTCGGGGCTCGACCGGCGGGGCCCCCGGTCGTGGTCGGTGAAACGGTCGTGGTGTGGACCGACGATGGCGTGCTCCACGGCCTGGAGATCGGCCGCGGGGTGACGCGGTGGCAGGTGCAGGTCGGACCTCCGAGCATCGGCGGGCTGGCGTCGGTGGCGTCGCCCGGGCGGGGGGGCACCACCACCTGGCTCGTCGCCGCGGCCCGGGCGGACGCGAAGCTGGTCGGCTTCGATCCGGTCGCCGGTCAGGCGGTGTGGGTCGCCAAGCTCGCGGCGACGCCGACCCTGCCGCTGGCCGCGGGCCTCGGCACGGTGTTCGCCGTGTCGGGGGCGACGGTCGAGGGGGTCGAGGCGCGCAAGGGTCGGCACCGCTGGCGGATCGCGCTCAAGGCCCGGGTCGAACTGCCGCCCTGTGTCGTCCGCCAGGCCGTCTGGATCGCCGGCGGGGCCAGCAGCGGCACCTTGGTGCGGCTCGACGCGGCGACCGGCGCGGTCGCGGGTACCTTCCGCGGCGGGTCCGCCGTGGCCGGCCTGGCCACCGACGACGACGTGCTGTTCGCCAGCGTCGCGGGGCCACCTCGCGTCGTCGCGGTGGACGAGGCCGGTCACCTGCACCTGTCGGTCGAACTGCCCAACGTCTGCCCCGAACCCGCGATCGGGCCCGCCCGGGTCTTCGTCGCCGATCCCACCGGCCGCGTGTTCACGATCGATCGCCTCCGCAGGAGCGTCGCCGCGGCCGGCACCGTCCCGTTCCAACCGCTGGGCGCGCCGCTCGCCTTCGGCGATCTGCTGATCATGCTCGCCCGGGACGGCCGGGTGTGGGCGATCAACCAACCGACTCGGTGAGGATCGCCCCCACGCGGGTGGTCGGCCCGGCCCTACCCGGAGCGGCCGTCGAGGCTCTCCGGTCGATTGAGTAGCGCCTACTCATGCCAACGCCGTGGCCATCGTGGTCCACTGGGTTCAGTGGCCGGAGCCGCCGCCGGTCGGGCGGGTGGGATCCGCACCGAATCTGGGCCCCCGCAGGCCGGAAAGAGGCACGAACACCATGGCTGAGATCCCCGACGACGCCCTCGTCATCGCCGACGCCGACGGGCACTACTACGTGATCCCGCACGCGCTCATCAAGCAGACCCGCATCCCTGACGAGCTGAAGGACACCATCGACGAGCTCCTCGGCGTGGACACCGTCGGCTTCGCCTCCCTCGGCCTCGGGTACTCGCTCGTGGGTCCGCTGACCGCCGCCCGCCAGGAGGCCGAGGACTTCCACCTGCCCGCCGGGCCCCGCC
>JBBQHT010000494.1:0-1821 GCA_038324235.1 Acidimicrobiales bacterium
ACCCGGCGATCCACCGATCCGTTCACCTCTGACTGAAGGATGCTCGCATGACCACCCCCCGCACGGTCGTCGTGACCGGATCGGCGTCCGGCATGGGCGCCGCCACCAGGGCCCGACTCGAACGCGATGGCCAACGGGTGATCGGCGTGGACCTCCGCGATGCCGAGATCATCGCCGACCTCGGCCTCGACGAGGGCCGCCGGGCTGCGATCGAGTCCATCACCGGTCTGGTCGACGGATCCATCGACGGCCTCGTGACGTGGGCCGGGGTGGCCGGTCTCACGCACCTGCCCGGCAGCCTCCTGGCGTCGGTGAACTACTTCGGGGCGATCGCCCTCCTCGAGGGGTTGGCTCCCCTGCTCGCACGGGGGGACCGCCCCGCCGCGGTCGCCATCAGCTCGAACTCGACCACTGTGCAACCCGGCATCCCGATGGACGTGGTCGAGCGCTGCCTCGCCGGGGACGAACCCGGGGCGCGGGCCGCGGCCGACGCCGCCGGGTCCCTCGGCACCTACCCGGCGACGAAGACGGCCATCGCCTGGTGGGTCCGGCGCCATGCGCCCACCGCCGAGTGGGCCGGCGCCGGCATCACCTTGAACGTGGTGGCGCCGGGAGCGGTCGAGACGCCGCTGCTGCAGGCGAGCCGCGAGGATCCGACGATCGGCCAGTTCGTGGATGCGTTCCCGATCCCGGTCGGCCGCAAGGGCACCGCCGACGAGTTGGCGGCGTTCGTCGCCTTCCTGCTCGGCCCCGAGGCGCGCTTCTTCTGCGGATCGGTGCTGTTCGTCGACGGCGGCACCGACGCCCTCCTCCGCCCCGACCACCAGCCGTCGCCCTGGATGGTCTGATCGCGAGCGAGGATGATCCGTACGACTGCCAGATAGGGCCTTCTGCCCGTGGGAGCCGACCGGTCGGGCGGTCGATACAAGGGCATGACATCAAACCGGAAGAACCGACACCACGGTGAGCGGGGCGCGTCGGTTGTCGAGTACGCGCTCCTGATCGCCACCATCGCCCTGATCGCGGCGTTCGCCGTGAACAACCTGGCGAAAAACGCGAGCAACAGCCTGGATACCGCATCGACGGGTATCAGCTCCACGGTCGTCCCCGTCACCGGCGGCGCCGGATCGGGCGGTGGTGACGGCGGCGCCGGGGGCGGTGGGTTCGACGGTGGCAGCTCCGGCGGCGCCGGCGGCGGCTCGTCGGCCACGACCACCGC
Organism: Acidimicrobiales bacterium; assembly: GCA_038324235.1. Taxonomy (GTDB): domain Bacteria; phylum Actinomycetota; class Acidimicrobiia; order Acidimicrobiales; family Acidimicrobilacustridaceae; genus JBBQHT01. Next base: position 1,220 of record JBBQHT010000494.1, read on the forward strand.
ACCGGCGGTCACGACCACCGCCGCGCCCGCGGCCACCACCACGGCGGCGGCACCGGTCGTCACCACGACAACGGCGGCCCCGGCGAGCGGCGATGGCGGGTGGAACGCCACCTCGGCCACCAGGTCCGGCGGCACCTGGACCACCCAGGCCACCCTGACCGTCCGGGACAACAACGGCAAGCCTGTCGCCAACGCCAGCGTCTCGCTCAAGATCCGCTTCTACGAGCGGGACCAGAACAACCAGGCGCAGTGGAAGGAAGAGGTCGTGCAGACCAGGACGGGGGCCGACGGCACGATCGCGATCAGCCGGGAGTACAAGGCGGCGAACGGCAAGGGCTCGGTGAGCAAGGTGGAGTACAACCTCGAAGGCGCGCAGCTTCCCAACAACCTCGCCTGGGATCAGCAGCGCTCGAGCGTGGCCTTCACCCAGCCGGCCTGAGCTGAGCTCATCCGTCCTGACCCGCCTCGGGCACCGTATGCCGAAGGACCCGACGCTCCCTACCGACCGGTAGGTAGGCTACGGTGCACCTGCACCCCAGCGACCGCCGCCCCCGGCCGGGACCGGCATCCGCGGAAAGTTCGGCATGCCCGACGCCCTCACT
>JBBQHT010000495.1:0-1819 GCA_038324235.1 Acidimicrobiales bacterium
CGTCGCGGTTGGAGAGGACACGGGTACGCGGGTCGTGGGTGCTGACCGAGGCGGCCAGGGACTTGAGCGCGCCCACCGCGGGGACCATGTGCTCGGTGTGGAAGGCACCGGCCACCTCGAGCGGTCGAAGGCGGGCGCCCTCGGGCGGGTCGGCCTGGAGCGCGGCGAGCTGGTCGAGGGTGCCGCCGGCCACGATCTGGCCGGCGCCGTTCTCGTTGGCGGCGACGAGGCCGTGCTCGGCGAGCTTGGCGAGGACGACGTCACGGTCGCCGCCGAGGATCGCGGTCATACCGGTCGGCGTGGTCGCGGCGGCCTTGGCCATGGCCCGACCGCGCTCGCGTACCAGGACCATCGCCTGCTCGGCGCTGATGACGTGGGCCGCGGCGGCGGCGGTGAGCTCGCCCACCGAGTGGCCGGCGCCGACGCCGACCTTGCCGAAGGCCTCGGTGGGGTGCGGGAAGAGCTCGAGCAGCGGGATCAGCCCTGCGGCGACGATCAGCGGCTGGGCGATCGCGGTGTCGCGGATCGTCTCCGCATCCGCCTCGGTGCCGTAGTGCGCGAGGTCAAGCCCCGCGCAGGCCGAGAGCCAGCCGAGCCGCTTGGCCACGCTGGGCAGCTCCAGCCAGGGGGCGAGAAAGCCGGGGACCTGGGCGCCCTGTCCGGGCGCGACGATGGCTAGCACCCCTTAACGGTGCTGCAGGAGCGGGCTCCGCGGCGGTATCGACCCCGACGACGATGGGCGCCGATGGTTGTGGGGTTCCTCCAACTAGAGGTTTCCTACAGATGTGTGTCGCGTTTCGCCGCGTCGTCGAGCCTGCCGAGGGTGAGCGCGATGCGCAGCGCGAACGCCCCACGCGCCTCGGTGGCTACGAAGCCAGTCACCTCGGAGACCCGTCGGAGGCGGTAGCGGACGGTGTTCGGGTGCACGAACAGGGCACGCGCCGCGCCCTCGATCGAGCCGGAGGCGTCCAGGTACGAGGTCAGCGTGACGAGCAGGTCGCCGGTGCCGTCGGCCAGGGAGGCGTACCCCTGCTCGATCAGGCGGGCCCTGGCTCCGACGTCGCCGTCCAGAGCTCGCTCGGGCAGGAGCTGTTCTGAGGCGACCGGGCGCGGGGCGCCTGGCCAGGCGGTGGCGGCCCGCAGTGCGGCCACGGCCTCGGCCGCGCTGAGGGCCGCAGAGGTGAGGTCGGCGACGACCGGACCGGCCACCACCGGGCCCGGCGCGAACTGGCCGGACATCGCGCGCGCCGCCGCGACCGGGTCCGTCACTCCGTCGATGGCGACGACGAGCCGGTCGCCTTGTACGGCGCTGATCACGTCGAGCCTGGCTGCCTTGGCCGCGCGTTGGACCCCGTCGGCCACCGCATCGGGCGAGGCGTCCGTGGCCAGGCCGACCACGACGGCGACCTGGCCGCGCTGGCCCCAGCCGAGAGCCGACGCCCTCGACCGGATCGCCTCGTCGATGTCGCCGCGGAGCAGGGCGTCCACGACGAGGGCCTCGAGCCTGGCGTCCCAGGCGCCCCGGGCCTCGGCGGCCTGGGCGTAGATCGCGGCGGCGGCGAAGGCGATCTCGCGGGAGTACAGCAGCACCGACTCGCGTACCAGCTGCTCGTCGCCCGGGGCCGCAAGCTCGTGCGCCTTGTCCTCGACCACGCCGATCGTGGCTCGGATCAGCTCGACGGTCTGCTGGAGGGTCACGGCGCGGGCCAGCTCGCGAGGAGCGGTGCCGAACACGTCGGCGGTGATGGCCAGGTCAGGCCCGGGGTCGCGGAACCACTCGATGAAGGCGGCATTGCCCGCTTGGGCGTCCAGGCCGACC
>JBBQHT010000496.1:0-1810 GCA_038324235.1 Acidimicrobiales bacterium
CTCGCGCCGCACCAGGAGTTTCTAGCGCAGCCGCGTCAGTGGAAGGGAGCCGAGGCGACGCGCGGGCGGCCGTGGTTCACCGGGAGCACGAAGCGGTAGGTGCGGCCCCCGACGAAGGTCGGGTCCCACCAGCGAACCGCGTACCGGTGCGCGTCGGGCGTCGTCTCGTCCGGGCCGAGGTAGATGACCTGCAGGTCCCAGCCCTGGTCGTCGACCGCCCGGCCGTCGTGGATCGCCGGGACCCATCCGCCACGTTCGCTCGCTTCGACGTGCACGAGGGGTTCGTACCAGCGGAGATCGGCCGGCGCGACGTCGGTCCACTCGATCTGCCAGTACCCGTCCTGATCGCCGGTGGGGTCGACGAACTGAGCGAGGCCGAGGAACCGGCGAGCCAGCAGGTGGCCGGTGGCGGTCGACGGATCTGCCGGGGGCGTGGGTCGGGGGAGGTGGTGGACGACCTTGAGGTCGAACGTGCGGGAGGCGACGACGTCGGCCACCGTGGTCTTCTGCGCGACCTCGGCGGTGAGTCGGGCCGCATGCGCGGCGAGGAACGGCTGGGTGGCCGGCCCGTACAACGTGTGCGCACCTTCGTAGCGCTGCTCCTCGTACTCGGCCGGCGTGGTCGCGTAGCCCGCGTACTCGTTGGCGACCGACGAGACGACGATGCGATCGATGGCGCCCGCCCACGTGGACTTGGCCACGCTCGCCGCCACCTCGGCCGCGATGAGCCGGCCCGTCTCGACCGTCAGCTCGAAAGGCAGGCCGATGAGCACCGTGTCGCCGATGCGGAGGGACTGCACCGGCAGGACCCGGGGGAAGTGGCGCAGCGGCAGGATCGCGGGCTGGAGCCACCGACTGCCGATGACCCACTTCGGGCCCTGGGGGTTCGACCGGCCCCACTGCTTCGGATGCCCGGGAGCGAACGGGGGGATGCGGTGCACCACCGGCGTCACGTTCTCGTGCGCACCGGCGACGAGGGCGGCGCCCACCGCGGGGCGCTTGGGCAGCGTGATGGACCCGATGCTGCGCTGCTGGTCGAGATCGACCTCCCGTAGGCCGGCGCCCAGCTCGATGTCGTCGCGGAGCTGGTCGGCCAACGCGGCGTGCAACCCGTCGGCCTCGGCCCCGAGGGCGCGCCCCAGGCGGGCGGCTTCGAGGTGCCCGGCGCGCCCCGGCCGGATCGCGGGTGCGACATCCGCGTGGGTTCCCTCGATGGCTCCGACCACGGCCCTCGTGCCGGTGCGCACCGCGATCCGGTGGCCGAGCTCGCCCACGAGATACGCCCAGATGTCCGCGTTGTACTCCGCCACCGTCATCGGGATGCCGGTGCCGTGGACCGAGAACACGACCATTGCGGCCAGGGGCACGAACGCGGCGGCGCCGATGCCCGTGGCGATGTCGGTCACCTCGTCCGCCGGCGCCGCCGCGGCGTCGACGCGCAACAGGTGGAGCTCGGGGTTGACGGACCAGAACTTGCGTTGGGGGGCGGTGCTCGTGTCGCTCACCGATGGGTTGCGCACGAACGAGTCGAGCGAGCGGTTGCGGGTGAGGCCCCACACCTCGGTCGTGCCGAACGCGAGCCGGGCGGGGCGCCGCTGGGCGACCGCGTCGATGATGCCCCCGCTGATCCGATCCACGAGGAACTGGGCGAAGCGCGGATCGAAGCCGGCCTTGTTGGAGGCGAACCGGTTGTAGAAGTCGGTGCCGAGGTACTGGCCCGGCCCCGCGTGGGTGTGGGTGGCGCCGATCATCAACCCGGCGATCGGGACATCGGTGTGCGGGGCGATGGCCTCGGCCACGAGGTGCTGCA
>JBBQHT010000497.1:0-1796 GCA_038324235.1 Acidimicrobiales bacterium
GGGGTGGACGATGACCTCGGTGGCCTCGGGTGACCTGATCGGCACGAGCCCATCGCTCGGCAACCTCACCAACGCACCGCTGTCGTGGACGTTCACGTTCGCGCGAGCACCCAGCGCGCCCGGGGGCGCGTGGTCCGAGCAGTCCTGGGTCGTCACCGACGGGCGCGCCCAACTGGCCATGAGCCAGACCACCCAGCGGTCGGCACCGCCACCGTTCTTCCCGGCCGATTGGGCCAAGGGGCTCGATGCGGCGGCCGCGACGCAAGCGGCCGCGCTCCAGGCCTCGACCGGGTTCCCGCCCACCCGGATCTCGTGGGCGTGCCCGGCGACCTCCACGACCTCGGACGAGTGCGTGTGGCGGTTCGCGGTCGGCGCCCCCGATCCGAGCACGGTGCGCTACACGAGCCCCGACGGCGCGACGGTGATCGATGCGCCGGCCGGGGTGGTCTGAGGCGCGGCGAGGCGGACGATCCGCCGGTCAGGCGCTGCGGAAGAACCCGGTCAGGGCTCGGACGAAGTAGGCCGGATCGGCCGCACCGCACAGCTCGCGGGCCGAGTGCATCGAGAGCTGGGCCACGCCCACGTCAACGGTGGGGATGCCGAGGCGAGCCGCGGTGATCGGCCCGATGGTCGAACCACAGGCCAGGTCGGTGCGCACGACGAACTCCTGGGTCGGCACGTCCTCGAAGTCGCACAGGACCTTGAACCAGCCGGCGCTCTCGGCATCGGTCGCGTAGCGGACGTTGCTGTTGGCCTTGATGACCGGCCCGGCGTTCGGGGTGATGTGGTGGTTCGGCTCGTGGCGTTCGGCGTAGTTCGGGTGCGTGGCGTGCGCGCTGTCAGCCGACACGCAGCGCGAGTGCGCCAGCGTGCGGAGCCAGGCGTCGCGGTCGGCACCCGCGGCGAGGGCGACCCGTTCGAGGATCGTGGGCAGCAGCGAGCCGGCGGCGCCGGTCGCGGACTCGGACCCGATCTCCTCGTGATCGAACAGGCAGATCACCGGCACGCACGGCAGGGAGGCCGGTCCGGTCACGGCGTGCACGAGCGCCTCTTGGCCCGCCCAGCACGAGAGCAGGTTGTCGAGCCGGGCGCTGCTGAGGAGCTCGGCGCGCCGCCCGAGCAGGGCCGCGGGCGTGAGGTCGTGGACCATGATGTCCCACGCCAGGATGTCCGCCGCGCCGATGGAGAGCTCCTCGGCGAGCACGTCGACAAACGCGTTGTGGGCGCTGTGGCCGTGCTCGTGATCGAGCCCCCACACCGGCACGAGGTGCTGTTGGGGGTTCAGCTTCAACCCGTTCTCGTTGACGCCGCGATCGAGGTGGATGGCCAGTTGCGGGATCCGCAGCAACGGCCGATCGATGCGGATCAGGCGCGTCGTGGTGCCCACCGGCTCGCCCGGGTCGCCGTCGACCTGCACCGTCACCCGGCCCGACAGGCCGAGATCCCGATCCAGCCACGAGTTCCACAGCGCCCCGCCGTAGACCTCGACGCCGAGTTGGCGGTAGCCGGCGCGCAGCACATCGGGGTGGGGCTTGATGCGCAGGTTCGGGCTGTCGGTGTGGGCCCCGACCAGCCGGAAGCCCTCGTCGAGCTGGGCGGGGTCGTCGAGCGCCCACGCCACCAGCGATCCGCCCCGGGTCACGTAGTGGCGCCCGGTTCGCGGCCACGTCTCCCGCTCGTCCAACGCGGTGAACCCCGCCGCCTCGAGCCGCTGCACCGTGGATGCCACGGCGTGGAACGGGGACGGGGAGGCGTCGAGGAAGGTGAGCAGGTCCGCGATCTCGGACGGCGGCGGC
>JBBQHT010000498.1:0-1778 GCA_038324235.1 Acidimicrobiales bacterium
CGCCGGGCTACGCGGTGTACGCCGCGATGAAGGCGGCGGTGGCGAACCTCACGGCGACGCTGGCGCTGGAGCTGGGGGACCGGCACATCCGCGTGAACGCGATCGCCCCCGACGTCATCCCCACTCCCGGCATCGGCGGCGGCCTCCCGGTCACCACGCCGCTGCCGTACGCCGGCCACGTCGATGACATCGCCGCCGCGGCCGTGTTCCTCGCCTCCAGCGCGGCGGCCTTCATCACCGGGATCACGCTGCACGTCGACGGCGGCAACCACGCCGCGGCAGGTTGGTACCGTGGCCATGACGGGTCGTTCCGGACCCGTTGATCCACGACTGGCCGCGCGGGCTTCGGGCCCGCCCCCGGGTCTGATCCGTTAGGCTGCGACCCAGTGGGGACGAGGGGGAGCTCACCGATGACGGCACCATCCGTGGCGCGAAGCGTGGCAGCGGCGGCCGCGGCCGGCGTGGCCGAGGTCGCGCCGGCGTGAACGAGCAGACGCGTTCGCGGACGCGCACCGAAGGGGTCCTCGCCGCCGCCATCGAGGCGATCGACGAGGGCGTGATCGTCCAGGACCGCAAGGGCGTGATCGTGCAGGCGAACCGCAGCGCCTTGGCGATGCTCGGAGTGCCGGTCACGGCCGACCCTGCTGGCGCATCGGCGGCGGCGACCGGCGCGGCCGCGGAAGCAGCCGCCGCGGTGTGGCAGACGGTGCGCGAGGACGGGTCCCCGTTTCCCCCGGAGGATCGACCTGGCCGCATGAGCCTGGCCGCCGGCGCCCCGGTGCGCGACGTCGTCATGGGGCTGGAGCACGACGACGATCCCATCCGTTGGATCACCTGCAACTCGTTCCCGGTCGAGATCGACGGGGAGCAGTTGGTGGTCACCACGTTCTCGGATGTCACCGAGGCCCGCAGCACCAACATGGCGCTGCTCGAGAGCGAGGAGCGGTTCCGCCTCCTCACTGACTCGTCGCCGATCGGGATCTTCATCGCCGACCCGGCCGGTCGCATCACCTACGTGAACCCCGAGATCGAGCGTCAGACCGGCCGCATCGCCGAGAGCCTCCTCGTCGACGCCTGGCAGGAGTCGTTCCACCCCGACGACCAGGATGCCGTGCGCACGATGCAGCGCCGCTTCCGTAACGAGGAGGGACCGTCGCTGCACGAGCACCGCCTGCTGCGGCCCGACGGCTCCGAGTGTTGGGTGCGGATGCGCCTGGCCCGCATGCACGATGGCGACGGGCGGGCCATCGGTGTCGTCGGCACCTCCGCCGACATCACCGAGTTCGTCGTGGCCGAGCAACGCCTGCGCGAGCGCGAGGAGCGCACGCGGGCGATCCTCGAGTCCGCGGCCGAGGGCATCATCTCGACCGACCAGCATGGGGTGATCGTCGAGTTCAACGCCGCGGCCGAGCGCATCACGGGCTACGACTCGGACGAGGTGCTCGGCAAGCTGCACTTCGGGGACCTGCTCGGGCCGGCCGACCGGGGCCCCATGTTGTCGATGTTCCGCACCTACCTCGAAGGCGGGCCACCTCGGTTCATCGGACAGCCGGCGGCTGAGGTCGAGTACATCCGCAAGGACGGCACCTTGGTGCCGGTCGAACTGGCCGTCACCGAGGTCGTCACCAGCGAGGGTCAGCTGTTCACCGGTGTCGTCCACGACATATCCGAGCGCCGGGCCTTCGAGCGCGAGCTCGAGCACCAGGCCACCCACGACGCGCTGACCGGGCTGGCCAACCGCGCGCTGCTCGTGGCCGAGCTCGACGCCGCGTTGACCC
>JBBQHT010000499.1:0-1735 GCA_038324235.1 Acidimicrobiales bacterium
GCCCTCGCGGAACGAGGTGTGGGCCAACTGGTAGATCCCCGCGACGTCGCCGACCGCGTAGATGTGTGCGACGTTCGTGCGCATGCGCCGGTCGACGATCACGCCGCGGCGTGAGTCGGAGTCGACGCCCCCGCGGTCGAGCCCGATGTCGTTCGTGTTCGGGCCCCGGCCGGTCGCCACCAGCACCAGGTCGGCTTCCACGGAGCCCGGTTTCCCATCGGCGCCCTCGAAGCTCAGGGTAACGCCCTCGCCCGACGGGGCCACCTCGGTCGCCCGGGCGCCCAGGTTCGTGGCGATTCCGCGCCGCTTGAACGCTCGCTCGAGCTCCTTCGAGGCGTCCGCGTCCTCCATCGGGATGAGGTGCTCGAGCATCTCCACGATCGTCACCTCGGTGCCGAAGTGGCGGAAGATCGACGCGAACTCGACGCCGATGACACCGCCGCCGAGGATCGCCAGCCGACGCGGAACCTCGGCGACCTCGAGCAGGGCGGTCGAGTCGACGCAGGCCGGTCCGTCGATGCCGGTCACGGGCGGGCGCAGCGAGTGCGACCCGGTCGCGATCACCGCCGAGCCGAAAGTGATGTCCTCGCCGCCCTCGACCGCGATGGTGTTCGGGCCGGTGAAGGCGCCGCGGCCGTTGACGATGGTGATGCCGTTGGTCTTGACCACGCCGGTGATGCCGTTCACGAGCCCGTCGACGATGCCGGTCTTGTTCTTCTGCGCCTGGCCGAAGTCGAGCTCGGGGTCGCTCACGCGTACGCCGATCTGGGCGAACGTCTCACGCGCCTCCTTGAGCGCGTGCGCCGTCTGCACCCATGTCTTGGTGGGAATGCAGCCGACCGTGATGCAGGTGCCACCCACGCGGCCTTGCTCGATCAGGACAACGTTTGCCCCCAGCTGCGCAGCCCGGATCGCGGCCGGATATCCGCCCGGTCCACCCCCCAGGACGGCGACGTCACACTCCATCGGAACCCACTCCCTCGTGCTCGCTCGTTGCGTCGGCGGCATCCTAGTTGAAGAAGCCGCAGCCTCCCGCGGTCACGGGGGCGGCGGAAAGGCGGGATCGCCGCGGATCGAGTCGAAGTCGGCGTCGTCCGCCGCCCACCCGGCGGTGCGGGGCTCTCCGGCGACCGCGGTGGCGAGGTGTGCGAGCGCCTCGGCGCGCCGGCCCGCCAGGGCGTGGTAGCAGGCCAGCTGGTAGTTGATGACCGGGTGATCGGGCCACTCGCGCAGCCCCTCTGACGCGATCGCAGCGGCGCCGTCGTAGTCGCCGGAGCGGTAGGCCGGCTCGGCCGAGAACCAGTACTCGAACGGCGAGGTCGGGAGCGGAGCGGCCGCGGGGGCGCCGATGACCAGCACCGTGGTGTCCGGCTCGCGCGCGATCGCAGCCCGCTCGGACGCGAGATCGGGCACGAACACCATTGTCCCCGCCGGCGCGTCGACGGCCTCGCCCGCGACGGTGAACTCGGCCCTGCCTGAGATCACGAGGTACAGCTCTTCGTGGGCGCCGGCCCCCGCCCCGGTCTCGTTGTGGCGCTCGATCACCTGATCGCCCGCGTTCGCGGCCGTGTAGGCGTTGACCCCGAACGCGCGTACGCCCAGTCGGCGCCGGATCGGCATGTACACGACTCCGGCGGCCTCGATCCGCTCGAGCTCGTCCACGTGCGCGACCCGGACGGCGTCGCTCACGAGCCGACCGGTTCGCCCGGCTCGCCGATCCAGGCGATCGTCGCAC
>JBBQHT010000500.1:0-1702 GCA_038324235.1 Acidimicrobiales bacterium
ACGTTCTCGTTGCCCGTGTACGTCTCAGCAGTCGTCCGGGTGGCGTCCGACTGGTTGAGCACGCCGTCCACGTACAGAGCCGCCCCCGCAGGCCCGAGCGTCGCGACCAGGAAGTGCGGCAACCCGTCGTTGAGCGCGGCAGTGGAGACCATGGCGTAGTTGAAGCCGGGGTACACGTCGAACGCGACGTGCCCGGTGTCGGTGAAGATCAGCTGCCGGTCGTAGTGGACATCCTTGGCCCAGGTCGAGCTGCTCTGGCCGATGATCCGACCGCCTGTGGCGGTGGTCGTGCGTACCCACGCCATGATGCTCAGCGTGTTGAGGTTGGCCCGAGCGGTCGGCCACACGACGAAGCTGCCGCTGTTCAGGGTGCCGACGATCGCGGGCGAGGTCAGGCCGGTCGGGTCGCACCAGATCAGCCCTGATCCAGCCGCGCCGAACGTCAGAGCGGGGGCCACCCCGGTGTTCGGTGAGCTGGTCCGCACGGTGCCCGTGTTGCCGTTGCCCGAGGCGTCCGCGACGGTGGTGGCACCGGCGGCCTCGCCGAACCGGTAGTAGAAGGTCGGGCCGAGGGCCTTGACCGCAGCCGGGTACGCGGTCCCGGCCGAGCATGCGGTGCGGGTCGTGAACGTGTTCGTGCCCACGCTCTGGCTCGCCGTGTAGAGCGCTCCGGTGGTGGAGACGCCGGCGAGGGCCAGCGCCGCGATCGCGGCCGACCCGGCGAGCAGGGCCGCGCGCCTACGCGGGGACCGGTGTGGCATCCCGGACCTCCGGACGGCGAACGGGCGCCGGTCGGCGCCGACGCCAGGAGAGCAGCTCGCTCCCCAGGATCAAGAGCAACGGCGGTGCGAACAGCACGAATCGGCCCTCAGCCGTGTGCGCCCAGGTCAGGAACCGGCCCCATCCGGGCATCACCTCGGTGACGATTCCGCGGATCGACCCGATGGGCGTGAGGTTGGCGTCCGGCGTCCGGTTGCCGTCGCCCTGGGTCTGGATGAAGAACTGGAGGTGGTCGTTCGGGCCCGGGTTGGTCACGAGGTAGCGCTTGACGATCGCGATGATCCGGTGCGTCGTGTAGCTGCTCGACTGCGGCGCACGGAACGTGACGACCTGGCCGACCCGCAGCTCGGGAGCCGCGAGCGGACGGATCACCACGGCGTCCCCGGCGTGAATCTTGGGCTCCATGCTGCCGCTGGTGACGATCAGCAGCTTGGAGCCGTGCGCCTGGTACCACAGCGGCACTGCGTTGGAGACGATCAGGCCCACCAGGGACGCCGCGAAGACGATGCGAAACGTCCAGCGTCGCAACGCGGCGTTACCCCGGAGAGCCTTCATGAGCTGACCGTCGACCGTCGACCTAGTTGTTCTTGGTCTGCTCGGCGGCGAAGGTGAACGTCACCGTCGTGGCGGCGTTCTGGAACGCGTTGCCGGTCGCTAGCGGCAGCGAGGCGACGAAGCACAGCTGCTGGTTCGCGCCGGCGATGATCGTCTGGTCACCGGGCTGAGCGCCGGTGGCCGTCGACCCGAAGATGTTCGACGCCGCACCGACCTGGCCCGGGCCGTACAGCACGGTGCCGCCGACGGTGTTGCCTGCGGTGCAGTTGGCGGCCGTGACGCCCGAGTAGACGGTGAAGTCGAGCTGGGTGCGCAGCGCCTTGCCGTCGGCGTCGGTGGCCACCGCCGTCGTGGCGTACCGCAGCCC
>JBBQHT010000501.1:0-1682 GCA_038324235.1 Acidimicrobiales bacterium
GGACTGGCCGCGGGAGCGATGTTCGGGGCGGCGTTCTCGATGCGCACCGAGGCCGCGGTGTACGGCGTGGTCGCGGTTGCGATCACTTTGGCCGTGCTGCTGTTCGAGGGCCGCACGACGATCGGTCCTGCGATTGGTCGCGTCCTCGTCGTCGGAGCCACCGCGGCGACGGGGTTCGCCACCCTGTTCATGGCCAACAACGTGCTCGAGAAGGCGTTGCTCGGCCAGACCTTCCGGTCCGGGCGGGCCGTGGACACCGCGACGGGCGGCGGGTCGGCGAGCGGGCTGCGGATCAAGGAGGCGCTGGCGACCTCGACGACACCGTTCCCGACCTACGACCCGACCTATGTGGTCCTCGGGGTCGCGCTCGCGGCGGCGCTGGTGGTGTGGGCGCGCCGGTCGCGCGCTGGTCGCGCCGACCGGGTCGGGGCGCTCGCGGCCGCGCTCGTGGGCGGTCTCTTCGTGCTGCGCCTGTCCTTCGGCCTCGGGTTCTGGCCGGGCCTGCTGGCGGCGACGCCGATCGCGGGAGTCGCTCTCGCCAACGGTTGGGGTCGTCGGGCCGACCGCCTCGTGCTGGCCTATGCCTTGATCCCGCTCCCGTTGGTCTTCGCGTTCCAGTTCCCCGGCGGGGCGTTGCCCCAGTGGGCGGGCCGTTACCTGCTCCCCACCGGCCTCCTGCTCGGCGCGCTCGGTGCGTCGCTCCTCGTCGCGCTGGTGCCCTGGGCGCGCCGCGGCTTCGTCATCGCGGCCATCGTGGCCACGGCAGCAGGCGTCGGTTGGCTGAGTGTGCGCTCGCACGAGATCGCCGCGGCGGGCACGACGCTCGAGACCCGTCCCGAAGCGCTGCTGATCTCCGCGGACGGGTTCCCGGCCCGCGAGTTCGGTGCCACCTACGGCCGCAAGCCGTGGCTCTCGGTGAGCGCGAACAGCGACATCCCCCGAGCGATCGACGTGGCGGTCGCGTCGGGCTTGCCGTCGTTCGCGGTGGTCGCCCTCGACCCGGACCAGCCGCTGCCGCCGGTGGAGGGTTTCCACGAGACGGGGCACGAGTTGGTCCCGTTCGTGGGCGGACAGTCGTTCACGGTCACCTCGTTCTCGCGGGACTGACGGGCAGGGGGCGTTTCGGGGCGGGCTCGGGCGGGGACCGGGTGGTGAGCCGGCGCCGGCGGATCGGTCGGGTGGAACACGTGTTCGAACGGACCCGGTCCCGATAGGCTCACGCCAATGGCCGATCGCATCGTCATCAGGGGCGCGCGGGAGCACAACCTGCGCAACATCTCGCTCGAACTGCCGCGGGACAAGCTCATCGTGTTCACCGGGCTGTCGGGCTCGGGCAAATCCTCGCTCGCGTTCGACACGATCTATGCCGAGGGCCAGCGCCGGTACGTCGAGTCCCTGTCCGCGTACGCCCGCCAGTTCCTCGGCCAGATGGACAAGCCGGATGTCGACTTCATCGAAGGCCTCTCGCCCGCCATCTCGATCGATCAGAAGTCCGCGTCGCGCAACCCCCGGTCGACGGTCGGCACGATCACCGAGGTCTACGACTACCTCCGCCTGCTGTACGCCCGCATCGGTGTGCCCCACTGCGTGAACGAGGGTGAGGTCATCACCCGCCAGACCCCGCAGCAGATCGTGGACCGGGTGCTGCTCCTGCCCGAGGGCACGCGCTTCCAGGTGCTCGC
>JBBQHT010000502.1:0-1640 GCA_038324235.1 Acidimicrobiales bacterium
GGCCGCGCCGAGCAACTGGGGTGTGATCGTCAGGTAGACCGCGGTGGAGGCGGGGTCGACATGGCCCATGAACGTGGAGAGCTGATAAAGCCTGCTCTGCGGGTCAAGACCCTCCCGATACCACCGCAACAAACATCCCACCGCGAACGAGTGGCGAAGGCAGTGCAGCCGGGGCGGACAGACGCCGTCGGGGATCGGGAAGCCACGCTCGGCGACCAGACGGTGGAACGTTTGGCTGGCGCTGCCCGGGTGCACGCTGTGCTGGGCGTCGAAGGTGAACAGCGGGTCCTCGCCACGGCCCCCGCGGCGCCCGACCTGGTGGGCGAGGAGTTCGCCGATGCGTCGCCCGTGCGGGACGAGGCGGCTCTTGCCGAACTTGCCGCCCCGCACGACCAAAAGCTGTCGGGCGGTGTCGACGTCGCCGAGGCGAAGCCCGCACGCCTCGCCCGCTCGTAGCCCGAGGCCGTAGCAGAGGGCGAAGACGGCGTGGTAGGTCGGTCCGCGATCGATGGCCCTCGGGTTGTCGGGAAGCGCCGCGGCGGCATCGAGCAGCTGGCGGGCCGCGACGATGTCGAACAGGAACGGCAGGCGCTGATCGGTCTCTCGTCGCCGCCGGGTGCTGCGCAGCGGGGAGGTCTGCAGCCGCTGTTGGGTGAGGGCCCAGTCGAGGAAGCAGCCCAGGATCCCGACCAGGTGGTTGAAGCTGCGGGCTCGGGCCCTGGGACGCGACGCGAGGAACGCGTCGATCAGACACGGGGTGAGCTCGCGCAGGTCCGCGACACCATGTTGGTCGGCGAAGGCGAGGAGCAGCCGCAGCGTCGCCTCCTCGGTCTGATACTTGCGGCCCAGGGCCCGTTTGTGGGCGAGGAACTCGGCGGCAGCTGTGGCGAGGTTGCCGTTCATGGGGTTGCCGTTCATGGCAGGACCGCCTCGCCATCGCCGAGGGCGACCTCGCGCAGCGCCTCAACGGCGACCTTGGCGTAGACCTCGGTGGAGCGAGCCGAGCGGTGTCCGACGAAGTCGCCGATGGTCTTGAGGTCGAAGTTCGCATCGACCAGTCGCTGCACCGCCGAGTGGCGCAGGGTGTGAGATCCCGGCCGGGCGACCTCGACACCCGCCTTGAGCAGGTAGGAGCGGGACAGCGACGACACCGCCGCGGCCCCGATCGGTCGGCGCGGAGCCGTGGCCCGGAAGAACAGGTGACGATCCGAGGTCACGGGACGGCCGCGCTGGAGGTAGTCGAGCAGCGCCCCGCCGACCACGGCCGATAGCGGGAACGCCGTGGAGTGGCCCGCCTTGCGCTCGGGGATCGCCAGACGCTCGCGCTTCCAGTCGATGTCGTCGAGGGTGAGCGCGGCGACCTCCCGGCCGCGCAGCCCGTAGGTGACCAGCAGCAGCAAGATGGCGTAGTCGCGTCTGCCCGCTTCGGTCCTGCGCTCGACACCGGCCAGGACCCGGTTCACGTCGTCCCAGGAGATGGACCGGGGGATGTTCGAGAGCCGGTAGACCTGGGGCCACCCGACGGTGGCGCTCAGGTCGGTGGCTATGACGCCTTCGCGGTGGGCGTAACGCAGGAACACCCGCAGGACACCGACACCGTCGCGGACCGAGTTCTTGGCCAGCCCCGCAGCGGCGCGCTC
>JBBQHT010000503.1:0-1638 GCA_038324235.1 Acidimicrobiales bacterium
CGAGCAACGACACCGTCGCCGCGGGGATGATCGTCTAAGCGACAGAATGGGGCCGTGGTCCACAACGTCGCCGCGGCCGGCTTCAACGATCCGGGCGACTACGAGGCGGCGCGCCCGTCGTATCCGCCCGACGCGGTCGAGTGGCTGGTCGAGCACCTGCGCATCGCGCCGGGCACGCGCGCTGGCGACCTCGCGGCGGGCACCGGCAAGCTGACCCGCCTCCTCGCCCCTACCGGCGCCGACCTCCTTGCGGTCGAACCGGTACCGGGGATGCGCGCGACCTTCCGGCGCCTGCTGGGGACGATCCCGCTGGTCGCCGGGACCGCCGAAGCGATGCCGTTCGCCGGAGCGACGTTCGACGCGATCACGGTCGCCCAGGCGTGGCACTGGTTCGACCACGACCGGGCGACGGCCGAGATGGCGCGGGTGCTGAAGCCCGGAGGCCGACTCGGTCTCGTCTGGAACGCGCGCGACCGCACCGAACCGTGGGTCGACGAGGTGTGGTCGATCATGGACCGGGTCGAGAAGAAGGCGCCCTGGCGCGACCACGAGAACTGGCGCGACAGCGCCAACCGAGCGATGCCGGGCTTTCGCGGCGGGCTCCATGCCGCCGAGTTCCGCCACCTGCAGCAGATCACCCCGGAAGGGGTGGTGCAGCGGGTCGCGTCGGTCAGCCACGTCGCAGTGCTGCCGGAAGCAGAGCGGGAGCAGGTGCTCGACGAAGTGCGGCACCTCCTGGCGACCCACCCGGCCGTCCGAGGTCGGGCCACGCTCGAGATCCCCTACCGGGTCGATTGCTTTTGGGGCGAACGGGCCTGAGCCCCGGCCCGATCCAGGTAAAGCCGGCCCGATCCAAGTAAAGCCAGCCCGATGCAGGTGAAAGACGGCACGATTCGAGTGCAGGGAAGCGGGAAAGCTGACGAGTGTGTCAGCATGGATATCCGGCGGTCGGCAGAAAAGGAGTAATCGGGTGACGGCATCGATGGAGCTGCCGAATCACCGCATCTTCGGTCCGCGCCTGCCGTTCGGCCGCCGGATCGAGCTGCCCGACCGCGGTACCACCTTCGTGCGCCGCCTGGCCGGCCCGCCCGGTGCACCGACCCTGCTCCTCCTGCACGGCTGGGTCGCAAGTGCCGGTCTCAACTGGTTCCAGGCCTTCGAGCCGCTGGCCGCACACTTCAACGTCGTCGCGCCCGACCTGCGCGGTCACGCCCGCGGGTTGCGCACCCGCAAGGTCTTCCGGCTCGCCGATTGCGCCGACGACTGCGCGGCCACGCTCGAGGCGCTCGGCACCGGCCCGGTCATCGCGGTCGGCTACTCGATGGGCGGGCCTGTGGCCCAGCTCCTGTGGCGGCGTCACCGCGATCTCGTCGACGGCCTCGTGCTGTGCGCGACCAGCGCGGGCTTCGTGCCGAACCGTCTCACGCGCAACGCGTACCAGGTGGCGATGCTCGGCTGGACCGCGATCGCGCGGTTGGCGTTGCCGCCGGGGTTGCTCCCGCCGGTACCGATGGTGAACCTGCGGCCGGTGACGACGGCCGCCTGGGCGGCGGCCGAGATGCGCCGCCACGACTGGCGCATGATCATCGAGGCCGGGCACTCGATCAGTACCTACAGCGCGCGCCGCTGGATCGGTGA
>JBBQHT010000504.1:0-1617 GCA_038324235.1 Acidimicrobiales bacterium
GCAAGGCGCCTGTCGGCTGTGCCTGGACCAGGCCCGCATGGTCCAACAGCCCGGCCGCGCTCTGCACCTCGCCGACGCGAACAAGCACGGCCAACAGTTGTCGTTCGCGAACATGCGCCAACCGCGACTCAAGCCCCCGCCACCCGATCAGCCCAAGCGCGATCGGCGACGGACCCGCCGGGCGCCGATCGAGTTCCGTCCGCCGACCTGGCAACAACCCGCGTTGCTCGACGTGGCCCATGACCCGACCCTCGTGCGCCAGCGGGCCATGGTCGCCGACTCCGAGTTGATCCGCTATTGCGGCGACGTCGTACGCGACCACGCCGCCAAGCACGGGTGGAGCAAACGCCAGACCAACGACGTCATCCGGTCGCTTCGGATCGTGCAGGTCCTCCAAGACACCCCAACCGCGATGATCAACGCCACCGACGTGCTGGCGCTGTCGCGCTACGACGGCAACGTCAGCTCGACCCTCGAGGTTCTCGCCGCCGCCGGCCTGCTCGTCGATGACCGGATCTCCCACGTCGAGCGATACTTCGCCGGCAAGACCGCGCAGCTGCCCGAACCGATGAAGGCCCAGCTCGAGATCTGGCTCGACGTCATGCTCGACGGCAGCAACAAGGCGCCCCGCCGGCGACCCCGAGACCCTCAGACCACCCGCATCCACATCCTCGGCATCACCCCAATCCTGCACGTGTGGGCCGACGCCGGCCACCAGTCGCTCGCCGAGATCACCCCGGACCAGATCCTCGCCGCGCTGCCCGACCGCGGAGCCCGCCGCAACTTCGCCGAGTACGGACTCCGGTCGCTGTTCACCGTGCTCAAAGACCGCAAGCTGATCTTCACCAACCCCACCCGCGCAATGCGCTCCACGCCGACGACCACCAACGTGCCCCTGCCCCTCGACACCGCAGCCGTCGGCCGGGCACTGAACTCGCCCGATGCCGCCACCGCGCTCGCCGTCGCGCTGGTCGCCTTCCACGCCCTGACCGCCACCCAGATCCAACAGCTCAAACTCACCGACATCGTCGACGCCCGACTCGCCCTCGACGGCCGCGACATCCCCCTCGCTGCCCCGGTCATCGTCCGCCTCACCGCGTGGCTCGACCACCGAGCCACAACTTGGCCGGGCAGCATCAACCCCCACCTGTTCGTCGGCATCCGCAGCGCGCCACGACTCGGTCCCGTCGGCAGACAGTTCCCGTGGACAAGAACCGATCTCCGACCCCAAGCGCTGCGAGAAGACCGAATCCTCCAAGAGATCCACGCCCACGGCGGCGACATCCGCCAAATCTGCGACCTCTTCGGACTCAGCATCGAAGGGGCCCAGCGCTACGCAAACACCGTCGCCCACCCCGACCTCGAACGGCCACCAACCTCGGTTCCCCGAACCCGACCCTCCCAGTAGCCTCATCACGCCACGCACCCTTCGGTTCCCAAGATTTTGGCTCGAGCAGCCCGGAACTCGGCAGGGTTGGCCGTCATCGCGGCGTCGGTATCGAACAGGGCACGCTCACGGGGAGTCAGCACCTGCTGGACAACGGCCCCTCGGGTCTGAAGTCGCCACAGGGCTCGGCCGCGGACGAGTTGACCAACGAGCGCGGTCTCGCGTTCGGT
>JBBQHT010000505.1:0-1596 GCA_038324235.1 Acidimicrobiales bacterium
CGCCCGAGTCCGGCTTCCCACCCCCCGGTGCGGGTTCGACATCGAACCCGACCTCGAACCCGGTATCGAACCCGATCGGCGACCCGGCCCCCGCCCCGAGCCCGAGCCCGACGCCGATCGCGTGGGCGGCCGACGGCAGCCACGACAACATCGACGGCGAGTCGCCGCTGTGGATCTCGATCTCCGAAGACGGCGAGGAGGACGTCGAGATCATCGCCGAGATCGATGTGCCCGATGTCCGCCTCGACGACGTCGGGGGACTCGAGACCGTCAAGCGCCGATTGCGCACCAGCTTCCTCGCGCCGCTCCAGAACCCCGAGCTGCGCGAGATGTACCGCAAGTCGCTGCGGGGCGGCATGTTGCTCTACGGCCCGCCGGGTTGTGGCAAGACCTTCCTCGCCCGCGCGGTCGCCGGCGAGTTGCGCGCCCGCTTCTTCGCCGTCGGCCTGCACGACATCTTGGACATGTACCTGGGCAACAGCGAGAAGAACCTCCACGAGATCTTCGAGACCGCGCGGCGCCACTCTCCCTGCGTCCTGTTCCTCGACGAGGTCGACGCCCTCGGCCACAAGCGGAGCAACTTCAGCGCCGGGTCCGGTGGGCGCAACGTCGTGGTCCAGTTGCTCAACGAGCTCGACGGACTCAAGGACGAGAACGAGGGCCTCTTCGTCATCGGCGCCACGAACCAGCCATGGGACATCGATTCGGCGCTGCGCCGCCCCGGCCGGTTCGACCGGATGGTGCTCGTGCTCCCGCCCGACGAAGCCGCCCGGGTGGCGATCCTCACCTACCACTTGCGCGGCCGTCCGGTGGATGCGGGCATCGACCTGCGCAAGCTCGCGGCGCGGCTGCCGCTCTACTCCGGCGCCGACCTCGCGCTCGTGTGCGAGTCGGCGGCCGAGATGGCGCTCGAGGATTCCCTCGAGACCGGCCACGCCCGACCGATCACCGCCAAGGACCTCGACCGCGCGGCCAAGGAGATCACGGCCAGCACGCGGGCCTGGTTCGAGATCGCCAAGAACTTCGCCCAGTTCGCGAACGAGGGCGGGCGCTACGACGATCTGCTCGAGTACCTCCGTGCCCACAAGCTCGGCTGAGGCCGCGCGCCAGCCAGCGCGCACGCGGTGAGTCCCCCAGACGAGCTCGGCCGCCCGGACACGGGCAGCACCGGCAACCCGCGTGACCGGGCCCACATGCTGTTCGACATCCGTCGCTACGAGGATGCCGCCACCGTGCTGCGCGAGGCGCTGCTCGTCGATCCGGACGACTGGCGCCTGCAGTGCGAGCTCGCTCGTTGCCTGCTCAACACCCAGGACTACGAGGGCGGTCTGGCCGCGACCGAGCGGGCCATCACGCTGTCACCCGAGAACGAGTGGCCCTGGCGGCTGCGGGCGTTGCTGCTCGCCCGGCTGCGCCGCCCGGCCGAGGCCGTGCAGGCGTCCACCCGCGCCGTCCAGCTGGCGCCGACACTGGCCGACACGCACGTGGTGCACAGCCAGACCCTGCGCCTCCACCGCCGGCCCCAGGACGCCCGGTTGGCGGCCGGCCACGCGATCCAACTCGCGCCGCAAGACCCGGCCACGCACGAGGCCTACG
>JBBQHT010000506.1:0-1584 GCA_038324235.1 Acidimicrobiales bacterium
CGACCCTCGAGCCGCTCGACGGACCGGGGACCGGCATCCCGTTGGAGGCCCGGATCCAGTCTGCCGAAGCCGTGCTTCGGGCCATGTCGCTCACCAGCGGATTCGGCCGGCTGGTGCTGATCGCCGGCCACGGCGCGACCACCACGAACAACCCGTATGACACCGGCTTGGACTGCGGGGCGTGTGGTGGTCATGCCGGCGAAGCGAACGCACGAGTCGCCGCCGCCGTCCTCAACGACAGCGCCGTTCGCGCCGCCTTGGTGCCCAAGGGCATCGAGATTCCGGCCGACACCTGGTTCGTGGCAGGCCAGCACAACACCACGACCGATGAGGTCGACATCTTCGATCGGTCGCTCGCTCCCGCCGGACACGCCGAGGAGCTCCGCGTGTTGGAACGACGGCTCGCCGAGGCCGGAGCGCTGACTCGCGCCGAGCGGGCCCGGCGCATGGGCATTGGCCCCGGGGCGAAGCTCGACCGGCAGGTGATCGCTCGAAGCAAGGACTGGGCCCAGGTCCGACCCGAGTGGGGTCTCGCCGGCTGTAGTGCCTTCGTGGTCGCCCCTCGCTACCGCAGCGCCGGCATCGATCAGGCCGGCCGGTCGTTCCTGCACTCGTACGACTGGCGCGCCGATGAGGGCTTCGGGGTGTTGGAACTGGTGATGACCGCTCCAGTGGTCGTCGCCAGTTGGATCAGCCTGCAGTACTACGCCTCGACGGTTGAGAACCGGTTGTTCGGATCAGGGAACAAGACCCTGCACAACGTGGTCGGCCGCCTCGGTGTACTCGAAGGCAACGGCGGGGACCTGAGGGTCGGTCTGCCCTGGCAGTCGGTCCACGATGGTGAGCGATACCAGCACGAGCCACTGCGCTTGAACGTCGTCATCGAAGCGCCGATCGACGCCATGAACAACGTCCTGGCCAAGCACGACAGCGTGCGGGATCTGGTGGACAACGGCTGGCTGTACCTGCTGGCAATGGACGACACGGGAACGATCACCCACCGCTACACCGGTGAGCTGAACTGGGAGGCGGTCGCGGCCTGAACCGCTCGATGGGCAGGAGGTGGCGAGCGTCGCATTGCGCCGCCGATGGCCTGAATGTTCGACATGACCGAGAAACGTGACCCCGCTGCATCACACTGGCCGTCATGCTCAGCCGTCAGCGATCGCGGCCGGTGGTGCCTCAATGGCGGTGCGGGCTCGCCGTGTTGCTCGTCCTGATCGGCGGTGCCGGATGCACTAGAACTAGCGCGAGGCGGCAGGCGTCGGCCGTCGCCCAAGGCACTGACTCGGTAGCGCGAGCCGGCGCGTCAGCGGGGAGCACGCCCGCCTCGACGTCGACCTCACCGGTCACGGTGCCGGTGGCCGGTCGGTCAACCACGACGATGCCGTCGGTCGCGCCGGCGGTGGTCACTGCCCGGTCGGCGCCGGCACCGTTGGCGCCCGTTGTCGCTCCAGCGCTCCCTGGGGAAGGCCAGTGGACGGTTCGAGCCGCAACACGGCAGGGTCCGGCGGTGTGGAGTACGACGATCCGCCCGTTCGCCGCCGCTCTCGACGTCGTCGCCGCCTATGCCGTTTTCGATCC
>JBBQHT010000507.1:0-1579 GCA_038324235.1 Acidimicrobiales bacterium
GTGCACACCTCGTCGGGCACCTGGGTCGCCACGATCGGGGCCACCAAGAGCCTCAAGGCCGACTTCGGGTCGGGTCTCTACCTCGGTCAGCCGATCGGCATCCCCTATGACGTGGTTCCGGGCACCCAGGCCAAGGTCAACGTCACGTTCGACTACGCCGACGAGAGCGACGCGGTGGGGTACCCGATCCCGGCGAACCCGCACGTCGAGGGCGGCGCATCCGCGACTGGTGATCGTCACATCCTCATCGTCGACAAGGACAACTGCCGCCTCTACGAGCTCTGGGACGCGCACCCCGGACCCAGCGGCTGGAGCGCCGGGGTGACGGCGGGGTCGGGTGCGACGTGGGACATGCGCTCCAACGTCATGCGCACGGCCGGGTTCACCTCATCGGACGCGGCGGGCCTGCAGGTGCTGCCCGGACTGGTGCGCTACGAAGAGGTGGCCGCCGGCAAGGTGCTCCACGCGATCCGCATGACCGTGCCGGCCACTGCCGGCTCCTACGTGTGGCCGGCGAGCCACAAAGCGGGCTCCGGGGGCGCGGCATACCCGCCGATGGGGACGTGGTTGCGGCTGAAGTCGACGGTCAACGAGGCGTCGTTCGATCCTGCAGTGCGGCCGATCATCGTGGCGCTCAAGACCTATGGCGGCGTCATCGCCGACAACGGGTCGGCCTGGTACATGAGCGGCGTGCCCGACCCGCGGTGGGACAACAGCAAGCTCGCGACCCTGGGCAGCATCAAGGGGAGCGACTTCGAGGTCGTGAACGCCGGGTCCGAGAAGGTCGCCAACAACTCGTATCAGGCCCAGACCGCGCAGTGACCGAAGGCCCGAGCGGGTAGAAAGACGGGCCTATGGCCTCGTCTGCACCCACCCGCACCGCACCGCCGTCGCGCCTCGTGATCGAGGAGGTCAGCCCGGTGCTCGACGGCGGCCGTTGGCCCGTCAAGCGCGTGGTGGGCGAGCCCGTGACCGTCGGGGCGGTGATCTTCGCCGAGGGCCACGACCGCCTGTTCTGCGTCGTGGCCCACACCGAACCGGGCGCGCGGCAGCCGACCCTGGTGCCGATGGTCGCCACCAACGCGGGACTCGATCACTGGGAAGCGACGTTCGTCCCTCGGAGCGAAGGCGCCCATCGGTTCCGGGTCCTCGCCTGGGTCGACCACTGGGGCTCGTGGTGCGACTCGACCTCGCGCAAGCTCGAAGCCGGGTTGGAGATCGACTCGGAGCTGCTTGAGGGGGTGGCCTTGCTCGACGCGGCGGCGGCCCGCCTGCCGCGCAACGCGCGTGACGACCGCAACCTGCTCGTCGCGGCCGCGGCCGAACTCCGCGCCGGCGGCACCGCTCCGATGACGGACCGGGGTTCCGATGAGCGACCAGCGGTCGCCGGCGTCGTCCACGCGTCGTACAAGACCGCCGACGCCGGAGCGTCGAAGCAGGCCGACGTGCTCGTCGAGCGGGAGCGGGCCCTCTTCTCGGCCTGGTACGAGCTGTTCCCCCGTTCGTGGGCCGCCGAGCCGGGCGCGCACGGCACCTTCGCCGACGTCACCGCCCAGCTCGACTACGTGGCGAGCATGGG
>JBBQHT010000508.1:0-1571 GCA_038324235.1 Acidimicrobiales bacterium
GTACCGCGAGCTGCTCGCCCACGTGCGGGGGGAGATGACCCTCGACGACGCCGTCGAGCGGGCGGTCACGCGCACCCGTCAGTTCGCCCGACGCCAGGAACGGTGGTTCCGCCGTGATCCGCGCATCGCCTGGGTCGATGCCGCAACGGCCACCGCCGCTGGGTCCCTGGTGGTCTGAGCCGGGTCGACGCGACGCAGGGCCGGTCCCCGTGCGGCGCGCCGGTGTGTTCGTCAGGGTTGGGCGGCACCCCGAGAAGTCGATCGGCGCGCCGGCCCCAACCTGGAACACTGACGGGTCGCGTCCGGCTCCCGACCTGCGAGACTGCTCCCGTGCACCTGACCAAACACCACGGCCTCGGCAACGACTTCCTCGTCGCCCTCGACGACCACCAGCGCGACGGTCTGGTGGTCGATGGCGCGCTCGCGCTCGCGCTGTGCGATCGCCGCCGGGGCCTCGGTGCCGACGGCCTGATCCACGGCGCCACCCCGACCGCGGCCCAGGCGGCCCAGGGCATCGACGTGGTCATGCACCTGTTCAACGCCGACGGCAGCCGGGCCGAGATGAGCGGCAACGGGATCCGCTGCCTCGGCCAGGCCGTCGCCATGGCGCGTGAGCTCGAGCAGGGCACGGTCACCGCGCTCACCGACGCCGGCGTGAGGGCCCTCACCATCGGACCCGCGCCCACGGCATCCGGCAACGGCCGACTCCCCGCGGCCGGCCCCGCGGTCCCGGGCGGGATGACCGTGCAGGTGCAGGTGGGCATGGGCGTGCCCGGACCCGGCCCCCACGTGCCTGATCCTGTCGCGGAGTTCCTGCCCGCGCGGTTCGCCACGGTGGACATGGGCAACCCGCACCTCGTCATCGCTGTCCCCAGCGCCGATGAGCTCGAGGCGATCGACCTCACGACCGATGGGGCGTGGTTGGAGCGACAGTTCCCCCAGGGCGTCAACGTGGAGTACATCACGGCGCGGCCCGATCGGTCCGGGCTGACGCTGCGGGTCTGGGAGCGGGGCGCCGGCATCACCGAGGCCTGCGGAACGGGGGCGTGCGCCGCCACGCTCGAGGCGCACCGGTGGGGCCTGGTCGATCGGCGCGTGCAGGTGGCGATGCCCGGTGGCGACGCCGAGGTGGTCCTCGAGGACGACGGCTCGATCACGCTGATCGGTCCGGCGACCTTCGTGGCCCACATCGAGATCGCCGGACAGGTCGTCTGATGCCGCACCCGCCCCCGCCTCCCTCCGATCCGGCCGAGCGACCTGACCCGACTGCCGTGGTCCCCTCGGACGACGATTGGGGCCGCATCGACCTGCGCGGCTTCGGCGACGGCGACGGCGACGACAACCCGGACCACTCCCGTGGTGATGGCGATGCCGACCTGAGCGGTCGCGGCGGTGTGGGCGCGGGCGCAGATGATGACGGCCACGAGGCCGACTCGTGGGACGACCTCGAGGGCGACGAGGATCCCGAATCGCACCGCGGTGCGTTCGGCGACTTCGGCGGGGAGAGCAGCGGTCTCATCGAGCGCACCTTCCGGGAGCGCATCGTGCTCGTCGGAGTGACCGTGCCCCCG
>JBBQHT010000509.1:0-1568 GCA_038324235.1 Acidimicrobiales bacterium
CAGCAGGAACGGATCGGTCGGGCGCTCCTGCCGAGCCTGCGCGAGTACTACACGCGGTGGGGACTCAACACCGACCGCGCCGAACGGATGAAGCCGGACGCGCTCGTCATGCATCCGGGGCCGATGATTCGCGGCTCCGAGATCGCCACCGAGGTCGTCGACGGGCCGCGTTCGTTGGTGCGCGAGCAGGTGGCGAACGGGGTCGCGGTGCGCATGGCCGTGCTCTTCGACCTCATCGGTTCCGGAGGCTTGGTCTGATGGCGGCGAACCCGGCGGGCGACGTGCTGGTCCAGGGCGGGCGAGCGGTCGACGAGACCGGCGAGCGTGAGGTCGATGTCCTGATCCGAGACGGCTTCATCGTCGATGTCGGCTCGAAGTTGGCTGCGGCCGGTGCCCGGGTGCTGGACGCGTCGGACGCGATCGTGGCGCCGGGGCTCGTCGATCTCCAGGTCCACTTCCGCGAGCCGGGACGTGAAGATGCCGAGGACATCCAGTCCGGTGCCCGGGCGGCGGCGCTCGGCGGGTTCACCGCGGTGGTCGCGATGCCGAACACCACGCCGCCGTTGGACGATGCGAAGGTCGTCGCCGCGGTCTTGGAGCAGGGTCGGCGGGCGGCGTGTCAGGTGACGTTCGCCGGGTGCATCACCAAAGGTCGAGAAGGCCGCGAACTCGCGCCGATGGGCGAGCTGTACGAACTCGGCGTGCGCATCTTCACCGACGACGGTGACTGCGTGGCCGATGCCAACGTGATGCGGCGGGCGTTCGAATACGCGCGCGCACTCCCGGGCGCGGTCATCGCTCAGCACGCCGAGGATCCGGCGCTGGTCGCCGGCGGGCACATGCACGAAGGCGAGTGGTCGGCCCGGCTCGGAATCCCCGGCCGGCCGGCGGCCGCCGAGGTCACCATCGTGGCGCGCGACATTGCGCTCGCCCGACTCACGGGTGGCCGCTACCACGTGCTCCACATGTCGACGGCGGGCGCCACGGAGTTGGTGCGCAGCGCGAAGGCCGAAGGCCTGCGCGTCACGGCGGAAGCGTCGCCCCAGCACTTCACTCTCACCGATGCCGAGTGTGCGTCCTTCGACCCGGTGTTCAAGATGAACCCGCCGCTGCGCTCGGCGGCGGACCGTGACGCGATCGTCGCCGGGCTGGTGGACGGCACCATCGACGCCATCGCCACCGACCACGCGCCGCACACGCCGCAGTCGAAAGAGTTGCCGTTCGAGGAAGCGCCCCCGGGCATGCTCGGGGTGGAGACCGCGCTCGCCGTCGCGCTCACCGAACTCGTGGAGACCGGTCTGCTCTCCATCGCCGACGTCCTGGCGCGCCTCTCCTGGCAACCGGCGCGCATCGCCGGTCTGGACCAGCTCGGCCACGGCCTGCCCATCGCGGTGGGGAACCCGGCGAATCTCTGCGTCATCGATCCGCAGCTCAGCTGGGTGGTCGACGCGGAGCAGTCCGCGAGCAAGTCCCGCAACACTCCCTGGGCCGGCCGGAAACTCACCGGCCGGGTCCGGCACACGATCCGGCTGGGCCATCCCGTCGTCATGAACGGAGCGATCACCACG
>JBBQHT010000510.1:0-1551 GCA_038324235.1 Acidimicrobiales bacterium
CATCGCCCCGTGCCCGAGCGTGGTGCCCATCGCCATCAACCGGGCGATGTTGGGGGCCTCGCCGCGCGCCGCCATGTCGTAGAGCACGTTCGGGTTCGTGCCATCGATCAGGAACCCGACGACGTGGGCGGGCGGCGGCGCAGCCGCGTCGATGAGCGAGGTCTGCACCTCGCCGTCCTGGCGGCGGAGCCGCGCATCCTCGCGCGGGGTGCCGTTCAGCCCCACACCGGGGCCGGGCTCGACGCCCATGAGGGCGAGCACCGTGGGCGCCACGTCGATCAGCCGACAGGCCTCGGGGACGATGCCCCGGACCTTGACGCCGGCGCCGGCCAGGATGAACGGGGCGCGGGCCTGCACCACCCCGATCGAGCCGTGCTCGCCGAGATGACCGCCCTGATCGGCCCAGTTGTGCGCCGCGGTGTGGATCGCCACCAGGTCGGGAGCGGCGGGCGCATCGAAGAGCTGCGCGACCTGCTCGTAGGCGTTGGGGTACGTCGTCGTGCGGCGATCGGGATGCGGGTGGGCCAGCTCGTCGGGGAGCGAGGCGAAACGGTCGGTGGCCTGATCCGCAAGCGGGTGCCGTCCGTCGACGGCGAGCTCGTCGAACGCCCACCCGGTCCCCACCGCGCGGCGGCGGAAGCGGACGCGCCCGTCGACCGCAGCCGCCTCGTAGATGTCGGGGTCGTCGGTGGACCGGAGCACGAGGTCGACGATGGCGGCCATCGCGGGCTCGAGGAGCGCCGCCTCGGCGCGGTCCACGTCGGCCGCGTGCTCGTCGGTCCGCGGCCGGTACACGGAATCGATCAGGCTCATGCCGGCACCGTAGCCCCATGATCCTGCTCCGTCCCGCGCAACCGGCGTCTACCCCGGCTCGGGCAGGAGCCGCTGTGCGAGCTCGGGCACACTGGCGACGATGGCCGTCGGCCCGGCGGCTTCGAGCTCGCCGGGGTCCGCGTATCCCCAGCGGACCCCGATCGAGGCGATGCCCGCGGCGCGGGCACCGAGGATGTCGTGCTCCCGATCACCGACGATGACCACCTCGCGCCGAGCCGCCGCCCCGTCAGCCACCCCGAGCACCGCGAGGGTGTGCTCGATCACGTCGACCTTGGCGCGGCGCCGGCCGTCCAGGGTGGCGCCGCCGACGAACACGAAGTGGTCGGCCAGTCCGAAGTGCTCCAGGATCTGCATCGCCAGCGAGGTCGGCTTGGAGGTCGCGACGGCGAGCATCGCCCCGGCGTGGGTCAACGTGGCGAGCAGGTCCGGGATCCCGGGGATCACCGCGTTCTCGTACAGGCCGCCCGCCGCCAGGTACTCGCGGTACAGCGCCACGCCCCGATCGATCTCCTCGGCGGGGACGGCGTGGTGCACGCGCAGCCCGTCCTGGATGGGGGGTCCGATGTACGCGAGCAGCGACTCGGGATCATCGACGTGGATCCCGAGACCGGCGAGCGCGTGCTGCACGCCTCGCGTGATCCCGACCTTCGGATCGGTCAGGGTCCCGTCGAGATCGAACAGGACGACGGGATACGCCGGCCCCGCAGCCGCACGGGC
>JBBQHT010000511.1:0-1546 GCA_038324235.1 Acidimicrobiales bacterium
GCTTCGACAGGTCGTAGGGCGTCCCGGCCGCCGCCGCCCGCTCGATCTCGTCGACGATCGGGCGACCGAACGCGTCGCCGACGATCTGCAGGAACTGCACGCCCTCGCGCTGGCACACGCTGAGCAGGTCGACCGGGTCGAGCCGTGTCACCACGTCCTGGATCACACACGTGCCACCCCGGTGCCACGCCATGAAGGCGATCCACTGGCCGGCGCCGTGCATGAACGGCGCGGCCGGCAGCACGATCAATGGCGCCGAGCCAACGACCGACGCGAGCAG
This sequence comes from Acidimicrobiales bacterium, assembly GCA_038324235.1. Lineage (GTDB taxonomy): Bacteria > Actinomycetota > Acidimicrobiia > Acidimicrobiales > Acidimicrobilacustridaceae > JBBQHT01. The sequence continues at coordinate 281 of JBBQHT010000511.1, forward strand.
CTCGTCGACACCGGTCCACTCCGCCCCGGTTGCCGTGTTGCGCAGCCCGAGGGCCGACGCGGCGATGTCCGCTTGGCGCCACAGCACGCCCTTCGGCATGCCCGTCGTGCCGCCCGTGTAGAGCACGTAGAGGTCGTCGGGCGACCAGTCGCCGCCCATCACCTGCACCTCCGGCCGCTCCGGCGATGCGCTCGCCAACGCTTCCTCGTAATCGACCGCACCCGGGAGCAACGCATTTCCCGAGTCGTCTGCGACCTGGATGAGGATGTCGACGCTGGGCAGGTCGGGCAGCACCTCGGCCAGGGTCGGCGCGAACGCCGAGTGGTAGACGACGATTCGGCACTTGCTGTCGTTCAGCAGGTAGCGAAGCTCGTCGGCGACGTAGCGGTAGTTGACGTTGAATGGTGCGACACGGGCCTTGTAGCTGCCGAGCATGGACTCGAGGTACTCGTTGCCGTTGTGCAGGTAGATGCCGACCGTGTCCTGGCCAGCCTCGTGGCCGTCGAGGAACTCCCGCTGCACGGGGTTCGCCACCCCTCGACTGATCAAGTAGTTGGCGAAGCGCCGTGTCCGTTCGGTCATCTCGGCCCAGGACATGCGCTTGTCACGCCACACCAGACAGGTCCGGTCCGGCGCGATGGCGGCGATCGCCTCGTGCACGGCGGCGATGTTGAAGTCGGTTGGGGCCGTCGGGGAAGGAGTGCTCATCGTCGCCGAGTCTGGCAGGACCGCTCGGAGCGGCACGAGTTCGACCTCGCGCCCGGGGCTGCGATCAAGCCGCAGCCACCGGATGCCGACGTTGGCGGGAGAACCATGCGAACCGGATTCCTCCGCGCCTATGCGGTCGTGAGCCTGCTCGGCTTCAGCGCGCTTGGCTTCGCGGTCGTGGCACTGTGCCGGGCGACGCCGGTCCGGCATGGAGCAGTTGTTGCGACGGTGATCGGCGGCTCCGTTCTCCTCTGGTTCGTCTTGCTGCGCCTGGTAGTCGACACCACCCAGGCCATGCGCGGCGAGATCCGCCAGACGCTTGACACGAACCTCGAACTGACCCGCCACGACCACTTGACCGGCCTTCCGAACCGGGGTGCGCTGGAAGCCGCGGCCGGGGTGGCGCTGACCGATTCGCTCGGTCGAGGACGCCGAGTCGCACTCCTGCTGATCGACCTGGACCGGTTCCGGGTCATCAACGACACGCTCGGCCACCGCTTCGGTGACGAACTGCTGACGGCCATCGGCCCACGCCTTGCGGGGGCGCTCCGCGAGCAC
>JBBQHT010000512.1:0-1500 GCA_038324235.1 Acidimicrobiales bacterium
GTGAGCTGCCATAGGGGCTCAGGTTGGCGTCACGCGCCGGGGTTGCGCCGCACGATCTCCTCGTTGAGCGCGCCGGCGAAGCCGCTCCAGGCGAGGTACGGCGCCATGAGGGCCGACGCCGGGCCGTCGACGGGCGCCGCCACCGCCGTGTAGGCGATCGTGCTGGCGAGCTGGGTGCCGAGCACCGCCAGCGCGGCGGTCGGGCGCCGGGCCCCGAAGAACGTGGGCGTCCAGGCGCCGTTGGCGGCGAGCTGGGCGCCCCACAGCGCGAGGGCAGGTCGGCGGAGCGGGTGGTCCGGCGCAGCCCACAGCCGGTAGCCCGACACCGCGATGGTGGCGTACAGCACGCTCCACACGGGGGCGAAGGCGGCGGGCGGCGGTTGGAACGGGGGCTTGTGGAGCTTGCGGTACCACCGACCGACGTCTCCCCGCGGTCCGAACCGGCTGCCGATCACGGCGACTGCGGCGACGCTGCCCCCGAAGGCCGCCGCGGCCAGCAGGCGGTGCGGTCGTGTCGCCGGGGTGGGGACCGGCTGAGCCTCGTCGGTCTGGTCCGGTTCGAGGCGGTGGGCGGCGGTCATGCCACGCTTCCCCGCTCGTCGATCTCGGTCCGCAGGGCTTCGGCGGCGAGGGTCTCGTGGTGCAGGATCTCGTCGATGAGGTCGGCCTTCTTGCGGGCCGACACGCCGGCGAGGCCGAGGCCGCGGGCGAGCGCACGCAGCTCGGCGGCGGTCTGGCCTGCGAGCACGGCCCGCTCGTCCCGCTCGAGGTCGTCCACGTTGGCGATCGCCGCGGTGATGTCTTCCACCAGGCGGTCCGGGTCGGCGACCGTGACGGTGAGACCGGGGTGGCGCAGCAGGCCCCACGGTTCGATGCCCGTCACGGGTTCGACGAAGCCGATGCACACGCCGACGTGCGGGTTGGAGGCGAAGGTGAGGCCGCGGTCGACCATCGACAGGTGGGCCGGGCCGATGACCTTCGCCCACGCGTACGGACCGGTCACCGTGGCGTGCTTCACGTTGGTCAGGGGCGTCGACACCGTCCACGGCCCGAAGTGGACTGACAGGTGCGGGCCGATCAGCTCGACGCGGCAGTTGCCGGGCACCACGCCGAACGGCAACGCGGCGGCGCGGAAGGCCGGGGTGAACGAGAAGCGGTGGACGTGCACGAGCGCGTCTTCGAGGGGAGTGACCATGGGTGGCGCTCTACCCGGCCACGTTCCGCCACAGACCTCGGACACGGCGACCCAGCCCCCCACCGCGGCGGCAGGCGATCACCCCGCTGCGATCCTCGACCGGCCGAGCCGCTCATGCCGGTGCGGCAAGGCACAACAAGAGTCGCTGGCTCGTCGTGTCGGCCAGGCGTAGGTCGTGGACCAGGGCGGGGTAGCCACCGGCCACGAGGACGAGCGGATTCGTCGCCGTGACCGGGTGGGTGAGCCCGTACACGGGTGGCTCCTCCGCGGCCTCGGGCGTGTAGGTCCCGAAGCACCGGTCGAAC